>JAMFRW010000058.1 GCA_026224975.1 Rhodoferax sp. | reverse complement strand
ATAATTTGAGCTGAGGGGCCGATAGCACGAGACTACTCACTGGGATAGCTAGCGGCCTCGACCTTCGGTTTCCCCCTCTCCCAAAGATAGATGTCAAAGACGCGTTCTTGAAACCACGCGTTCTGAACAAGCTGCTCGATAGACTTGGAGGACGAGTGCCACACCGAAAAGAACGGCTGAAGTGCCGGCAGGAGTGCTACTGCATCCTGTACCGAATCCTTATGCATCCTGTACGCTGACCGCCATTCTTTTGCGTACTCGCTGTAACTACCTGCTTTGAACTCGTAGTTCATGCCTTTCAGCGCCGCGACAGCTCGTGCGTCATAGACCAGGAAAGGTCGCCTGTGGCGCAACCAAAGCAACTTAGTCGCCGCAGACAAATTCTTCTGCCCGAAGCCGATCGAGAACTTTGAAATTAGCCCCTCAACGGCATTGACGGGTTCAGCCGTGCGACCTTCAGTCGCACCGAGTAAATCCCTAAGTACGCCGTTCGCCTTCGACTCGTTGTCAATTCCGCGGAAGGTTCGTGACACTCGAAAGTAATGCATAGAATCTCGTAGCGATGCCAAGTCCGGCTCGGTGCTCATGAACTTATGAAGCTTCCTCTCATGTTGCTCCCAAAGTAAAAAATATCGAAGGGCGCAGTAAGTCAATGGTTGGTTCACGATCGATACCTAATTTTAGGAAATGAGGGCTGACGCGTATCGCATTCTGTCGGTGTACGCGCCGACCGAGGTGTCCAGAGAAACGGGTCAGCGAGCGCCTTGCTCGGCGACGTCCATACCGAAGTTTGTTTATTCGAATCGCAAAGGGCTGGCACATCGACTTTATCTCCGATTCAAACCTCGATGCCCCTGGGCCGGTGACAACAACACTCCAATTGAATTGCGCGACTAAGCCTCAACACGTCGCTCGACATCCTGCAGAGCCGTAGGCCCAGGAGACAGCTACTACCATCAGCATTGCAGCGTGCGCATGCAGGACCGACACGGAACAGTGTAACTCTCAATTTGAGTGGCTTATCGTCGCACGCAGCTTCACTGACATGCGATCCTGTGCGCAACCAATCTGCCGCCAAAGGTTGTTGTTCCGATAAACACGAAGCGTTCAGGCATTCAGCTCTAACGCTCACCCCAACCCAGCCCGCCTCAACAACCCCCGCATCCCCCACAAGCCCAACACCGGCCCCGGCGCTAGGATCCACATCGCTTTTGCGCCCCAGGCAGGTACGGCGCGGGCGAGGATCAGGATGCTGACGACGGTGATCAGGAAGCCGATGCCGTTCTGCGCCACCAGCGCGCTGCCCAGCCATTGCGGCGGCGCGTAATGGGCCGACAAGGCCGAGAACTGCGGTGAGTCGGCGACGACGCAGAAGCCCCAGACCATCAGCGCGGCGAGGCGCCATGCGATGGATTGATCTGGGATCAGCGGATAGAGCAGGCACATCAAACCCGAGCCCGCCAGCGCCGCCGCAGCCACGCGCGCGCTGCCGAAGCGGCGGCTCGCCTGTCCACCGAAGATGCAGCCGAGGCAGCCGACGGCGATGATGGCGAAGCTGAGCAAGGCGATGGATGGCGCGGCTGAGGCGGTGACCGATCCTTGCCGGGCGATCTCGGCGGCGATCGGCGCGCACAGCAACGGCAGCACGCTCCAGAACGCATACAGCTCCCACATGTGGCCGAAGTAGCCGAAGGCCGAGGCGCGAAAGCCGGGCACGGCGAAGACTTGCCATGCAGCGCTCTGGCGCAGGGTTTGGACGATGCTTCGATGGTTGTCTGGCTGGCAGACATCGACCGACGACTGCTCGGACGCCGACGCCGACGCCGATTCCCACGCTGCAGAAATGCCCTTCGATCGCGCCGCCTGGTGCCCATACGGCCCATCGCCCAGCCACTGCACAACGACCGCGCCGACCACCGCCAGCACCGAAGACGCGAGCACGATCCCTTCCCAAGGCCACGAAGCACCGGCCGCGCGCAGCCCATGCGGCATGGCCGTGCCGAGCGTCAGCATGCCGACCAGCCAGCCGAGCGCCGCGGCCGGCTTGCCACCGACCCATTGCACGATCATCTTCATGCCCAACGGGTAGATGCCGGCGAGGCACAGGCCGACGCAGAAGCGCAGCGCCCAGACGGCGTCGTAGCCGAGACCGTGCAGCACGAGCGCCGCATTCGCGATGGCGCCGACGAGGCTGCTGACCGCGAAGATGCGGCTCGCCGCGAAACGATCGGCGATGCCGGTGGCCGCGAAGCCCAGCGTGCCGGCGATGAAGCCCAACTGCGTGGCCGCGATCAGCCAACCGAAGGCCGCGGCACCGATGTTCAATTGCGCCATCAAGCCGGCTGCGGCGCCACTGGGGCTGAACCAGAGGGAGGTGCCCAGCCATTGGGCGAGCACGACGAGGGCGACCGCGCTGCGGTGGCGATTGGCGTCTCGTGCGCTTGGGTTGGTTGCGGTCATGACGCGAGTGAGCGGGAAGCGTTTCGGCGAGGGAATATTGGCGTCGATGGCAGGCTTCGACAGGCTCAGCCCGAACGGATGGGAACTCAGCCCGGATGTGCGCCTGAGATGGCTTGCGTCGCCACCTGCACGATCCGCTGCGCATCGACGCCGAAAAAATCCCGCAGTGCGGCACGCGTGTCGCTGCGGCCGAAGCCGTCGGTGCCGAGCGTCACGTAGTGCAGACCGCTTGGCACATGCGCGCGGATGCTCTCGGGGACGGCGCGCACGTAGTCGCTGGCGGCGATGACGGGACCATTCGACGTGGCGAGCAACTGGGCGACGTGCGGCAACTCGCCATCGCCCGCGTCGAGGCAGCGTTGCCCATCGCGCGCGAGTTCGCTCCAGCTCGTCACGCTGATCACGTCGACCGCAACGCCGCGCTCCGCCAGCATCTGCGCCGCGCGAATCACTTCGGTGAGGATGGCGCCGGAGCCCATCAGCGTGACGTGTGACGACTCCGGCGCTGGCGCATCCGCAGACGACGAAGCAACATAAGTGCCGAAGCGATACCCCCCACGCAAGACCCCTTCCGCGGAGCCATCCACCAAATCCGGCTGCCCGTAGTTCTCGTTCATCAGCGTGACGTAGTAGAAAACATCGCGCTGCTCGACCAGCATCTCGCGCATGCCGGCATCGAGGATCACGGCCAGTTCGCCGGCGAAGGCGGGGTCGTAGGCCTTGCAGTTGGGGATGGTCGCTGCGACGAGGTGGCTGCTGCCGTCCTGGTGCTGCAGGCCTTCGCCGCCGAGGGTGGTGCGGCCCGAGGTGGCGCCGAGCAGGAAGCCGCGCGAGCGCTGGTCGGCCGCGGCCCAGATCGCATCGCCCACGCGCTGAAAGCCGAACATCGAGTAGTAGATGTAGAACGGCAGCATGGCCACGCCGTGCACGCTGTAGGCGGTGGCCGCTGCAGTCCAGCTCGCGATGGCGCCGGCTTCGCTGATGCCTTCTTCCAAAATTTGCCCGTCCAGCGCCTCGCGGTAAGGCAGCACCGAACCGATGTCTTCCGGCGCATAACGCTGGCCCACGCTCGAGTAGATGCCGACCTGCTTGAAGAGGTTGGCCATGCCGAAGGTGCGCGCCTCGTCGGCCACGATGGGCACGATGCGGGGCCCGAG
Organism: Rhodoferax sp.; assembly: GCA_026224975.1. Taxonomy (GTDB): domain Bacteria; phylum Pseudomonadota; class Gammaproteobacteria; order Burkholderiales; family Burkholderiaceae_C; genus LMDS01. The sequence continues at coordinate 10,922 of JAMFRW010000058.1, read as the reverse complement.
CTGCGAGTCTTTCAGCAGGTTGCCCATCATGCGCACGAAGGCCATGGTCGTGCTCATGGCCTTGCCATCGGCTTCGAGTGCAAAGCGCGCATAACTTTCAACCGCCGGCACCGGCACCACATCGCACACCGATTCACGTTGGGGCAGGTAGCCGCCCAGGCGCTCGCGGCGCTCGTGCAAGTAGCGCATCTCAGGGCTGTCGGCCGCGGGCTTGTGGAAGACGAGGTCGCGTGCCTGGTCGTCGGTCAGCGGCAGACCGAAGCGGTTGCGGAAGGCGACGAGGTCGGTCTCGTCGAGCTTCTTCTGCGAGTGCGTCGTCATCTTGCCCTGGCCGGCCTCGCCCATGCCGTAGCCCTTCTTGGTGTGGGCGAGCACCACCGTCGGCTGGCCGCGGTGTTCGTTGGCGGCTTGATAGGCGGCATGGATCTTCACCAGGTCGTGGCCGCCGCGCTTCAGGCGGTCGATCTGCTCGTCGGTCATGCCTTGCGCGAGCCTGGCGAGCTCGGGGTTCTGGCCGAAGAAGTGCTCGCGGTTGTAGCGGCCGTCTTTCGCAGCAAAGGTCTGCATCTGGCCATCGACGGTGTCGGCCAGCGCCTGCACCAGCGCGCCGTTGGCATCGCGTGCGAAGAGGCCATCCCAATCGCTGCCCCAGAGCAGCTTGATGACCTTCCAGCCGGCGCCGACGAAGAGCCGTTCCAGCTCATCGATGATGCGGGTGTTGCCACGCACCGGGCCATCGAGCCGCTGCAGGTTGCAGTTGACGACCCAGACGAGGTTGTCCAGCCCCTCGCGCGCGGCGAGCGTGAGCGCGCTCATGCTCTCGGGCTCGTCCATCTCACCATCGCCGAACACGCCCCAGACCTTGCGCTCCGAGCAATCGAGCAGCTGGCGGTGGCTCAGGTAGCGCATGAAGCGCGCGTGGTAGATCGAGCTGATAGGCCCGAGCCCCATGGAGCCGGTGGGGAACTGCCAGAACTGCGGCATGAGCCACGGGTGCGGGTAGCTGCACAAGCCCTGAGCACCGTTGGCGGCAGCGGTGATCTCCTGCCGGTAGTGGTTGAGATCGGTCTCGGTGAGCCGGCCTTCGAGGAAGGCGCGCGCATACACGCCCGGCGCGCTGTGCGGCTGGAAGAAGACCAGATCGCCACGGTTCTGCCCCGCACCCAGGCCTTCCCGCGCTCGAAAGAAGTGGTTGAAGCCGACCTCGAACAGATCGGCCGCGCTCGCATAACTCGCGATGTGCCCGCCGAGATCGCCATAGGCCTTGTTGGCCCGCGCGACCATGGCGAGAGCGTTCCAGCGCATCAGCGAAGCCAGCCGCTCTTCGATGGCCAGGTCACCCGGGAACACCGGCTGCTCATCGACGGCGATGGTGTTGACGTAAGGCGTGTTGAGCTCGGGCCGCCACGGTACTCTTTTCGCGCCGGCCAGCAGTGCGAGTTCGGCGAGGATCTGCGCCGCGCGCTGCGGGCCGCTGGCTTCCAGCAGCGAGAGAAAGCCTTCGCGCCACTCGGCGGATTCGGCGGCATGGTCGTTCGCGTCGGCGGCGGCATTGGCCTCGTCGGCGGCTTGGGAGCGATGTGGGTCTTGCGGCGGCAGCGTCATCGGCATCGGCACTCGTCTTCGAAGAGGCCGACTGTACGCAGGATTCGACATTCGGCCGCCGCGCGCCGCTTGTCGGCCCTTATGATGTGCCTCATGTCTTCGACCCTTCCGAACTTCTCCGTCGCCTCCGTGGCGCGAGCCCAGCGAGCTGCACGAGCCCGCTGCTCGTTGCCGTGCGCTGCGCGCGAGAGACAGAAGCTGATGACATAAACAATCGACTCTCTCCCCGCGAAGGCCACGGCTCACCCCCGTGGCCTTTTTCTTTTGTCCGTCCATTTTGTCCGTCCACTATCGAGGCCTGTCATGAACGATCCGCAAAACCCGCTGTTCAACCACCTGATGCCCATCACCGAGCGCCCCGCCGAAGTCTTCGTGCGCGGCGAAGGCGCCTGGATCTGGGATGCAGCCGGCAAGCGCTATCTGGACTGGTTGCAAGGCTGGGCCGTCAACGCCCTCGGCCACTGCCCGCCGCTCATCACACAGGCACTTCAGGCGCAATCGACCCAGTTGCTCACGCCCAGCCCGGCGGTCTACAACAGGCCTGCGCTCGAGCTGGCGGCGCGCTTGTGTGAACTCAGCGGATTTGCACAGGTGTTCTTCGGCAGCACGGGCGCCGAGGCCAATGAAGGCGCGATCAAGCTGGCGCGTAAGTGGGGGCGGCTGCATCGCGCGGGCGCACACGAGATCATCACTTTCGAGAACGGCTTTCATGGCCGCAACCTCGCCACCATGGCGGCCAGCGGCAAGGCCGGTTGGGACCTGCTCTTTCCACCGCAGATGCCCGGGTTCGCCAAGGCCCGCCTGAACGACCTGAGCTCCGTCGTCAGCGCGATCAACGAGCGCACGGTGGCCATCATGCTGGAACCCGTGCAAGGCGAAGCGGGCGTGCGGCCCGCCTCACCGGCCTTCCTGAAAGCCCTGCGGCAGTTGTGCGACGAGCGCGGGTTGCTGTTGATCTTCGACGAGATCCAGACGGGCTGCGGCCGGTTGGGGCACCTCTTCGCCTTCCAGCAGGCGGGCGTCACGCCGGACATCATGACCTTGGGCAAGGGCCTCGGCGGAGGCGTGCCGATTTCGGCCGTGTTGGCGCAGGCACACTGCAGCGTCTTCGAACATGGCGACCAAGGCGGAACGTACGCCGGCAACCCGCTGATGTGCGCGGTCAGCCTGGAGGTGCTGAACGTGACGAGCCAGCCCGCGTTCCTGGCCAACGTGCTCGCCATGGGCCGGCTGCTGCGCCACGGGCTGGAGGCTCTTTCCGACCGCATGGGCCTGGGTGAAGTGCGGGGTGACGGGCTGTTGCTGGCGCTCGAATTGGGGAACGATGCTGCGCCGACCATGGTTCGCGAGTGCCGCGCGCAAGGCCTGCTCGTCAACGCTGCGCGGCCCGGTTGCCTGCGGTTCATGCCCCGGCTGAACAGCACGGCTTCCGAGATCGAGCAGGGCTTGGAGATTCTGCAAAAGGTCTTGCGTCGGGCGATGGAAGCCAAGGCAGCCATGGCCTAGCGCACCCATGCGCTCGCGCGGCTTGTGACCCGTCGATGGCAGACCGGCCTGCCTCGAATCAGGCCGCCACGCCCGCCAGGCTCGCCACCCGCGCCGGGTCACGCCCCAGCTTGGCGGCCGCAGCCAGCAGCTCCTTCCAGGTGTTGTCATCGACCGGAATGCCCTCGGCCGAGCGCCTGGCGCGCGAGGCGCGTTCCGGGTCGCCGGCCACCTGCACACGGCTCAGCCCGGCCTCGGGCGGCGAGGCCTGCACCCAATCGAGGAAGGCCTGCATCTCGCCGCCGAACACCGCGCCATCACCCAGGCGGTTCGGGTCGAAGAGCATCGTCAGCATGCCGTTCAAGACGCGCTGTTTGCCGTCGCCCGGCTGATGCGCCGTGAGCGCGCCAGCCACCGCGCCGCCCAGCAGCTCGCACACCAGCGCCAGGCCGAAGCCCTTGTGTTCGCCGAAGGTGCGCAGCGCGCCGAGCGGCTCGACCACGCCGAACTTCGGGTCGGTGGTGGGCTCGCCGAAGTTGTCGATCATCTGCCCGGGCGCGAGCCGCTCGCCCTTGTTGTGCGCCACCCGCGTCTTGCCCTGCGCGATGACGCTGGTCGCCATGTCGAGGATCACAGGCTCGCGGCCCGGCACCGGGATGCCGACGGCAAACGGGTTGGTGCCGAAGCGCGCATCGCGCCCGCCCCACGGCGCCACCATCGGCCGCGAGATGACGTTGACGAAGTGCACCGAGACCAGCCCCGCCACCACCGCCATCTCGGCCCAGGCGCCGATGCGGCAGAGGTGGTGTGCATTGGCCAGCGCCATGATGCAACTGCCGTGCGCCTGGGCGCGGGCGATGCCGAGTTCCATCGCCTCATGGCCTATCACCTGGCCAAAGCCGGCCTGGCCATCGAGCGCGAGCAGCGTGCCGCTGTCGAGCTTGGTCAGCGCGTGCGCGTTCGGCCGCAAGCCGCCTTCGAGGAAGGCATTGGCATAGCGCGGCAGCATGCCGATGCCGTGCGAATCATGGCCGGTGAGGTTGGCCTGCAGCAGGTTGTCGGTGACGAGCGCGACCTCGCGCGGCTCGCTGCCAAAACCGAGCATCAGGTCGTTCACAGCGGCGCGAAGCCGCTCGACCGGGATCAGGTGGCCGCGGTTCATGCCCGCATCCTCCCGACGATCTCCTTCGAGCCATTGGCCAGCAACCAGGCGTCGGAGCCGACCGTCACGAACTGAAAGCCCTTGGCGATGCGCGCCCGCGCCGAATCGGTGGTGCCGTTGTGGATGCCGGCCACCACGCCGTGCGCCTTGGCCCGCGCCAGGATGTGATCGACGGCCTCGGCCACCTTGGGCTCCAGATCGTCGAAAGCCGGCTTGCAACCGAGCGCGATGGAAAGATCGGACGGGCCGATGTAGATCGCATCCAGCCCCTCCACGCTCAGGATGGCATCGAGGTTGTCGAGCGCCTGCGCGGTTTCGATCATCGCGAAGGTCACGATGGTCTCGTTGGCGTTGGCCTGGTAGTCGGCCCCGGCATACAGCATCGCGCGCAAGGGCCCGTAGCTGCGCGTGCCCTGCGGCGCGTAGTGTGTGTAGGCGACGAGCTTCTGCGCATCTTCACGCGTGTTGACCATCGGGCAGATGACGGCATAAGCGCCCGCATCGAGTGCCTTCATCAGGATGCCCGCCTCCAGCCAGGGCACGCGCACCACGGGCACCGTCGCGGTGGTGGAGATGGCCTGCAACATCGGCACCATCGCCTGGTAGTCGATCAGGCCGTGCTGCAGATCGATGGTGAGCGTGTCCCACCCCTGATGCGCCATGGTCTCGGCCGAGAAGCTGTCGGGGATGGCCAGCCAGCCGTTGAGGGCGGCGCCGCCGGAGGTCCAGAGGGTGCGCAGGGGGTTGGGTCGCATGGGGTGGTCCTTGGTGGAGTCGGCCGATTTTGCAGCGGGGCGGCGGCGGCGGCCATGAGGGCCGGCCCGCTACGGTCGACCACCCAAGGAGTCCGCGCCAAAGGTTCGAAAACTACGTGTGTAAATAACTTCTGCCTTGTTTGTACGGTCGAGTTGTCTAAGCTGAAAATATGGGAGTCGCTGCCGATTTGGCAGCATCTTCGAAGTGCATTCTCATGAAAATCACACCGTTGATTTCGCTTTTGCGTTCTTGTCCCTCCGCATCGAGGCCCATCGTTCACGTCGCCGCTGCGTTTTTTGCCAGTACGGGGCTCGCCCCGATCATGATCGCCGGGGTGGGTCTGACCATTGAACCCGCGGCTGCTGTCGAGCAGCAGGCGAATCCCCCCCGGAGCGTCGGCGCGGCCGCCCAAGAAGGCTGCGGGTGCACGAGCGAGTACAAAACGGAAACGACGCCCCCTACACCGGAAGTCATCGCCCTGTTCAAGGCAGCGGAGGCTTTGGACGAAAAGGCCTTCAACGAGCTGCTGGCCAAGACACCCGATGTTGGCAGGTACCTCGTTGACGATCACACGCTTCTGACCAGGCTTCTACGACCGCGTGCGCCCGAGGCATCGGCCGAAAGGACCGAACCTGAGGTGTACTGGGAGATGAGTGAGGCAAAGCGCGCGCAACTCTTCGCGGCCCACCGCGCGACCTTGCCCGTCCGCACACGGATGCTCGCGGCCGCGCTGAAACGAGGGGCAAAGCCAAACGACGTCACCTATACCGACAGGCTGCCGGGCCTGCATCTCGCTTTGCTCTTTGGTTCGCCTGCCATGGTGGATCTGCTCTTGTCATCAGGCGCTGATGCCAACCAGGCAGCGGGAAGGTTCGAGAGGCACCCGCCGATCGAATCGATGCTGCGCAGCGAATATGTCGTTCGCCTGAGCAACCTGCCTGATCTGGTGACCCGTGGCGAGCGTTCCGCGATGCTCCTGTCCTTGATCAAGGCCGGCGCGAAACGCCCCTTCAGCGATCTGGACGGAGCAGCGGGCACGCAAGCCGGGTCGAAGAAGCCGAGCGCCGCTGGCAAGAATACGCCGCAGCGCCGATCCGTCGCCGCAGACCAACTGCTTTGGGCACCCCTTGTGGAAATGACCGAAGGCTCGGATGTGCTGACTGCATTTCTCCGAATGGGCACCAAGCCCGCAGCATCCGCTGGCAAAGAAAACCTGTTGGCACGCGCTGCGTTGGCCGGCAACACCACCGCAGTGGAATGGCTGCAGCAACGGCTGCCACGTTATGAGAAGAATGACATCGACCCTGCCGAGACGCAGGCACCCTTCACGATACCTGGGCCGAAGCGGCCTGGGCCGCCCTTGGAACCCCATTCGAAGCGCAGCGGCTGGCCATCTTCAAGCTGCTTGTCGATGGCAAAACAGATTTCAGCGCGCTCGAGCGCCCCGACTTTTCCGAACACTATCTGGTTGGCCTTCAACCCAGATACCAAGCATCGAAGGGCCGTTCGCTCTTGTCCAGCGCCGTGGCGATCGGCGATCTGGCGCTTGTCGACTGGATGGTTTCGACAGGTTCGCTGCGCCGCACCGCGGAGGCTGTCGCCAAACGGCAAACCGAACAAGCGGACCGGATCGATGCCGACCACGATGCACCCGATTTGCCTGGCGATGCACTGGTCGATGCCATGGCACTGCATCGCACGGATCTCGTGCAACGGCTGTTGGCGGCGGGCGCCTCCGTGCTGACGCCAGGTAGAGATCGGAAGTCCGCCTTGAGCATCGCACTGGACCCTCGCTCGATGCCGGGCGAACAACCCATCGCGCCTTCCGCAGCGAATGAAAACTTCTTCGATGAGGTCATCCCGTCAATGCTCGCGACACTGAAGCCCCGGGAGGTGCGCCGCTTCGATACCGCAGCCGACAGCCCCTTGGTCGCGGCGGTCAACGCGCAGGGGCCTCGTTGGCGGGAATGGTTCGACAAACTCGTGGGGGCCGGCTTTTCACTTGACCGGATTCCGCTCGACTCATTCGTCAGGGTGCTGCGCCACGGCGACGTGCCATTGGCGATGGCCATCCTGGACGCGGGGCTCGGCGATGTTCGCAAGGAGCCTGACACGTCCGGTCGATCGGGTCGAGACGACGAAGCCTTTGGTGAAGCTGTCTACACGGCGGCAACGCGCGAATATTGGGGTGTCCTTGAACGCCTTCTGACAATGCGCAAGCCCGCTGTTCGCGCGGCCGACTGGCAGCGCAACGTCATGGTCCGTCTCGCAGCGAAAAACCAGGTTCGCGCGCTGGGCGTGTTGAGGGATCACGGCTGGGTCTTCGATACCGAGGCGACTCAGCTTGCTCTCGACATGATGTCGCCGGACGGGATTGCCAATGCGCTCGAATATTCTGGCGTGGCACTGAGATCACTGTGCCTTTCGTCCGACACGGCGGAACAATCGCCGTTGCTCACCGCGGTGTACCTGATGCCCGAGCCGCAATGGCAGACCTTGCTCGCGGATGGTCTGGCGGGCTTGGCTTCCTGCGCTGTCGAGTCTGGATCAGATGCGCTGCGGCCCGATGGCAATCTCGAACAAGAGAACGGCAAAAGCGTTTCGCAGCCGCTGCCGATGACAGTCTTGGCCGCAGCACTGTTGCAGGATCCCTTTTCGATGGCTGGCGAGCGGCGGACGATGGTGCCCAGGCGCATTGCGGAGTTGCGCCGGCACGGAATGGCGCCTGCTGACCTGCGCAGCGAAGCCATGACAGCGACCGTCGCGATTGCTTCCAATCTGCCGGAACTTCAGCCCACCTTGCGCGAACTGGGCGCCGACGCAGGCCCGGCGCCGATCGGCAAAGCCGCGTCACAATCGTCGCAATCGCTGCCACCGAACCTCGTCGGCACGTATCACGCCGTTGGCACCAGGGAAGCTTCCATCGGGCTCCGGCTCCAGGCCGACGGCCGTTTCGAATGGGCGATGAGCTATGGCGCAAGCGACAGGTTTGCCCGAGGCACATGGCGTGCCGCCAACGGCAACATCGTGTTCGAATCCGATCCCATCGCCCCGTTCGATTGGTTCAAGATCACCGGGTACACGCAGTACCCGGAAGGTGCCGCTGTCGGGCAACCGACGAGGTTCGACGTGGACGTGGGCGGCGCCCGCCTCGACAGCGTCTATGGGAAGGTTTACGCGGGTTCGCACAACGTCTATTCGTTCACCGCGCGTCCCAACGCCTACAGCGCCCAGGTCACGCCCAAGACCCGACCGACCACCGTTGCCCTGTGGTTCCGCGAAAGCCAGGCGCCCCTGGCAACGGAGCTGGCATCGCCGAACGTCGAACGCTTGAAGTCGGTCAGCGTCGCCTTGCAACAGCCGGACGAGAGCCCGGCCAGCGCGTTCCATGAAGTCATGCGAATCGAGGCCGATGGGCTTGCCTCTCGGCGGATTCGATACGAGAGGGATGAATGAGCGAGTGCGCCTTCAGTGGCGGCGCGGCCACCGCCATGCAGGCTGGCCCGGCGTGCAGATGCGGGCAGAATGGCGCGCACACACAGTCAGTCAAAGACCTGCGCTCACCATGCGAACCCCCATCGTCATCGACGACAAGCTCATGGCTGCCGCCCTTCGCGCTACCGGCCTCAGCACCAAACGCGATCACCGCAGCCGTTCATCCCCTACTGCCACAAGCGAAGAGCGCAGTGCTTTGCGGCCAAAGCGAAGTCGTTGTCTGTGCTCAGCAGCGTCAAGTCATGTCGAATGCAGAGCTGGGCCAGCAACGCATCGATCGTGCCGATCTGGATGCCAGCCCGGCGGCAGGTGTTCCGCAGTTCCGCGGCCGCCACATGGTCTTGCCGATCGGGTTGCAGCAGCGGCAGCGCGGCGAAGCGCTCGATGATCTGCAGTCTTGCCTTGGGCCCGGCAAAGCCTTGCAGCAACTCCTGCAACACCATGCCGGTGGTCACGACGATGGCGTCGCCGGACAGCGCATTGCGCAAAGCCTGTACTTGCGGCTCAGGTGAGCTGGCGTCACGTCGCAACGCCAACGACCAGACACTCGTGTCGACCAACAACGTCATCTTCTGGAACGTTCGGCCTTGTAGTCGAACCCTTCATCCCATTCGAGCTGACCCATCAACTCGAGTACTCGCTTCTGCTCGCGGCGAGCGATGAACTCTTGAAGGGCGCGCGTGACGACTGCCTTCTTCGTGCGTTCACCGCTGACTTCGACGGCGCGGTCCAGGAGACCAGGATCGATTGCGAGATTTGTGGCCATGTGTGGCTCCTTGTGTAGTATTTTACACAGTCTGGCGTTGCGCGCGACGTAAGTTCACTCGAAACGCCGCACGACGCGCCGGAGCCTAGGCGGCGCCTGGCGGAGGTCCAGAGGGTGCGCAGGGGGTTGGGTCGCATGGGGTGGTCCCTGATGGAGGGACCGATTTTGCAGTGATGCCGCCGCAGCCGCCATGGGCGCCGGCCCGCGACAGTCACCTGGGACTGCGCTTCCCCCAGTCACTGACGTAGAGCGGCGCCACCACATGATTTCCGGGCGAGGGAATCGGATCACCGCGCGTTTGCCTCAAGGGCAGCACCCCCGCCCACACGGGCAGGCCGGCATCCTCGGGCTTATCGACAGGGCCACTTTTGCTGACCTTGGCTGCCGCCTCATCGAGCGAGACACGCAGAACACTCGTCGCCGCAAGCTCTTTGTCATTGCCCGCCCGAACCTCGGCCTTTCGCCCCGGCGCAATCTTGTCCATGAATGCATCCAGCGCATTCATCTTGTGCTTGCCGCCCCTGACCTGCTCGAAGACTCCGTAAATCACCGCGGACCTGTAATTCATGCTGTGATTGAAAGCCGACTTGGCCAGAACGAGGCCATCGATGTGGGTGACATTGATCGATGATGGGCACCCGGCCAAAAGCGCCTTGATCATCCGGCTTCCGTTCGAGCCGTGGATGTACAGGTGATTGTCGACTCGCCAGCAGGCGGTCGGAATGCAATGTGTGTTCTCACCATCGTGAAAGGCCACGTGGCAAACGTAGGCCTCGTCGATGATGGCAAGAAGTGTGCTCAGGTCGTAATCTGCCAGCTCCGGGATTCGACGAATACGGGTTCGGGTCGATGGCGGCGTGTTGAGTGGCTTGTGCAATTCGTTCTACTTTTTATTTCTGGAAATTGTCCGGGCATTACCCGCTGCGACAGCACGTTTGGCAATAAAAACACACTACGGTTCGTTCGAACATTTTTGTCTCCAACTTTTTGGATCGCGATGATGGCATATGAGGCGTCATTCGACGTAACTTTGAGCGCGGCCGTCGCTACGCGGCCGGTCCGGTGTGCACATGCGTCAAGAGGCCCCGAGGCAAGCTCACATGGGTGGGCGACCATAGGAGGGCTGGGTCGATCGCAAGCTTTGTGGCCATGTGCAGCGCCTCATGTGCAAGTCGCCGCAGATGCGGTTCAGCGAGCAATGCTCTCCCTCAGGAAGCTTCACGAGCCACGCCCTTGAACACCTGCTCGAACGGCACCACCAGATCGATCGCCTGCAGTGTCAGCTCGCCCGCCTCGGTCTGGTCCTTGAGCAACCAGGCCCCGGCATCGGCCAACGTGAACACCTCTACCTGGCGCTTATCCGGGTCGATGAGCACGTACTCGCGCAAGGACGGCAGCGTGCGGTGCAGGATGAACTTGTCACGCTTGTCGTAGCCCTTGGTGCCGGGCGACAGCACCTCGATGACGAGCTTGGGATCGGTCACCACCAGTTCATCACCCGCCTCGGCCTTCCCGCACGTGACCATCACATCCGGGTAAAGAATGCCGTCGTCCGCGAATTGAAGCTTCATGTTCCCTGTGAACACCTGGCAACCGGTGCCGTCCAGATGACTGTCGATGCAACTCGCGAGATTGAGCATCACCCGGCTGTGT
>JAMFRW010000466.1 GCA_026224975.1 Rhodoferax sp. | reverse complement strand
GTGCCGTCAGCACCGCCAGGCCGGCCAGGACCGCGGGTATGGCGAGCAAGGAAATGATGGTGGTGAAGCCCCAGCCCATGGAGAGCAGCACGCCGCCCACCATCGAGCCGGTGATGCTGCCGAAGCGGCCCATGCCCAGCATCCAGCTCACACCGGTGGCGCGTGCCACGGTCGGGTAGCAGCTCGGTGCAAAGGCGTTCAAGCCGGTCTGCGCACCGCTCATGAAGAAGCCGGCCGCCGCGACCAGCATCGCGAGCGATCCGGACATGACTCCGCCGATGCCGAGGCCCAGGATGCAGATCGCACCGGCCGCATACGCCGCGCCGATGACCCGCGTCGGCCTGGCGTGGTCCATGGCCCAGCCGACGAGGATGGCGCCGACGGTGCCGCCGATCTGGAACATCGCCGTGGTGGTGGCCGCGGTCGAGATCGGCAGGCCCGCATCCTTCATCAGCGTCGGCAGCCAGCCGGTCAGCAGGTAGATGACCAGCAGACCCATGAAGTAGGTGACCCAGAGCGAGGCCGTCATCAGCCCATAACCTTGCGAGAACAGCACGCCGATCGGCCGCTTGCTCTGCACCGGCGGCTCCGGCGCAAAAAACTGCGTGCCGGCCGGGAAGGTGGTGCCGCACACACGGCCCAACACCGCGCCAATGCGCTCTGCGGCATAACGGCGCACGACCATGAAGCGCGCCGATTCCGGCAGCAGCAGCCAGAGGAAAGGCACGAGGATCAGCGGCAGCGCACCGCCGGCCAGCAGCACCGAGCGCCAGCCGTACTGCGGGATCAACCACGCAGCCGCGAAGCCCACGGTGCCCGAACCCAGGTTGAAGCCGGTGAACATGATGGCGATCAGCAGCGAGCGCGAGCGCTGCGGCACGTACTCCGACAGCAGCGTGGTCGAGTTGGGCATTGCCGCGCCCAGGCCGAGGCCGGTGAGCAGCCGCACGACCGCCATCTCGGTCAGGTTGTGGGTGTAGGCCGTGGCGATCGTGAAGATGCCGAACAGGAAGACGGAGGCGATCAACACCGTCTTGCGGCCGAGCCGGTCCGAAGACGGCCCCGCGATCAGCGCGCCCAGCACCAAACCGAACGGCGCGGCGCTCATCACCACGCCGAAGCTGGCCCGCGAGGCACCCCACTCCTGCAGGATCGAGGGCGCGAGAAAGCCCATGATCGCGACGTCCATGCCATCGGCAGCGACGACCAGAAAACACAGGGCCAGCAACAGCCACTGCACCGATGACATCTTGCGTTGGTCGATGAACGCCTTGACGTCCACCGCATTGGAAGCACCCACTTGTTTGTCTCCTGTCGATCCCTTTTTGGGAGCGTCGCCAGTGTCACCACGCGCGGTGCAACGTGGGGTGAGTTCGCCTTGACGAACCATCAGACTTTTTTATTTATCGGGTTAACCCTCAGCTCCGTGATGGGCGATTTCAGAGGAAAGTTCCGCGTATGACATCGCCCCCGGTACGAGACAAACTTATCGCGACGGGCAGCGCCTACGCGCTCGGCATCAACCTGCGGCACCTGCGCGCGCTCACGGCCGTGGCCTCCGCCGGCACCATCGCCGGGGCGGCCGAAGGCATGTTTCGCGTGTCGTCGGCAGTCACGCGATCGATCTCCGAACTGGAGGCGGCGCTCGGCCGGCCGCTCTTCGAACGCCGCTCGCGCGGCATGGTGCCGACGAGGTACGGCGATCTGGTGCTGGCCCGTGCGCATCGCATCGAACGCGAGTTCGAGGATGCGCGGCTGCAGCTTGTGGCGCGCGGCGGCATCAGCAGTGCGGCCGATGTGCGCTCGCTGTTCGCGTCCATCCTCAACGGCCGGCGGCTCGCGGTCTTCGCCAGCCTGGCCGAGAAGCGCAACATGCCGGCCGTGGCGCGCGAGTTCGGCATCACGCAGCCCGCCATCAGCACCGCGTTGAAAGACCTGGAAGCTGGCCTCGACGTGTCGCTGCTCGAACGCACCGCGCGCGGTTTGGTGCCCACCGCCGCCGGCGAGATCGTGGCCTTCTACTTCAAGCGCGTGCTCTCGGAGCTGCGCCACATCCTGCCCGACCTCGCGGCCAGCGAAGGCAGCTTGCAAGGCAGCATCCTCGTCGGCGCGCTTCCCTTGGGCCGAACGCAGGTGCTGCCGATGGCCGTCGCGCGTTTGCTGGCGCGCCACCCGGGCCTGCACGTCGCAACCGTCGAGAGCCCGTATGAAGCGCTGGTGGCCGCGCTGCGCAGCGGCGAGATCGACTTCATCCTGGGCGCCTTGCGCACCGGCGGCCAGGTCAAGGACTTGCAGCAGGAGGCGCTGTTCGAGGACCGCATCGCCGTCATCGCCCGCGCCGGCCATCCGTTGACACGCGCCGCGCGCATCGACTTCGACACGCTGCGCCAGGCGAGCTGGGTCTTGTCGCGCCGGGGCTCGCCCTCACGCGAGCTGCTCGAACAATCGTTTCTCGACGTTCGCGAATCACCGCCGGTGCCGGCCGTGGAAACCGGCGACCTCGCGATGCTGCGCGGATTGCTGCTGGAGAGCGACATGCTCACGGCCATCTCGGCCCATCAGCTGCGCTACGAGATTCAGGACCGCAGCCTGGTGGTGCTCGACTTCCCGCTCGACCGCACGCGCCGCGACATCGGCCTCAGCCAGCGGCTCGGCGCTTTCCCTTCACCGGGCGCCGAGGCGCTGATGCAGGAGCTTCGGTCGGTGGTGGCGAAATCGAAGGACTTTGCGCGACGTGCGTCGGCGTCGTGAACCGCGTGGCATGGGCTTTGCACCACCGATTGGCGATTGCGCCATTCCCATCTCACACACCGGAGCCATGCCATGAACCGAAACGACGTGACCGAACTCATCATCGAAGCCAAGGTCAGGAACGGCCTGAAGTGGGAGGACGTGGCCAAGCGCGTCGGCCTCAGCAAGGTCATGAGCGCCATCGATTTCAGGATGGACCTGCAGCGCGAACCCCACCCGGCCGGCGACCGGGTGCAGATCGTCATGTCGGAGAAGTTTCTGTCGTACAAGACGTACTGATTCCGTACTGATTCGAACGCATACTGACTTCTCCGACGGAGAACCACCATGCAAGACAACCAGATCCGCTTCGACGACGGTGCCGCTTACGAGGACTTCATGGGCAAATGGAGCCAGCTCGCGGGCGACACCTTTTTGCAGTGGCTGGCGCCGGCAGATGGCTGGCGCTGGGTCGATGTGGGTTGCGGCAACGGCGCGTTCACCGAGATGCTGGTGCAGCGTCACGCACCGGCCGGCGTGCAGGGCATCGACCCCTCGGAAGCACAGCTCGCGTTTGCGCGCGCACGGCTCGTGGGCGCGCCGGTGGCGTTCGAGCTCGGCGATGCGACGGCGCTGCCGTATGCCAATGGCGCTTTCGATGCCGCGGTGATGGCGCTCGTGATCTTCTTCGTGCCCGACCCGGCGAAGGGCGTGGCCGAGATGGCGCGGGTCGTGCGGCCGGGCGGCAGCGTCTCGGCCTATGCGTGGGACATCCTGGGCGGCGGCTTCCCATTCGCTGCCATGCAGGAAGAAATGGCCCTTCTGGGTTCGACGCCGATCTGGCCGCCCAGCATCGAAGCTGCGCGCATCGATGCGCTGCAGGCCTTGTGGGCCGGCGTGGGGCTGGTGGACATCGAAACCCGCGAGATCGAGGTGGAGCGAACGTTCTCCGACTTCGACACCTTCTGGGTCATCTCGCAGACCGGCCCGCGGGTGGCGCCCCGGCTGGCCGCGATGGCGCCTGCCGATGTGGCGCTGCTGAAGGAGCGGGTGCGCGCCCGCTTGCCGGCCGATGCCGCCGGGCGCATCACCTACCGGGCGAGCGCCAACGCGGTCAAGGGACACGTGCCGACTTAGGCTTCGTTCATAAATAACTTGATCAATCTATCCTGATCGGATGCGGTAGTTCCAATCACCGTGGAACTCGTCCGGTTCGATGCGTACGGTGGCCAGCTGAGCATCGGTGACAACGACGCCTTTCGGATACGAGTTGGTGTCCAACTCCGCATGTAGCGTGAGTCCGCTCTTGGTCTTGGTGCCGGCGATGAGATTGACGATCACCTCATGGC
>JAMFRW010000465.1 GCA_026224975.1 Rhodoferax sp. | reverse complement strand
GACGACAAGACCGAGCTGCGCCGACGCATGGAAGCCGCGGCCGACGAGTTCGTCGATTGCGTGGAGATGACCAGCTACGACGAGGCCGCCCGCATCCGTGCCGACGGCATCACCATCCTGATCGACCTGAGCGGCTACACCCAGAACTCGCGCATTGGCCTGATGGCGCTGCGCCCGGCGCCGGTGCAGGTGCTGTGGCTCGCCTACCCGAGCACGACCGGTGCCGATTTCGTCGACTACATCGTCGGCGACCCGATCTTGACGCCGATGGAACACGCCGAAGACTTCTCCGAGCACATCGCGCAACTGCCGCTGTGCTACGAGCCGACCGACCGCGAGCGCATGCACCCGGCGCCTTCGACCCGTGCCGAGAGCGGCCTGCCGGAGGACGCCTTTGTCTACGCCTGCTTCAACCAGTCGTACAAGATTTCGGAAGCCGCTTTCACCGGCTGGTGCCGCATCCTCGAGCGCACCCCCGGCAGCGTGCTCTGGCTGCTGGTGCCGCAGGCCAGCCTGCGCAACACCTTGCGGGCCGCGGCACAAGCGCGCGGCATCGATCCGGAGCGTGTGCTCTTTGCCGATTTCGTGAGTCCGGAGCGCCACCTCGCACGCCTGCCGCTGGCCGATCTGTTCCTCGACACCTTCCCCTACGGCGCCCACACCACCTGCAGCGATGCGCTGTGGATGGGCCTGCCGGTACTGACCCGCGTCGGCCGCAGCTTCTCGGCCCGCGTGGCCGGCAGCCTGCTCGCCGCGGTCGGTTTGCCCGAGTTGGCGGTGACGACCGAAGCCGATTACGAGAACCTTGCCGTGCTGTTGGCCAACGATGCCGAAGCGCTGCACGACATTCGCGCCCACCTCGCCGATCAACGCATGGCGCTGCCGCTGTTCGACAGCGTGCGCTTCACGCAGGAACTGGGCGACCTTTTCGGGCGCATGGCCGGGCGCTGGTGTGATGGCCTGCCGGCCGCGCCGCTGGCGGCTGCCGAGGTGGCGGTGCTGGTTTAAGCCTTGGGGGATTTCGAGCGGCCGTTGGGAGGACGGCCGCCCGTGCACCTGCGCTTCACATGCGAGATACACCGCGCATCAAGTCGCATGCATCAAAGCAAAACGCCGCGTGATCGCGGCGTTTTTTCTGGAACCCGCCAACGCGGGTATTGATCAGGCCAGCGCAGCCAGCCGCGTCGCCAGGTCGATGACGCCACTCGATCCACTGACCGCAGGCGCCGGCATCTCGACTGGCGCCACTGCCACCGCAGGCTCATCATCCGGCGGCCCCGAGAAGCGAATGCCCGAAGCCTTCAGGGCCTGGTTCAGCACCACGCGCAGCAGCGCGCGCGGGTAGGGCGCTGCGCCCATTTCGCCGCCCATCCAGTAGTTGAGGTGGTTGCCCAGGTAGCGGGTGAAGTGAAGCGCCGAGAACTTGAGGCCGTTGGTCGAGGCGATGATGTGCCGGAGCATGGTGTTGATCTCGTTCTGCGTGCCGCCGATGCAGATCGGGTCGCCATTTTGCAGCAGCCCGCCAAAGTTGATCTGGAAGTCGGCTGGCGTTTCCACGAATCCTCCAGCCGAGACCAACCAGGCTTCGTGCGCCGGGGCCAGCCCGGCCTTCTGGCTGAACGCGTAGTTCGGGCCGCCGACAGGGCGGGTGTGCTTGACGGGTGTGTCGTCGATGATCGCGAGCTTGCCGAGCTTGCTCAGGCGCGGCCAGAGCGTGTCCAGGCCGAAGCCGCTCACGCTGCCGGCGAGCGTGGGGAACACGCGCGAGAGCATCTCGATCGAGAAGATCGGCGCCATGATCTCGACGAAGTTGGTGAAGCGCAGCTGGAATTCGCTGTGCTGCAGGGTGATCAAATGGGTGTAGTACGAGTCGCGCGTGAGGGCGGGCTGGGCGAGTTCGAGCTTCAGGTCGTCGCAGATCGAAAACATGCGCGAGACCTCTTCGGGCACGCAGAGCAGATCGT
>JAMFRW010000464.1 GCA_026224975.1 Rhodoferax sp. | reverse complement strand
TCCAGCTCGCGCAGGCGCTGAACCGCTTCAAGGGCAAGGCCGTGCTCGTGAGCAAGACCATCGTCGAGCGCAAGGCCGAAGCCGACACGACGAACTGAGCCGCCTCGCGCGACTCTCCCCTCCGAACAACGCCCGTGCCTCACCAGCGCGGGCGTTTTTGTTCCTGATTCCGATTTCGATTCCGAGCACGACGCCATGAACGACGACCAGCTGCTGCGCTACTCGCGCCACATCCTGCTCGACGATCTGGGCATCGAGGGCCAACAGCGCCTGCTCGCCTCGCACGCGCTCATCATCGGTGCGGGCGGGCTCGGCTCCCCGGTGGCGCTGTATCTCGGCACGGCGGGCGTGGGCACGATCACCATCGTCGACGACGACACCGTCGACCTGACCAACCTGCAGCGCCAGATCGCGCATGACGTGGCGCGCATCGGCCAGCCCAAGGCCGGCTCGGCAGCGCAAAGCATCGCAGCGATCAACCCGGATGTGCGCGTGGTGGCGCTGAACGAGCGCGCGGATGCCAAGCGGCTCGCCGAGCTCGTGGCCGAAGCCGACGTGGTGCTCGATTGCAGCGACAACTTCGCAACGCGGCACGCCGTCAACGCAGCCTGCGTACTGCACCGCAAGCCGCTGGTCTCGGGCGCCGCGATCGGCTTCGACGGGCAGATCTCGGTATACGACAGCCGCGACGCCGCCAACCCGTGTTACGCCTGCATCTTCCCTTCGGACACGGCGTTCGAGGAGGTGCGCTGCGCGACCATGGGCGTGTTCGCGCCGCTGGTCGGCATCATCGGCAGCATGCAGGCGGCCGAGGCGCTGCGGCTGCTCACGGGCGTGGGCACCTCGCTGGCGGGCCGTCTGCAGATGCTGGATGCGCGCGCGATGGAATGGACCGAGATTCGGCTGGCGCGCGCGCCGGGGTGCAGGGTATGTGGCGACATTAATCTACGCTGATCTTCGCTTCCCTGATGACCTTGGCCCAGCGCTGAATTTCTTCGTCGAGGAAGGGCGCGAACTTCTCGGGCCCGCGGGCGTCGACGCGAAAGCCTTGCGTTCGGGCGCGCTCTTCGATGTCTGCACCGGCCAGGATGTGTACGATCTCGGCGCCGAGTTTGTGCACGACGGCGTCCGGCGTGCCAGCGGGCACCATCATCGCGGTCCAGTTTTCGACCAGCAACGCCGGCATGCCGGCCTCGACCGTCGTCGGCACCTCGGGCACGGCGGGGTGGCGGGCGCTACTGGCGATGGCGAGCGCGCGCAGCTTGCCGCTCTTCACATGCGCGATCGACTCCGGAAAGTTCGAGAAGATCACATCGAGCTGGCCGCCGATCAAATCGGTGACGGCCGGCGCGCCGCCCTTGTAGGGAACGTGCTGGATGTCGGAATGGTTCAGCTCGTTGAAGAGTGCGAGCGTCAGGTGCGGCGGTGTGCCGTTGCCGCTCGATCCGGCGTTGAGCTTGTGCGTCTTGGAGCGGGCAACCAGATCCTTGAAGTTCTGGATCGGGCTGGTGACCGGTACCACGATCAGCATCGGCGAGCCGGCCATCAGCGCGACCGGCTTCAGGTCCTTGACGAAGTTGTACGGCGCCTTCGGAAACAGGGTGTAGTTGGCCGCGTGTGTCAGCGTGATGGCGAGCAGCGTGTTGCCATCCGGGGCCGATTTGGCCACCGCATCGGCGCCGATCTGCCCGCCGCCGCCGGGGCGGTTGTCGATCACGACATTGGTTTTCCAGTGCTCGCCGAGCTGCTGGCCGATCAGGCGCGCCATCACATCGGTCAGGCCGCCGGGTGGAAATGGCACCACGTAGCGCAGCGTGGCGCCGGGCTTGGGGTAGTCGCCGCCCTGGGCGCCTGCAGTCGTCGACCAAAGCGCCAATCCCGCAGGAGCGAAAAGGGTTGCGTAAAAAGAGGCGGCAGCGCCCTTCAGCAGTTCACGTCGTTGCATCTGTGTTGTTCGAGTTGTCGCTCGCGCGGGCGCGCATGGTGTGGCTTGGGGCCGAAACCCGCAAGCCTATCGATAGACGGGAAACGAGTAAGGGCCGGCGCAGGCCGGCGTTTGCACGAGGAACGGTTAGTGCTAGCGCCACTCTCACCTTGACATCTACCTTCACCTGCAAGCGTTAAGCTGCGGCCCATGGACAAAAAGACCGAACTCACCACGCGCAACTTCGCCAGCGCACAGCAAGACGCCGAAGTGGCCAACCCGCCGTCGCGCTACGACGGCCCGGAAAGCGCCTACAAGCTCGCCTTCGCCGACACCGATTTCCTGTTGCGCGAAGAACTGCGCCCGGTGCGCATGCAGCTCGAGCTGCTCAAGCCGGAGATGGTGCAGAACGAACTCGGCATCGAGTCGACCATCGTGATCTTCGGCAGCGCCCGCATCGTCTCGCCCGAAGTCGCACAGCGCCTGCTCGACGACGCGCGCTCGGCCGGCGACGAAACCGCGTTGCGGCTGGCGCAGAACCACATGGCGATGTCGCGCTACTACGACGAAGCCCGCCGCTTCGGTGCCTTGGTCACCGAAAAATCGCGCGCGTTGGAGACGCCGATCTACGTCGTCACCGGCGGTGGCCCGGGCATCATGGAAGCCGGCAACCGCGGCGCTTTCGAGGTGGGCGGCAAGAGCATTGGCCTGAACATCGTGCTGCAGCACGAACAGGCGCCCAACCCCTACATCACGCCGGAGCTGTGTTTCCAGTTCCACTACTTCGGCCTGCGCAAGATGCACTTCCTGATGCGCTCGGTGGCACTCGTGTGCTTCCCCGGCGGCTTCGGCACGCTGGACGAAATGTTCGAGGCGCTCACGCTGATCCAGACCGGCAAGTCGCGCCGGCGCCCGGTGCTGCTCTTCGGCCGCGAGTTCTGGACGCGGCTCATCAACTTCGACTTGCTGGTCGACACCGGGATGATCAGCGCGCTCGATCTGAAGCTCTTCCGCTTCGTCGAAACCGCCGAAGAAGCCTGGAGCGTGCTCGAAGCCGAATACGGTTTCGACCTGCGCGAGCACGAAAAGAGCAGCTTCGCCACCGACCTTTGAGCGCCGCTTGGCAGACGATGACCCACCCGCGATGAACCACCAGATCAGCATCATCGGCGCGCCGACCGACATCGGCGCCGGCAGCCGCGGCGCCAGCATGGGGCCCGAGGCCTTGCGCGTGGCCAACATCGGCCCGGTGCTCGAATCGCACGGGCTGGAAGTGCACGACCGCGGCAACCTCGCCGGCCCGGCCAACCCGTGGCAACCGCCGGTCGACGGCTACCGGCACCTCGACGAAGTCGTCGCCTGGAACCGAACCGTTCATGAGGCGGTGCACGCCGAACTGCTGCTCGGCCGCTTGCCGATCCTGCTGGGCGGCGACCATTCTTTGGGCATCGGCTCGATCAGCGCGGTGGCGCGCTACTGCCGCGACACCCACAAGAAGCTGCGCGTGCTCTGGCTGGACGCACATGCCGACTTCAACACCAACGGCCTCACGCCCAGCGGCAACCTGCACGGCATGCCGGTCGCGGCGCTGTGCGGCTACGGCCCGCAGGCGCTGATCGAGATCGGCGGTCATGTGCCAGCGATCAACCCCAAGTGGATCCGCCAGATCGGCATCCGCAGCGTCGACCAGGGCGAAAAGCGCCTGGTGCACCAGGCCGGGCTGGAAGTCTTCGACATGCGCTACATCGACGAGATGGGCATGCGCCACACCATGGAGCTGGCGCTCGCCACGCTCGATGTCAACACGCACCTGCACGTCAGCTTCGACGTCGATTTTCTCGATGCCGACCTCGCGCCCGGCGTGGGCACCACCGTCAAGGGTGGCCCGACCTACCGCGAAGCCCAGCTCTGCATG
Organism: Rhodoferax sp.; assembly: GCA_026224975.1. Classification (GTDB taxonomy): domain Bacteria; phylum Pseudomonadota; class Gammaproteobacteria; order Burkholderiales; family Burkholderiaceae_C; genus LMDS01. Next base: position 11,266 of record JAMFRW010000464.1, on the reverse strand, counting down.
GAAATGATCGCCGACACCGGGCGCCTGGCCTCGCTCGACGTGATGGAGCTGAACCCGGCGCTCGATGTGCGCAACGCCACGGCCGAAGTGGCGGTCGACCTGATCGAGAGCCTGTTCGGGAAGAGCACGCTGATGCGGAAGTAGGTTGCGGCGCGCCTTCAGAGAGCGCTTGGCCTGGGAACTCCGCGGCTCCGTCCGACACTCGAAACCAGTTCCTGGCTGCACAATTTCGCGATTGGTTTCGACCATGCGCGCGATGCTTTCGGCCAATCAGCACTCTCGAACGTCGAGTGCTAATATTCAGGGAACTGAAAGGAGTTCGGAATGTCTGACCTCTCTATGAACACTGCCACTGCATTGACTCTTCGCGATCCTTGGGCCCTCGTGCCTTCGCTGGGCAACCTGGACGCCTATATTTCTGCCGCCAACCGCGTGCCTCTTCTGACGCACGAGGAAGAAGTCGCCTACGCCACGCGGCTGCGCGCCAGTGGTGATCTGGACGCTGCTGGAAAGCTGGTGCTCTCGCACTTGCGCCTTGTGGTTTCCATCGCCCGCAAGTACCTGGGCTACGGCCTGCCCCACGGCGATCTGATCCAGGAAGGCAACGTCGGCCTGATGAAGGCGGTGAAGCGTTTCGATCCCGATCAGGGCGTTCGCCTGGTCAGCTACGCCATGCACTGGATCAAGGCCGAGATCCACGAGTACATCCTGAAGAACTGGCGCATGGTCAAGGTCGCGACGACCAAGGCTCAGCGCAAGCTGTTCTTCAACCTGCGCTCGATGAAGCAGAGCATGAAGGACGACGCGCTCGATGTGGACACCCACCGCTCGACGCTGACGCAAGGCGAGGTCGACAAGCTCGCCCGCACGCTGAACGTCAAGCGCGAAGAGGTGCTCGAGATGGAAACGCGCCTCTCCGGTGGCGACGTGGCGCTCGAGCCGCAGAACGACGACTCGGAAGAGAGCTTCGCGCCCATCGCCTACCTGGCCGATGAAGCGAGCGAACCTTCGCGTGTGCTGGAAGCCCGAAACCGCGACTGGCTGGCCGGCGACGGCATCAGCCTGGCGCTCGATTCGCTGGACGCGCGCAGCCGCCGCATCGTCGAAGAGCGCTGGTTGAAGGTCAATGACGACAGCTCGGGCGGCATGACGCTGCACGACCTGGCCGACGAGTACGGTGTGAGTGCCGAGCGCATTCGCCAGATCGAAGTGGCGGCGATGAAGAAGATGCGCAAGGCGCTGGTGGCCAGCGCCTGATTCGGCGCGCTCCGGCGAATAAAAGAACGGTCCCTCGGGACCGTTCTTTCATGGGCGAATGGTTGTGGATCAGCCGGCGGCCAGCAGCATCTTCAAGTCGGAGGTCAACGCATCGGCCGGCGCGCCGTAGCGCACGAACAAGCGCACCTTGCCGTTTTCGTCGAGCACATAGGAGCCGGCGGTGTGGTCCATGGTGTAGCTGCCGGGTGTCTTGCCGGGCACCTTGGCGAAGAAGACCTTGAACTCCTTGGCGGCCGCGATGGTTTGCTCGGGCGTGCCGCGCAGCGCGACGAAGGTCGGGTCGAAGGCGGTGACGTAGGTCTTGAGCAGCTCGGGGGTATCGCGCTCGGGGTCGACGGTGACGAAGACGCCCTGGATTCGGTCGCCATCCTTGCCAAGTGATTTCTTGACCTGGGCGAGTTCGGCCATCGTGGTGGGGCACACGTCGGGGCACTGCGTGTAGCCGAAAAAGACCACGGTGATCTTGCCCTTGAAGTCGGCCAGCGTGCGCGGCTTGCCATCCTGGTCCGGCAGCGAGAGCGTGCGCGCGTATTCGGCACCGGTGATGTCCACGCCCTGGAATTGCGGCTTGGCCGTGGGCGTGGCGAGCTTGTCGCAGCCGGCCAGGAACAGCGCAGCGCCTGCGGCCACAACGATAGAACGGCGGAAACGGTTGAAAGCTGAGTTCAAAGCAGCGGCCACAGGTAATGATCGACCAGCAGCGCGGCGAACAGCAGCGAAAGGTGCAGGATCGAAAAGCGGAAGGTCTTGCGCGCGAGCGCGTCGGAGTATTGGCGCCAGAGCTTCCAGGCGTAGCCGGTGAAGCCCGCGCCCAGCAGCACGGCGGCCACCAGATAGATGGGGCCGCTCATGCCCGAGATGAACGGCAGCAGGGTGCCGGCAAACAGCACCAGCGTGTAAAGCAGAACATGCAGCCGGGTGAATTCGGAGCCGTGCGTGACGGGCAGCATCGGCAGGCCCGACTTGCGGTAGTCCTCGGCGCGGTAGAGCGCCAGCGCCCAGAAGTGCGGCGGCGTCCACAGGAAGATGATCAGGCACATGATCAACGCCTCGGGCCCGACTTCGCCGCGCACGGCGGCCCAGCCCAGCACCGGCGGCATCGCGCCCGAAGCGCCGCCGATCACGATGTTTTGCGGCGTGAGCGGCTTGAGCACCACGGTATAGATCACCGCATAACCGACGAACGTGGCGAACGTGAGCCACATGGTCAGCGGGTTGACGACGAAGTACAGCAGCGTGCTGCCGGCCGCACACAGCAGCGCCGAGAACACGAAGGTCTGCGTGCTGGTCAACTGGCCGGTGGCGCTCGGCCGCCAGGCGGTGCGGGCCATGCGCGAATCGATGCCTTGTTCGACGAGGCAGTTGAACGCCGCCGCAGCAGCAGCCACGAGCCAGATGCCGGCCGTGGCTGCGAGCGCCACGCGCCAATCCGGCAGGCCAGGCGTCGCCATCAGCATGCCGATCACCGCGCAGAACACGATGAGCTGCACCACGCGCGGCTTGGTCAGCGCGTAGAACTGCCGCACCCGCGACGGGAACGAAGCGGCGGCATGTGCAGGGCGGGTAAGTGTTTCGGACATGGTGGGAAGCGAACCCGTCATTTTACGAAGTGGCGTGGAGGGCGGAGGGGCTACAGGGTTTGGGCGGGGTGGTCGGCGATCGAGTGAGGTGTTGAGTCAATGCAGTCAATGCGACGCCGCGCGCATCGTCGGCCGCGCCGGCACGCTGTCGCGCCGCAGGGCCGGCGCCCGCGCCTGCCGAACGCGGGTGATCAGCACGGCCAGCAGCGCGGCCAAAGCGGCCGCGCCCGCCGTGTGCGCCACGGCCGCGACCAGCGGCCAGCCGAGCACGACGTTGCTCAGCCCGCTCGCGAGCTGCCAGAGCGCCACGCCGCCGAGGGCGACGGCCCAACGCCGCAGCGACGGATCACCACTCGCCCGTAGTCGCCACGCGAGCAGTGCGAGTGCCGCCAGCACCACATAGGCCGCCAGACGGTGCACGTAGTGGATCGCCGTGAGCGCTGCAAACGGCAGGTAGCCACCATCCTTGCCGGCACCCAGTTCACGCAGGAACGTGAAGCCATGGTCGAAGTCCATCACCGGCCACCAACTGCCCTGGCACATCGGGAACTCGCGGCAGGCGAGCACGGCGTAGTTGGTGCTGACCCAGCCGCCGAGCGCCATCTGCACGGCGCTGAGCACGGCCACGGCCACCACGCCGGCATAAAGCCGCGGCGGCATCGCGAGCGGCGCGCGCACATAGCCCTGGCTTTGCACCGCCAGCAGCACAAGCAGCCCGATGCCGCCGAGCAGATGCATGGTGACGATGGCGGGGTAGAGCTTCATGGTGACCGTCAAGGCGCCGAACGCACCTTGCAGGCAGACCCACACCAGCGTCGCAGTCGCCCACCAGGGCGATATCGCCGCGTCGTTGGTGCCCTGCCTGCGCTGCCGGCGCGCCTGCCACCAGCTCATCACGGCCAAGGCCATGATCAACGCGCCGACCCCTGTGGCGAGGTAGCGATGGATCATCTCGACCCAGGCCTTGCCGTGTGTGACCGGGCCGGTGGGCATGGCAGCCTGGGCGCTGCGAATTTCGTCGTGCGCCCCGAGCGGGCTGGCGCTGCCGTAGCAACCGGGCCAATCGGGGCAACCCAGGCCCGAATCGGTGAGCCGCGTGAAGGCCCCGAACAGGATGAGGTCGAAGGTGAGGAACATCGTCAGCACGGTCAACGCGCGCAGGCTGCCACCCGGCTTGCGCGCATCGCGGCGGCGTAGCCAGACCCAGGCGAGCGGCCCGAGCGCGAGCGCCAGCCCGAGCAGTGCGATGCGCGCGATGGGGGCGAGGTCGTAGAGCGGCTGCGGGTTCATCGGCGGTTAATTGATCGAGCGTTCAACGCTGGCAAGTGATGGTGAACAGGTGCGCCGATCAGCGACCCGGCGTGTCCCACGACGACGACGCGCGCAGCAGCTTTTCCATGTCGCCCTTGAGCTTGGCCGGGATCGGCTCGGCGGGCACGCGCATCATCCAGTTGCCCATCGGGTCGACCACGTACAGGTGCTGCTCCAGCGTGTGGCCTGTCGCCGGCGAAAGCCACTGCGCAAGCGCAGCGGCCGGCACGCGCAGCACGGTTGCCGGTGTGCCGGTTTCGATGGCTTTCATCGTTTCGGCGCGCGGGGTGGCGTTGTCGTCGATGAGCCAGACCTTGTCTACACGCTCCTTCTCGCGGCCCAGGGTTTCGCGCAGTTGACGTTGCAGCCAGAGGCGCTTTTCGCACTCGGCATCGCAGGCGCCACCGCCGACCACGATCACCAGCCACTGGTCCTTGAGCGCCAGCGCATTGACGCTCTTGCCCTGCAGATCGGTCAGCGGCAGGTCGGCCGGAATCGGGCGCACCGGCAAGATCAGGTCGCTGTAGTTGGTGCGGCCTTCGGGGCGGATCACGAAGTAGGTGAAGTACGAGGCCACCACCGGCGCCGCGCAGATGAGCAGCACCAGCAGCATCTTGAGCCTGCCGCTGGAGGTGCGGCGCGCCGCGCCTTCGGGCTCCGAGACCATGTCGGATGCCGACGGCATCGAGTGCACGGTGAAGCTCAACGGCGACGGCGCCTCAGGTGCGGCGGCGGAGCCGTGGGCGGATGAGTTGGAACCAGACATAAAGACCCGTCATCGTCGAGGCCATGGCAAACCACTGGAATGCATAGCCGTAGTGTTTTTGAACGTCGACCGCGGGAAGCGGCCATTGGCGAAGAAGGCCATCGCTGGCGCTGGCGTTGGCGTCGTTGGGCGTATCGGCTTGCAGCACCGACACCGGCCGCAGCACCAGGCCGGTTTCGGCGGCGAACGCGGCTGGATCGAGATTTTGCCGGATCGCGCCACTGGCCACGGCGGAGAACTCGTACAGCCGTGAGGGTGGCGGGGCGATCAGGCCGATCACGTCGACCTCACCGGCCGGTGTTGGCACCGCCGGCAGCCGCGTGCGGTCGAGTTGATCGCGCGGCGCGAAGCCGCGCTGCACCAGCACGGCATCCAGCACTGCCTCGCCCTGCCCCGCCTGCGACAGCAGCAAGGGCGTCACGACGTAGAAGCCGGTGCGCCCGGCCATCTGCCGGTTCTCGAGAAACACCGTGCGCTCCGGCAGCCAGCGCCCGCGCAGCGTCACGTGGCGATAGTGCTGGGCGTCGGCCTCGGCGAGGGTGCGAGCGAGTTGTGCCTGCGGCAGCGCCAGCATGACGCCGCGCGCCTCGAGCGAGCTTTGCAGCGCGACCTTTTGCGCCGCGCGGTCGAGCTGCCAGAAGCCGGCCCGCGCGGTGATCGCCACACCGATGATCGCCGCGAACAGCACCGCCCACGACCGGGCGCGGCTGGGCGAACTCAACCCCGAGCCCATGGCGCGCGAAGTGCGAGCGGATAATCACCACGCATGACATACATCATCGGATTCGCTTTTGCCGGCATCCTCGGCGCGCTCGCGCTGGCCGGCGTGTTCATGATGCGCGACGGCCGCGACGGGAAGCCCAAGTCATCGAACATGATGCGCGCGCTCGCCTTGCGGGTGGGACTCTCGGTGCTGCTCTTCGTCGTCATTCTGTTGAGCTACTGGGCCGGCTGGATCCACCCGACGGGCATTCCGCTGGGCAAATGAAGAAGGCCACCCGCAAATAACAAACGCCGCTCGACGCGGCGTTTGCTTTTGGAGCGCTATCTCTTTTGCTCGCTGTCTCTTACAGCCAGTACACGACGATATAGAGGCCGAGCCAGACCACGTCCACGAAGTGCCAGTACCAGGCCGCGCCTTCGAAGCCGAAGTGACGCTGCGGCGTGAAGTGGCCCTTCATCAGCCGGATGGTGATGAACAGCAGCATCAGCATGCCGACGAACACGTGGAAGCCGTGGAAACCGGTCAGCATGAAGAAGGTCGAACCGTAGGCGCCGGAGCTGAGCTTGAGGTTGAGCTCGGTGTAGGCATGGTGGTATTCGTAGCCCTGCACGAAAAGGAAGGTGCAACCGAGCAGCACGGTCACCCACATGAAGGCGATGGCCGTGCCGCGGTGATTGGCGATCAGCGCATGGTGGGCAATCGTCAGCGTGACACCGGAGGACAGCAGCAGCGCGGTGTTGATGGTCGGCAGCGGCCACGGGCCCATGGTCGCGAAGGCATCGACGATGCCGGCCGGCGAGCCGGTGAAGCCGGCAGCGGCGCTCGGCCACACGGCCTTGAAGTCAGGCCAGAGCACAGCGTTCTCGAGGCTGCCGAGGTTGGGCAGCGCGTGCAGGCGGGTCCAGAACAGCGCGCCGAAAAACGCGCCGAAGAACATCACCTCGGAGAAGATGAACCAGCTCATGCTCCAGCGGAAGGACACATCGATGCGGTCGCTGTAGAGCCCGCCTTCGCTCTCGGCGATGGATTGGCGGAACCATTGCTGCAGCACAAAGGCCCACATCACCAGGCCGCCGATCAGCGAGTACATGCCCCACTCATGGCCGTTGATCCATTGGCCTGCGCCGAGGATCACGAAGAACAGGCCGATCGAGGCCAGCACCGGGTGCCGCGAGGGTGCGGGGACGAAGTAGTAAGGCGCTTGCCCGTGTTGCGTCGCTGCCGACATGTTTTCTCCTAAAAGACCTGATTTTTTCGATTCACTTCGCCACGCCACTGGCCAACACCCAGTTGACCAGCACCAGCAGCACGCCGATGAACACCGCCACGCCGATGACCGCCGCGATCACCACATGCACCGGGTTCAACTGGCCCACGTCTTTTTCGTAGTCGGCCGACTTGCGCACGCCGAAGAACGACCAGCCGACCGCACGCATCGTCTGCCCGAACGAACCCTTGCGGCGCACCGCATCCTTGAAGTCGTCGCTCACGAGTGCGGCTCCGCGGGTGCTGCGACCGTGGCCTTGGCCGCCGTGGCGTCGGGCGCCGGAGGGACCTTGCCGCCGACCTCGAAGAAGGTGTAGCTCAGCGTGATGGTCTTGACGTCTTTCGGCAGCTTCGGGTCGATCACGAAGACCACCGGCCATTCCTTGGATTCACCCGGCTTCAGCATGTGCTCGCTGAAGCAGAAGCACTCCAGCTTGTTGAAGTAGGGCATCGCCTGCATCGGCGCATAACTCGGGATCGCCTGCGCGACCATGGTGCGGTTCTGAACGTTCTTGAACGTGTACATCACCGTCGACATCTCGCCCGGGTGCACTTCCATCGAACGCTTGGCCGACTTGAACTCCCACGGCCCGCGCGCATTGGCATCGAACTCGATGGTGATGGTGCGGCTGGTGTCGACCTGGGTGTTCTTGTCGTAGGTGCGCGAGCCGGCCGCATCGAGCTCGCCCAGCGACAGCACGTTGATGCCGAGCGCGGTGCAGATCGATTTGTAGATGGGCACCAGCGCGTAGCCGAAGCCGAACATCAGCGCGACCACGACCACCAGCTTGCCGACCATGCGCATGTTGTCCATGCGCAAGATGCCAGCGGCGGAGCGGTTGGGTTCGGTCATGGTGTGGCGCGGCGTCGGCCGTCACATGCCGAACACGGCACTCTTGACGATGAAACCGACGAAGATCACGACCGCCGTCACGCCCAACGCGACCGCGAGGCGCGCGTTGTTCTTGCGCTGCTCCGGCGTGATGGCGCCGGGCTTGGCGTCGGGGGCGTTGGTCTTCATGCGATGAGTCTGCTGCAGGGCGTCAGGCAATGATGCGCGTGGCCGAAGCGTTCAGCTTGGGCGGCGTTTCGAAGGTGTGGAACGGCGCCGGCGATGGCAGATCCCATTCCAGGCCTTCGGCGCCTTCCCACGGCTTGGCCGGGGCCTTCGCGCCCTTGCCGCGCATGGCGGGCAGCACGACGAAGAAGAAGAAGTACACCTGCGACAGGCCGAAACCGAACGCGCCGATCGACGCGATCATGTTGAAGTCGGCGAACTGCATCGGGTAGTCGGCATAGCGGCGCGGCATGCCGGCCAGACCCAGGAAGTGCATCGGGAAGAAGGTGATGTTGAAGAACACCAGCGAAGCCCAGAAGTGGATCTTTCCGCGTGTCTCGGAGTACATCACGCCGTTCCACTTGGGCGCCCAGTAATAGTAGCCGGCGAACATCGCGAACAGCGAGCCGGCGACCAGCACATAGTGGAAGTGGGCGACGACGTAGTAGGTGTCTTGCAGCTGGATGTCGATCGGCGCCATCGCGAGGATCAGGCCGGTGAAGCCGCCCATGGTGAAGACGAAGATGAAGCCCACAGCCCAGAGCATCGGGGTCTCGAAGGTCATGGAGCCGCGCCACATGGTCGCGATCCAGTTGAAGATCTTCACGCCCGTGGGCACCGCGATCAGCATGGTCGCGTACATGAAGAAGAGCTGGCCGGTGACCGGCATGCCGGTCGTGAACATGTGGTGCGCCCAGACGATGAACGACAGGATCGCGATCGAAGCGGTGGCATACACCATCGAGGTGTAGCCGAACAGGCGCTTGCGGGCGAAGGCCGGGATGATGGCGCTGACGATGCCGAAGGCCGGCAATATCATGATGTAGACCTCGGGGTGGCCGAAGAACCAGAAGATGTGCTGGTACATCACCGGGTCGCCGCCGCCGGCGGGGTTGAAGAAGTGCGTACCGAAGTGGCGGTCGGTCAGCGTCATCGTGATGGCGCCGGCGAGCACCGGCATCACGGCGATCAGCAGGTAGGCGGTGATGAGCCAGGTCCAGCAAAAGAGCGGCATCTTCATCAGCGTCATGCCGGGCGCGCGCATGTTGAGCACGGTCACCACGATGTTGATCGAGCCCATGATCGAGCTGGCGCCGAGGATGTGCATCGCGAAGATGCCGGCGTCCATCGAGGGACCCATTTGCAGCGTGAGCGGTGCGTAGAGCGTCCAGCCTGCGGCGGGTGCGCCACCGGGCATGAAGAACGACGAGACCAGCATCAGGCCAGCCGGGATCAACAGCCAGAAGCTGAAGTTGTTCATACGGGCGAAGGCCATGTCGGCCGCGCCGATCTGCAGCGGGATCATCCAGTTCGCGAACCCCACGAAGGCCGGCATGATCGCGCCGAACACCATGATCAGCCCGTGCATCGTGGTGAACTGGTTGAAGAGCTGCGGGTTGAAGAACTGCAGCCCGGGCTGGAACAGCTCGACGCGGATCAGCAGCGCGAGCGTGCCGCCGATCATCAGCATCGTGAACGAGAACAACAGGTACATCGTGCCGATGTCCTTGTGGTTCGTCGCGAAGAGCCATCGGCGCCAGCCATGCGGCGCCCCGTGATCATGGTCGTGATCGTGGCTGTGGTCGTGGGCGTGGCCGCCGTGTGTGTCGATTACTGCGCTCATGACGATTCCTGATCTCTAAACTTACTTGCGAGCCGCGGCCACTTCGGTGGGCTGCACGATCTGGCCGGTCTTGTTGGACCAATTGTTCTTGGTGAAGGTGATCACCGCGGCCAGTTCGGTATCGGAGAGTTGCTTCCACGACGGCATGGCGCCGTTGTTCTGGCCGTTGAGCACCGTGTGGATCTGCTTGGTCTTGTCGGCATCGAGCACGGTCGGCGAGCCGTCGAGCGGCTTGATCGGGCCGGCGCCCTTGCCGTTGGCCTGGTGGCAGGCGGCGCAGTTGCCGGCATAGACCTTTTCACCGCGTGCGAGAAGGTCGGGCAGCGTCCAGACCTTGGCCGGGTCGTCGGCGAGTGCGGCCAGCTTCTTGTGCTCGCCATCGACCCAAGCGGTGTAGTCGGCCTGCGAGACGACCTTCACATGGATCGGCATGTAGGCGTGTTCCTTGCCGCACAGCTCGGCGCACTGGCCGTAGTAGTCGCCTACCTTCTCGGCGCGGAACCAGGTGTCGCGCACGAAGCCGGGGATCGCATCCTGCTTGATGCCGAACGACGGCACCATGAACGCGTGGATCACGTCTGTGGCCGTCGTGATGATGCGGATCTTCTTGTCGACCGGCACGACCAGCGGGTGGTCGACCTTGAGCAGGTAGTCGTCGCCGGCGGGCTTGCCGGCATCCGACAGTTCGCGCTGAGTGGCATCGAGCGTAGAGACGAAGCCGATGCCTTCGCCCTCGCCCTTCAGGTAGTCATAGCCCCACTTCCACTGGATGCCTGTCGCCTTGATGGTGAGGTCGGCAGCGCTGGTGTCCTTCATCGCGACGACGACCTTGGTGGCCGGCAGCGCCATCAGGATCACGATCACGAAGGGCACGATGGTCCAGATGATTTCGACCGTGGTGCTCTCGTGGAAGTTGGCCGACTTGGCGCCCTTCGATTTGCGGTGCTTGATGATCGAATAGAACATCACGCCGAACACGCCGAGGAAGATCACCAGGCAGATGACGAGCATGAAGTAATGCAGCCAGCGCTGATCGCGCGCGATTTCGGTGACCGGCGGGTGCAGGTCGAGCTGGTTGACGGCCGGGCCGCCCGGCAGGTTGTTGACCGCCAGCGCCATCTGGGTCGCGAGCAGCGCGTACAAGGACAGGCCGAGCTGACCCACCCTGACCCGTGTCAGCTTGTTCCAGAGTGCTTTCATCGTCTTCATGGTTGCCACTTCAGTTTCGTGTTCATTGTCGAGCCGCACTCTGCGGTGCGCTCGCTGCGGTCTGCCAACGGCGCAAGGCCCAGCGCAGTTCTTCTGCAAGCTGCCGGCGCAACTCGGGGCGCACGAAGCGCCCGACCGAGATGCGACGGCCCTGGCCCGAGAGTTCGACCAGCGATCGGTCGCCGTGCTCCGGCTCGACCCGCACCCACGCAGGGGCGAACTCGACCTTGACGACGCGCTTGCCGCTGGCATGTTCGACCGTCAACCTGCCCGGTTGCAGCCGAATGGATTCATTGTCTGTGGCGTGCCGCGCATAGGCCAGAAACGCAGCGCCGACGGTCAGCAGTTCGAACCCGGCGAACGGCAAGACCAGCGTGGCGCCCTGCACCCAGAAGCCGCTCGCGATGACCAGTGAGACGATGCACAGCGACAGGTAGAGCATGACCAGTTG
>JAMFRW010000463.1 GCA_026224975.1 Rhodoferax sp. | reverse complement strand
TGCGACTCGCGGACGGTGATCTTGCGTTTGCATGGGTGGATTGTGCCCAGCGTCCGGGTAGGTAGAAACGACAATACTGTCATGATGACATCGATGTCATTATAAGACCAGCCGATGCCACCGCAAAACACTCGAAGGACCTCACCATGCGCGAACGCTCCCCGCCCCGCGACCTTGCAGTAGTGATCGCCATCGCCGCCTTCCATGCCGGTGCTCTGGCGGTCAACGGCGCGCTGCCCGGCGGCAATGGGATCAAGAACGCGGCGATGGGTGGCACCTCGATCGCGCTGCCGCTGGACGCGGTGGCGGCGGCGAACAATCCCGCCGGCATCGCCTTCGTGCCGTCATCCACGACGCTCGGCCTGCAGGTGTTCAATGGGCACTCCTCTGCGGACTATGTGCTGCCGGGCAATCATCTCGAGAACCGCCAGACACAGTTGGCACCCGAAGGCGGCGTCATCTGGCATTCGGCGAGCGACGTCACTTTCGCGATCAGCATGTCAGGCGCCGGAGCGGGCTCCGACTATGGCCAGCCAGCGTTGCCGGTGGCCGGCGCGGGAACGGCCAAGACGACGCTGCGCGTCGCTGAGGTCATCCCGGCCGTGGCGTGGAAGCCAACGGCCAATCTGTCGCTCGGCCTTGGCCTCACGCTCGCGTGGGAGCAGTTCGAAGCCGATGGTGTGATCGTGCCTGCGCCCGTGCCGGGCGGACTGTTGCCGGTGCCCGGCCATGGCCGACAGTCGGCGACCGGCGTCGGCCTTCGGGCCGGTGCGCTGTGGAAGCCGGCAGCCGGCTGGTCCCTCGGCGTGAACCTGAAGTCGCGTGCCCGCATGAGCCGGCTCGACGGCTACGACCGCGACCTGCTGGCCTACAGCGATGGGCGCCTCGACGTGCCGGCCCAGTACGGCGCCGGCGTCGCTTGGCAGGCCACCGATCGGCTCACTCTCGCAGCCGACTGGCTGCGCATCCTCTGGGGCGACATCAAGGTGATGCAGGACCCGAATGGGTTTGCCTGGCGCAACCAGCCCGTTTTGCGCTTCGGCGCGGCATGGATGCTAGATGACCGTTGGACCGTGCGGGCCGGCGCCAGCCGCAACCGCAGCCAGATCGACAGCACGCGCGCCGTGCAAAACCTGCTCGTGCCGTCGATCAACGAGCGGGCCTACACCGCGGGCCTGAGTTGGCGCGTCGACCCGCACTCTGAAGTGAACCTCGGCTACGAACTGAATCCGCGCACCACGCTGACCGGCACGGGCGCCAGCGCCGGCACCACCCTGACAAGCAAGGTTCAGATGTTCTTGCTCGGCTACCACTACACGTTCTGACGCGAGGCCCACCCGTGAGAGGTTCCACCGCAGTGCTTCGGCAGCCCGAGGCGATCCCCGAAAGCCGCCTGCCCGCCGATGTCCAACGACTGCGCAGGCCACCGGCCCTTGGGCGAGCCATCGAGCTGGCCTTCCTGCGCTGGGAGAAGCGCCGCCTCGCATCGACTGAACGCTTCTGGCGCGACTTCGGCTTTCATATCGTGAGCGCCACGCCGCAGCGCCTCGTCGCCCGGGGCGCTGGGACCGCAGCCTGCATCGCGATGGCAGAGGCCGGACGCGAGAATCGCTTCATCGGCCCCGCCTTCCTCATGTCAGCAGACACCGAGCTGCAGCGTTACGTGGAACAGGTGGGCGCGCGCTGGCTGGCACCTGATCGCCTGCCGGCCGGAGGTCGCGGCGTGGAGCTGTTCGACCCCAGCGGCCGCAGCGTCTGGCTTCTGCAGGATCAGCGGCGCGTCGAGCCGCTGCCGCTGCGCGAGGCCGTCACGGCGAGCACCAACACGGCACGGCAGACGCCACGCGTCAATCGCATGGTGCGTACGCCGATCGAGCCATCCCGCGTCATGCGGCTCGGCCACCTGGTCCTGCAGACGGTGGACTTTGCTTGCATGGCCGAGTGGTATCTGCGCGTGCTCGGGCTGATTCCCACCGATGTGCAGCACCTCGCCGACGGCAGCGCCACCCTCGCGTTCTGCCGCCTCGATCTCGGCCCCGAGCCGGCCGACCACCACTCGCTCGTGATCGTCGGCGCGATCGAAGAGAAGTACGAGCACAGCGCGTACGAGGTTCTCGACCTGGATGCGCTCGGCCAGGGCCAGCAGGTGTTGCGCGCCCAAGGCTACCGGCACATGTGGGGCATCGGCCGCCACCTGCTCGGCAGCCAGCTCTTCGACTACTGGTTCGACCCCGACGGCTTCGAGTACGAGCACTACACAGACGGCGACGTCTTCACCGCGGACTTCGAGACCGCCTACTCGCCGCTGGAATTCGGCGGCATCTGGGCCTGGGGCGACGACGCGCCCGCGTCGATGAAGCCGCAGAAGAACCTGCGAACCCTGCTGCACCTGCTGAAGCTCCTGCGCCGCAAGGCGATCACGCCACAGCGGCTGAAGCTCATGAGCGCGGCGCTCGATGCGCCCGCGCGCCCTTGGCTCTAACACTCCTGCACACACTCATGTCACGCACTATCATTCGATACACCGACGACGGCCAGCCTCGGTGGGGCGTTCAGTTCGGCCGCCTCATCGCCCCGCTGCACGTCGATGCACCCAGCACCGGCGAACTGCTTTCCAGCCATTGGGAGCTGCTGTGGGCCGTCGAGCCCGCGCAAGCCGTCGTGCCCCTCGAGCGCGTGCAGGTCCTTTCGCCGGTGACGCAGCAACAGCAGTTCATCTGCCAGGGCGTCAACTACCGCAGTCACATCGCCGAGTCGGGTCTGCGCATCGAAGACTTCCCCTTCAACACGATCTTCACCAAGGCGCCTTCCAGCATCACGGCGGCCGATGCGCCGGTGGTCCGCCCCGCGCATGTGCAATTGCTCGATTACGAGATCGAGCTCGGTCTCGTGTTGCGCAGGCCAATCCCGGCCGGCGCACAGGTTGGCAGCGACGACCTGGCGCAGTGGCTGGCAGGGGTGACGATCGTCAACGACCTGTCGGCACGTGACGTGCAATTGCCGCAGGGCCAGTTCTACAAGGGCAAGAGCTATCGCGGCTTCGGCCCGGTAGGACCGGGACTGCTGCTGCTGACGCGACAGGAATGGGCCCGCTTACCCGAACTGCACATGCGCCTGGCAGTCAACGGTCAGACGCGGCAGGACGCCTACTGCGCCGAGATGATCCATGGCCCCGCGGCCACGCTCACCGAACTCGCCGCGCTGCAGGACCTGCGCCCCGGCGACCTGATCGCCACCGGAACGCCGGCGGGCTGCGCGGCGCGCGCCCCCGGAAAGTTGGCGATGTTCGTCCTCAAGCACCTGATGAGCGACGCCGGCAAGTGGCGGATGTTCATCGGCAAGGGGCGTTCGAACCCGTCCTATCTGCGCCCCGGCGACCGAATCAGCGCGTCGATCCGCACAGACGACGGTGCCATCGACCTCGGCGAGCAGACGACCTCCATCACCGCACCGTGAACGCATCATCCGCCCCTTC
>JAMFRW010000462.1 GCA_026224975.1 Rhodoferax sp. | reverse complement strand
GCGGCCATGGCCGGATGCACCAGCGCTTCGTGATAGCGGTATTCGTCGCGCGAATGGAATTGCAGGTTGCCGTTGAGGAAGAGCCGCACTCCTACCTTGCTCGCCGTCACCACCACGCGCTGGTAGGCGCTGGTTTCGCTGTAGAGCACGCTGTCGGCATAGAAACGGTCTTCGGCCCAGGTGGTGATGCGCTCGGCAGCGACGAAGGCACCGAGCAGCGCGGAGACCGTCAGCGCACACGCCACGGCGTGCGAGGCCACATGCCGCAACTGACCTCGAAACAGGAGCAGTGCCCAGACCGCCACGGCCGCATTCAACAGCCCGAAGAACGCGCCCGTGCGGATCAAGCCGAGCTGCGGCACCAACAGCAGCGGAAAGGCGATCGACACGGCGAGCGCGCCGAGGTAGTCGAAGGTGAGGACCTGCGAGACGACGTTCTTCAGGCTGTGGCGATCGTCCGAATCCGTTGCCGACCTGCCGCCGAATTGCCGCTTCAGGATGCGCATGACGAGCGGAATTTCGAGCCCGACCAGGATGCCGACCAGCAGCACCATCGAATACAGGGCGAAGCGGAACGATGGTGCCGAGAGCGATTGCAGGGCGAACAACGCCGCCGGCATCAACCCACCGGCCAGGCCCACCAGCAATTCGATGCGCAGGAAATGCGCGATCAGTTGCCGCTCGAAGAACCGCGACAGATAAGAGCCCACGCCCATCGCGAACAGATAGGCGCCGATGACGGTCGAGAACTGAAGGATGGAGTCGCCGAGCAGATAACTCGCGAGCGTGCCCGCCGCCAGTTCGTAGACCAGCCCGCAGGCTGCGACGACGAAGACCGAGGCAAGGAGCGCGACTTCGGCGGGGCGGACGGCAGATGCGCCGCCGGGCGTGTCTTCGACGGCGCTGGAAGCCATGGGCCGATCAGCCGACCAGCGGGTTGCGTACTGTCAGGCTCGGGAAGCGGTTGAAGTCGCGGTCGGCGGACCAGAACTCGCGCACGCCATGTTCGAGGCAGATGGCGGCAATGCGCGCATCGTGAATCTGCCCGCCGATCACCCGGCCGGCCACCAGCAGCTTGTGCAGCGTGGCCCAGTGGTTCGCACTCTCATGCAGCATGACCAACGCCGGCGAAGCGCGCCACTCGGTGATCTGCTGACTGGCCTGGGTGATCGTCGATGCTGGCGTAAAAGCGCGGGCATTGGTCACGACGCCGTAGAACTCGTGCACACAAGGCCAGGGAATCGCCCATGCCGAACCGGACGAAACCAGTCCTTCGATGGCGGCACGTGCCTTGTCGTGGAAGGTCGATTCGCGCCGGTGCGCGTAGACCAGCAGGTTGGTGTCGAGTGCAATCACCCGCCGCGCCCTTCGTATATCAGCGCGCGTTTCTCTTCCCACGAGAGCGTCTCGTAGACGGACGCCGCGCCGGGCGTTCCGACGCTGCGGTCGCGCATCTTGAACGGCTTGGGCTTGGCGCTTCGCTCGGCCACGACCTTGCGCAAGCCCTGCTCGACGAGCGAGCGCAGGGTTTCACCGTCGCGTGCCGCGATCAGGCGAACCTGTTCGAGCAGGGGGTCCTGGATGTCTAGAGTCGTCTTCATGGCGTCACTCCGATATGGGCACCCATATTTTAGCGCCCACTCACCCATATCAACCACGTCACCCGTGCACCGCCGCCGCCACGATCATGCCGATGGCGATGCACATGGCGCCGACGACGATTGCGAGCGCCACGTTTTTCTTCTCGACGATCTCGGCCCACAGGTCGTAGGGCGTGAGCTTGTCGACGATGACGAAGCAGATCCAGAAGATCGCGACGCCGATCAGCGCGAACAAGGCCGAGCCGACGAAGATGCCGGGCTTCATCCATTCAATTCCCATCATGGCGAACCTCCAGTCCTGGTTGAGTCGACATCACTGTGCCGAACGTTGATCGATCGAAAACTGATGGCATGGAGCAGAGTCACTATTTATGCCCGCCACCTGTGGAGAAGCCGCCGAACGAGCCGCCGCCCGTGCGTGACCCGCCGCCGCTGCGGTTGCTGTCCAGGCAGTTGCGGTACTCCTGCGAGGCCTCGCCGAAGGTGCTGCGGGTGTCTTCGCAATCGCTGCTGCCACTGCTGCTGCACTTGAACAGCATCAGCACGACGACCACCACGAAGACCCAGAAGAAGATCTTGGCGAGCAGCGAGGCCGAGTTGAGCGAGGTCGGCAAGGCATCGCGCTGCAAGGCCGCGCCTTGTTCGGGCGTGAGGCGAAAGGCCTTCAGCACCGCGTCGGCAGTCAGCGTTTCGCCGGCCGACCAGATCACTTCCTGCGAATCTTCGGAGCCAGTGCGTTCGCGGTTGAGCCGCTTCGCCGAGGCGACGCCGGTACCCTGGTAATCGGTGTTGAAGGTGAGTTGGTCGCGCTGCAATCGCCAGTAGAACTCGCCGAGCACGTAGGTGGCTTTGCCGGTGTAGTCGTAGAGCTTGCGGTAGAGCGCGCCCTGGTATTTGACGCTCTCACCAAAGCCTTCGGGCACCCCGGTGATGGGCGCCGTCCAGCTCCAGCCGTCCTGCGAATCGACGATGAAGGCGAAGCCTTCGGTGCGGTGGTACAGCAGGTATTCGCGCCAGAAGCTTTGTTCGTCTTCGTCGCTTTGCGCCACCTCGCAGCGCTCGGCATAACCGACCACTTGCCACGGCAAGGGCTTGGCGCCGCCGAGCGCCAGTGTGCCAACGGTGCCAAGCGGAATCTGCGGCGGCGTGCCGTTGGCCTGCGCATAGTGCTGCAGATCGCCGCCCACGCCTTGGGCCTGCGGCGCGGTCAGATCGATCACCGCGTGGCACTGGTGGCAGACGATGGATTGCGTCGTCGCCAGCTTGACCTGCAGCGAGGTGCCACAGCTCGGGCATTCGATGCTGCGCGCCTTGAGAGTCTTCTCCGCCGCATGGGCCGCATCGCTCAGGCCGCTCATCGCGAGCTCGCTGATCGCCACCGAGCGGCCGACCGACCAGCGCGGCTGCGCGGGCTGGGTGTAGTCGAGCGTGCCGACCTCTCCGCGCGCGCTTCGCAGGTCGACGATGGCGAACGCACGCGTCAGCTCCGGCTTGTTGGGCAGCTCGCCCTGCGCCGCGATCAGCCGCGTTTGCGTGACCGAGCCGACCGACCAGCCTTCGCCATTGACGATGACTTTCGCGCCGGGCGAAAGGCCTTCGGGCGCGGGCGGCGCGGCCTGCAGCGGTGCATCGAACGCGATCACATAGCGGCCGTTGTCCTCGCTCAGCCAGCCCGATTTCTGGTGCTCCGGCCCGGTCGAAAACAGCGCATGCCATTCGTTCCAGGTGCCGTCGGCATAGCGGTATTGCAGGCGGCCGACGAGCGTGAACGCCGCGCCTTGATACGTGCCAGACGCGCCGAGTTGCAGGGGCGAGTGGTCGTCGAACAGCTCGGCGCTTTCGCCTGTTCTGCGCAGCGCGTCGCCCTCGCGCACCAAGGTGCTCTTGCAGAAGCTGCAGACCGCAAAGGCCGATGCCGCCGAGGCAAACTCGACGGGCGCGCCGCAGTTGGGGCACGCAGCGCGGTAGACGCGCTGCGGCGAAGGATCGGTGGCCAAGGAGCGGAGTGGTCTAGACCAGCTTCTTCAGCAACTCCACTTTCTTCGCATCGAACTCTTCCTGCGTGAGGATGCCCTTGGCCTTGAGTTCACCGAGCTTCTCGAGCGTGGCCATCACGTCTTCCGGCTTCACGCCGACACTGGCTGGAGCGGCACCGGCCGCGGCCGCAGCCGGCGCGCCGGGCGCGGCAGGGTGCAAGCCCTGGTTGAGCTGCTGTGCCATCACCTGCCCGAGCGCCACGCCGGCACCGAGACCCATCGCATCGCCCACCACGCCCCCCTGCCCCGCGCCTTCGGCGAACTTGGGGATGGCCTGCGCGGTCTGGTACTGCATGAACTTGCCCATGTCGCCGCCGACCATGCCCATGCCGATCTTCTGGTCGAGGATCTTCTGCAGCTCTTCGGGCAGCGAAACGCTTTGCATCGTCACGCCATCGAGCTTCAGGCCGATGGCGGCAAACGCCGGCGCCGTGGCCTCCATCAAGGCCTTCGCAAACTCGACCTGGTTGGCCGCGAGGTCGAGGAAGGCCACGCCGCTCGACGCCACCGCATCGGAGATGTGCTGCAGCATCAGCCCGCGCAGTTGCCCGTCGAGATCGGCGACGGTGTAGGTGTCGCGCGTGCCGGAAATTTCGGTGTGGAAGAGCTTGGGGTCGGCGATGCGGTAGCTGTAGTTGCCGAAGGCGCGCAGGCGCACGGCGCCGAAGTCCTTGTCGCGGATGGTCACCGGCTGCGCCGTGCCCCAGCGCTGGTCGATCTGCTGACGAGTGCTGAAGAAGTACACGTCGCTTTTGAACGGGCTTTCGAAGAGCTTGTCCCAGTTCTTGAGGTAGGTGAGCACCGGCAGCGTGGCGGTGGTGAGCGTGTAGCGGCCGGGGCCGAACACATCGGCCACCTTGCCTTCGTTGACGAAGACGGCCATCTGCGATTCACGCACCGTGAGCGAACCGCCGTTCTGGATTTCGCGGTCCTGCATGGGGAAGCGCCAGGCCAGCGTGCCATCGCCGGGCTCCATCCACTCGATGATGTCGATGAACTGTTTCTTGATGAAATCCATCAGCGCCATGGCAGAAAACTCCTGTGCGAAAACACCCCGACTCGGGTGCGGCGAATAATACGCCGGCGCATTTGCATGACTTTGCACAACAAGGGGTTGCCATGAACGACGCTGCTCTGAACATCGCCGTGATCGGTGCCGGCCCGGTCGGCCTGG
The DNA here is from genome assembly GCA_026224975.1 of Rhodoferax sp. Classification (GTDB taxonomy): domain Bacteria; phylum Pseudomonadota; class Gammaproteobacteria; order Burkholderiales; family Burkholderiaceae_C; genus LMDS01. The sequence continues at coordinate 13,247 of JAMFRW010000462.1, read as the reverse complement.
CGCTCGCCCTGCAGGCGGCCCGTGCGCTGCCGCATTCCGCAGTGACGCTCTTCGACGCGCGCCCGGCCGAAAAAGACGTGTCCGGCGACCCGCGCACGCTGGCACTCTCGCTCGGCAGCGTGCAGTTGCTCCAGCGGCTCGGCGCGTGGCGGGCCGAGGCGGCCCAGCCGATTCTGGAAGTGCATGTGTCGCAGCAACCGCCGTCGATGCTTCCGATGCTGGGCGAAGTTTTCGGCGAGCCCGATCTGCGCATCCGCGCCCTCGACGAAGCCGTGCCGATGTTGGGCGCGGTGCTGAGCTATGGCGGCATCGTGGCGCCCTTGCAGCAGGCGTGGATGGCAGCCGAGGAAGCCGAACCGCGCCGGCTGCGCAGCCGCTTCGGTGCGCCTGTGGCCGCACTCAAGAACCTGGAACACGGCGTGGAGGTCGATGCCGGCATTGCCGAACGCTTCGACCTGGCGGTGGTGGCCGAAGGCGGCGTCTTCGCCGACCAGGCGCGCAAGGCCGTCACGCACGATTACGCGCAGACGGCCTGGGTCGGCCAGGCCACGTTTGCCAACGCCAGCCAGCGTGCACCGGGCGTCGCCTACGAGCGCTTCACCCGCCACGGCCCGGCCGCGCTGCTGCCGCTCAAGGACGGCCGCGCCGGCCTGGTGTGGTGCGTGCCGAGCGACGATGACCCGGTACGTGAGTTGAACGACGAACAGCGCGTGGCGGTGCTCAACAGCATCTTTCACCGGGCGGTGGGCCGCATCGAATCGATCTCGCCGCTCAAATGCTTCCCGCTCGGCCTGAACGCCGAACGCACGCTGACCGATGGCCGCACCGTGCGCATCGGCAACGCGGCACAAACACTGCATCCCGTGGCCGGACAAGGCCTGAACCTGGGGCTGCGCGACGCCTTCGAGCTGGTGCGGGCGCTGTCACGCCATGCGGATGTGGATGCGGTCCTGCGCCGGCTCGAATGGCAGCGCGGGCCGGACCGCTGGGCCATGATCGCCGCGACCGATTTCCTGGCGCGGAGCTTCACCTGGAAGCTGCCGGGGGCGGGGGCGGCGCGAGGGTTGGGCATCGCCGCGCTGCAGGCGCTCGGGCCGGTGAAATCGGCCTTGGCGCGGCAGATGATGTTCGGGCGGAGATGAAGTTTGTTACTCCCTTTCCCGAGTGGAGAGGGGGCAAATGGCACCGGTCTTGCTATTGACGGGCTCTGTCCACAAGAAGGAATCCGCCATGTCCACCGGCCTCAAGAAAGTGCTAGGCCCCGTGCAGCTGTGGGGCATCGCCGTCGGGCTGGTCATCTCGGGCGAATACTTCGGCTGGAGCTACGGCTGGAACACCGCCGGCACGCTCGGGTTTCTGGTGGCGACCGTGCTGGTCGCGACCATGTACACGACCTTCATCTTCAGCTTCACCGAACTTTCGACCGCGATCCCCCACGCCGGCGGGCCGTTCGCTTATGCGCGTAGGGCTTTCGGGCCGACGGGCGGCTTTGTCGCCGGTTTTGCGACGCTGGTCGAATTCGTCTTCGCGCCGCCGGCCATTGCGCTGGCGATTGGCGCCTACCTCAACGTGCAGTTTCCCACGGTCAATCCGAAGTACTTTGCGCTCGCGTCGTACGTGATCTTCATCGCGCTCAACTGGGTCGGCGTGGGCATCGCGGCCGCCTTCGAACTCTTCGTGACGGTGCTGGCGATCTTCGAACTGCTGATGTTCATGGGCGTGGTCACGCCGGGCTGGTCGCTGGCCAACTTCATGGCGCATGGCTGGGCAGGTGGCGAGGTGTTCAACGGTGCGGCGATCTCGGGCATCTTCGCGTCCATTCCGTTCGCGATCTGGTTCTTCCTGGCGATCGAAGGCGCGGCCATGGCGGCCGAAGAAGCGCGCGACCCGCACCGCACCATTCCCATCGCCTACACGACCGGCATCGTCACGCTGGTGGTGCTGGCCTTCGGCGTGATGATCTTCGCCGGCGGCGTGGGCGATTGGCGCCAACTCGCCAACATCAACGACCCGCTGCCGCAGGCCATGAAGGTCGTCGTGGGCGAAAGCAGCGGCTGGCTGCACATGCTGGTGTGGATCGGCCTCTTCGGGCTGATCGCCTCCTTCCACGGCATCATCATGGGTTACTCGCGGCAGATCTTCGCGCTGGCGCGGGCCGGTTACCTGCCGCGTTACTTCGCCGGCCTGAGCCCCCGTTTCAACACCCCGCACCGCGCGCTGCTGGCCGGCGGCGTGATCGGCGTGGTCGCGATCTTCAGCGATGAGCTGGTGCAGTTCGGTGGGCAAACGCTCACCGCCAACATCGTGACGATGGCCGTGCTCGGCGCGATCGTCATGTATCTGATTTCGATGGCAGCGCTGTTCAAGCTGCGGCGCACCGAGCCGAATCTGGAACGCACTTACCGCGCGCCGTTCTACCCGGTGTTCCCGGCCATCGCCTTCGCGCTCGGCGCGGTGTGCCTGGGCGCGATGGTGTGGTTCAACTTCATGTTGACGGTGTTGTTCGTCGTGCTGATGGCGCTCGCTTACGGCTACTTCCTAGCGACGGGTGCGCAGCGCCAAGCGGCTGCTCCGGACGCGATGCTGACGACAGTGGCTTGATTCATCATGAATGCTGACCGCTGCCTCCACTCCCCGCTCGGGCTGAGCCTGTCGAAGCCTGGTGTGGTACTCGCGGCAGGCACTTCGACAGGCACAGTGCGAACGGGTGGTGGTCATACGCCGTGCGAGCGCGCTCGCTAAGTTGCCTCGATAGAACCATGCCCTACCGCACAGCCATCGCCTCACAAGTCTTCGAGTTCGACGACCTCAAACAGGTCATGGCGTTCGCCAGCCCAGCCCGCTCGGGCGACTACCTGGCCGGCATCGGCGCGGCCACTTCGCAGCAGCGCATGGCCGCGCGGCATGTGCTGGCGGACGTGCCGCTGAAGCGCTTCCTCACCGATGCGCTGATTCCCTACGAAGACGACAACATCACCCGCCTCATCATCGACAGCCACGATGCGCTCGCCTTCGCGCCGGTCTCGCACCTGACCGTCGGCGACTTCCGCAACTGGCTGCTGAGCGAACACGCCACCACCGAAGCGCTCACTGCGCTCGCGCTCGGCCTCACGCCGGAGATGGTGGCCGCCGTCTCCAAGCTGATGCGCAACCAGGACCTGATTGCGGTGGCGCGCAAGTGCCGCGTGGTCACGCGCTTTCGCAACACCATGGGCCTGGCCGGCCACCTGGGCGTGCGGCTGCAGCCCAACCACCCCACCGACGATTTGCGTGGCGTGGCCGCTTCCACGCTCGACGGCCTGATGATGGGCGCCGGCGACGCGATGATCGGGCTCAACCCCGTGTCCGACAGCATGCCGGTGCTGAACAGCCTGATGCACCTGCTCGACGAAGTGATCCAGCGCTTCGAGATCCCCACGCAAGGCTGCGTGCTCACGCATGTGACCAACACCTTGAAGCTCGCCGAAGCCGGCGCGCCGGTGGACCTCGTCTTCCAGTCCATCGGCGGCACCGAAAAGACGAACCGCTCCTTCGGCGTCACGCCCGAACTGCTGGACGAAGCCTATGCCGCGGCGCTCGCATTGAAACGCGGCACGGCCGGCGACAACGTCATGTACTTCGAGACTGGCCAGGGCAGCGCGCTCTCGGCCAACGCCAACTTCGGCGTCGACCAGCAGACTTGCGAGGCGCGGGCCTATGCGCTGGCGCGGCGCTACAAGCCCTTCCTCATCAACACCGTGGTCGGCTTCATCGGGCCGGAGTATCTGTACGACGGCAAGCAGATCATCCGCGCCGGGCTCGAAGACCACTGCTGCGGCAAGCTGCTCGGGCTGCCGATGGGCTGCGACATCTGCTACACCAACCATGCCGAGGCCGACCAGGACGACATGGACAACCTGATGGTCTTGCTGGCCTCGGCCGGGCTCAACTTCATGATGGGCGTGCCGGGCGCCGATGACGTGATGCTCAACGACCAGAGCACCTCGTTCCACGACGCGCTGTTCCTTCGCGACACGCTGGGCCTGAAGCGGGCGCCGGAGTTCGAGGCGTGGCTGCAGCGCATGCAGATCACGTCGGCCGGCGGTGGCTTGCGGCCAGCAGCGACGAACCGCTTGCTCGGCGGCATGGGCGCGCTGACTGCGTTGGTGGCATGAGCTTGAAGAGCCGTCCCGACGAACAAGGCGGCCATCTGGATGCCACGCCGTCGCGCATCGTCACGCCCAGCCCCTGGACCGAATGGCGCGCGGCCACGCCGGCGCGCCTGGCCCTCGGCCGCGCCGGCAACGCCACGCCCACCGACGAAACCCTGCGCTTCGGCTGGGCCCATGCGATGGCGCGCGATGCGATCCACGCGCCCCTCGCCACCGACACCATCGAGCGCGCACTCACCCACGACGGCTGGCCCTGGCGCCGCGCGCACAGCCGTGCGCCCGACCGCACCACCTACCTGCGCCGCCCCGACCTCGGCCGGCAACTCGACCCCGGCGACGCCGAACGGCTGCGCTCCGAGATCGATCGCTCGCCAGAATGCCAACCTGACGACATCTGCATCGTCATCGGCGACGGCCTCTCGTCCCTCGCCGTCGAACGCCACGCCGCGCCGCTGCTCGCCGCGCTGCGCCCGCACCTGCCGGCCGAGTGGCGCATCGCGCCGGTCGTCATCGCGTCGCAGGCCCGCGTGGCGCTCGCCGACGACGTGGGCGAACTCTTCGGCTCGCGGCTCTCGGTGATGCTGATCGGCGAACGCCCCGGCCTGAGTTCGCCCGACAGCCTCGGCATCTACCTCACGCACCGCCCGAAACGCGGGCGCTTCGATGCGGAGCGCAATTGCATCTCGAATGTGCGCCCCGAAGGCCTGAGCTATGCCGCCGCCGCCTTCAAGCTCGCCTGGCTGATGCGCGAAGCGCTGCGTCGCGAGTTGACGGGAGTGGACTTGAAGGACGAGAGTGATCTGGCGGTGGTGGAGGTGGGCGGCCCGGACGCCGCGCTCCTCTAGAAACAAGGAGGTTGGGCACGCCGGGAGGCATGGCATCCGAGAGCGGCGCCTCAACAAGCGCAGCGCCCGGCCGATATCACGGCCATAAATGATCGATTTGACACTTTTGTATCCGCCTATTCGGCGAATACGGATGGGTCGAATCGAACCATGATCGGGAACCAGACGTTTCCCGCCGCGCCGCATCGATGTTCAACCCATGACCAGCCAACTCGCCCTGAACCCTTCCGACGCCAGCCCCGCGCGCGCAGGCTCGGGCGTGCCGGCTTCCACCCCGACGGCTCGGCCGTTCGCGCCCTCCCGCCCCGCGCCGATCTCCAGCGCCTGGGCCGCGAGCCAACCCGCCGACCTGGACGGCGCCGAACCGCACACCCCCTGCCCCGGCCCCGGCCTCGCGCTCAAGCTGCAAGCCACCGTGCTCTCGCACGCTCGCTCTGCCCCGGCCGCGACCGCGTTTGCGAGCGAACTGGCGGCGGCGTTCGGGTGCACACGGGTGACGGTCGGCTTCGTGCTGAACAGTTATGCGCGGCTCGCGGCGGTGTCTCACGGTGGGGATGCCCGCCTGCACGGCGAGGCCTTCGACCCGATCGCTGCGGCGATGGACGAGGCGCTCGAACAAGGCATCAGCATCGCCCTGCCGGTGCAAGCCGAAGCCGCTTCTGCCATCCGCATGGCGCACGCCAGGCTGACGCAGCGCCAAGGCGGCGCGGTGGCCAGCATTCCGATGGTTTATCTGCACGATGGCGTCGGCGCCGTCACGCTCGAATGGGCCGCGCGGCCCTCGGGCTTCGAGCTGGTCGTGGCCGAACTCGAACACCTGGTGAGCCTCGTCGGCCCTGTGCTTCATCTGATGCATCTGCGTGAGGCGCCGCTCCGGGTGCGCGCCTTGCGCACGGCGAGCCGCGGCTGGCAGCGGCTGAAGTCGCCGGCCGGCGCGCGGTGGCGGCTGGCGCTCATCGCCGGTGCCGTGGCGCTGGGCGCCTTGCTGTGGGTGCCGGTGGATTACCGCGTGGGTGGCAAGGCACGCGTCGAAGGCGAAGCGCAGCGCGCGCTGGTGGCGCCGGTCGATGGCTTCCTGAAGTCGGCGGCGGTGCGCCCCGGTGATCGCGTCAAACAAGGCCAGGTGCTGATCGAGCTGGCCGACCAGGACCTGCAGCTCGAACACCGCAAGTGGTCCAGCGAGCAATCGCAGCAAGAGAGCGCCTATGCGACGGCCCTCGCCCGCTCGGAGCGATCGGCCATGGTGATCGCGCTCGCCAAGGCCGACGAGGCCCGTGCACGGCTCGGCATGATCGAGGCGCAACTGGAACGCGCGCGCATCGTCGCGCCCTTCGACGGCATCGTCTTGCAAGGCGATCTGAGCCAGGGCCTGGGCGCGCCGGTCGAGCGCGGCAAGGTGCTGATGACGCTGGCGCCGGGCGAACGCCACCGCGTCGTCGTGGAGGTGGACGAACGCGACATCGCCGATGTGCGCGTGGGCCAGGCGGGCTCGCTCTCGCTCTCGGCGCTACCGTGGGATGCGCTGCCGATCCGCGTCAAACGCGTCACGCCGATCGCGAAAAGCGTGGACGGCGCGAACGTATTCGAGGTCGAAACCGAGGTGACGGCCGGGCCGGACCGCATCCGTCCCGGTCTCGAAGGCGTGGCCAAGATCGAGGTGAGCCGGCAGACGCTCGCGTGGGCCTGGTTCCACCGGCTGGGGGACTGGCTGCGGCAATCGGTCTGGGGCTGGCTGCCCTGACCCGCTGACCCACGATGGAAAAATCCCTCTTCAGCCCGCGCTGGTATCGCGTGCAGGCGCTGCGCCCGCGCCTGCGCAGCCATGTGGCCTTGAAGCGCCAGCACCAGCGCGGCGTGCCGTGGTTCGTGTTGATCGAGCCGGGCAGCGAACGCGTGCAGCGGCTCAACCAGGCGGCCTACCAGTTCGTCGGCCGATGCGACGGGCGCCTCACCGTGCAGCAGATCTGGGACGAGTTGCTCGCCGCCCGGCCCGACGAAGCGATGACGCAGGACGAGGTGCTGCAACTGCTGGTGCAGATGCACGACCGCGGGCTGATCCAGTGCGATGTGGCGCCGGATGTGGAATCGATCTTCCGCGCGCAGGCCTCGCAAAAGACGCGCCACCGACAACAGGGCGTCAACCCGCTGGCCTTTCGGCTTTCACTCGGCGATCCATCCCGGCTGCTCGACCGCTTTACCGGCCTCGCGCCGCTGCTGTTCTCCAACGCGGCGCTCGCGCTCTGGGCCGTCGCGGTGGGGACCGCGCTCGTCGCCGCCGCAATGAACTGGGGCGAGTTGATGCCCTATGCGCACAAAACGCTCGCCTCGCCGCGCTACCTCTTCATGACCTGGCTGATGTACCCCGTCATCAAGAGCGTGCACGAGCTGGCCCACGGCCTGGCCGTGCGGCGCTGGGGTGGGCAGGTGCAGCAGGCAGGGGTGACGCTCTTCATGTTGTCGCCGGTGCCGTTTGTGAACGCGTCGGCGGCAGATGGCTTTCGGCACCGCTACCAGCGCGCCATGGTGAGCGCGGCCGGCATCATGGCCGAGCTGGCGATGGCCGCGGTGGCGCTCGCGGTGTGGTTTGGGGTACAGCCGGGGCTGGTGCGCGACCTGGCCTTCATCGTGATGCTGATCGGCGGCATGTCGACCCTGCTGACCAACGGCAACCCGCTGATGCGCTTCGACGGCTACTACTTCTTCTGCGACATCCTCGACCTGCGCAACCTCGCCACGCGCAGCGGCCGTTGGTGGCAGGTGGCGCTGGCGCACCGGCTGCTGGGTGTGACGCTGCCCCACGGCGTGGAGCCGCTGCGCGGCGAGCGCGCCTGGCTGATGGCCTATGCACCACTGTCGTGGGCCTACCGGTTGGGCCTGTCGATCGCGCTGGCGATGTTCATCGGCAGCATCTCGACGCTGCTGGGCGCGCTCACCGGCGCGCTGATGCTGTTCTCGGTCCTGCTCACGCCACTGAAGGCACTGTGGAGCAGCGTGCGCCGCGGCGCGGCGAGCGACGCCGAATGCACCCGCGCCACCTGGCGCGGCGGGCTGGTCGCGGCGGCGGCCATCGCGCTGGCGGCCGTCGTGCCGATGCCGTTCAGCACGCTGGCCGAAGGCGTGGTGTGGCTGCCCGAGCGCGCGCAGATCCGCGCCGGAACCGAAGGCTTCGTGGCATCGTTCGCCGCGCGGGACGGCCAGCGCGTGAAGGCCGGCGAACTGCTGATGACGCTGCAAGACGAACTGCTCGATGCCGAGCACGCCGGCCACGTCAGCGAAGCGACCGAACTCGAAGTGCAGCTCTACACCGCCATGGGCACCGACCCGCAGCGCACACCCGCCATCCAGCAAAAGCTAGCCTTCGCGCGGGCCGAGATTGCGCGCATCGAGCAGAAACAAGCGCAGCTCGAGATCCGCGCGCAGGCCGATGGCATCGTGGTCATGCCTCACCAGGCCGAGCTGCTCGGCAGCTTTCACAAGAAGGGCGAGTCGCTCGGCCACCTGCTGACCGACGACCCGCTCACCGTGCGCGTCGCCCTGCCCCAGCAAGATGCCACGCTCGTGCGCACGAATGCCGGCGCGGTGAATGTGCGCCTGGCCGAAGACGGCCACGCCGACCGCAGCGCGCGCATCCGGCAAGACATGACGGGCGCCGTCGAGCGGCTGCCGAGTGCGGCCCTGGGCGACCGCAGCGGCGGCCGCATCGCCACCAACGGCGACGACAAGGACGGCCTCGTGCCGCGCTCGCCGGTGGTGCTGATGGACCTCGCCGTCGCCGGCACGAACCCTGCCACCACCTCATCGGCAGCCAGCAGCGGCGAGCGCATCGGCGGACGCGCGCTGGTGCGCTTCGACCACGGCTGGCTTCCGCTGGCCGCGCAGTTGCTGCGCAAGCTCCAGCAGCAAGTGCTGGCGCACTTCAACCCCGGCGCCTGACCTGGCACTTGAACGACGCGCCGCGCCCGCGTCCGTTCGACGAGCGATTCGTTTAGAACCGCAAATTCGATCATCGCGCGGCCACATCACCGTTGGCGATGCCCTTGATTTAGCGCTGCGCTCGCCGATAAAGCGCTATTGATCATTTACGAAACGTAAACAACCAAACGTTGTCGGAAACGAGTGAATTACAACCTTGCAAGCAGTAAAAGCCGGCTAAATCATCTCTTATGGCCGCTTTGTCTCACTCGCCAATCCGTATTCTTCATCGTTTAAATCATTTAAATCACCACTCGCAGGTGCATCGACCTCCCAATGAAGCGCGCTATCCACACCGCCAGCCGCCCCGTCCCGGGCATCCAGTGGGGCGACTGTCCCGAACTGGATGAGCGCGAGGGTGCACGCGGGCAGCGCCACGCCAGCGCCGGCATGCTGCCGGTCTTGCGTGGGCTCCAGGCGCTTGTGGCGGCCGTGCGGCATCAGCTCGAACTCTGGAAAAACCTGCCACTCGACGGCCTGCTCGCGCAGCAGCCGGATGTTGAGCGCCAGCTCACGCGAGACGGCCTGACGGCCGATGCCACCAACCGCGCCTGCGCCTTCGTGGCCCACGCCGCCCGCCACACGCTGGGTCTGGCGGCTTTCGACGGCCAGTTGTTCGCCACGCTCGCGATGCTCGACAACCGCCTGGTCGAGATGGCCACCGGCGAAGGCAAATCGCTGGCCGCAGCCGCGGGCGCGCTGGCCGGCATCCCGGTGCATGTGCTGACCTCCAACGACTACCTGGTGACGCGCGACGCCGAGCGGTTCGCCCCGCTGTTCGCCGCGATGCAGCTCAGCGTCGCGAGCGTGGTCGAAGGCCAGGAACATGAGGCGCGCCGCGCCGCTTATGCGAAGGCGATCGTTTACGTCACCGCCAAGGAAATCGTCTTCGACTACCTGCGTGACCGTCTGGCGATGGGCACCAGCGCCTCGACGCTGCGACGCCGCGCCGATGCCCTGGCGGCGCCCGAGCAACCGCGCGCCGCGCAGCCTCGCCCTGTCTTGCGCGGCCTGTGCATGGCCATCGTCGACGAGGCCGACAGCATCCTCATCGACGAAGCGCAGATGCCGTTGGTGCTCTCGCGCCAGGGCGACGGCGTGGCGCAGCGCGCCTTTCTGTGGCAGGCGAATGCGCTCTCGGGCCAGCTCACCGAAGACCAGGACTTTCTGCACCTGCGCGCCGAGCGCCGCATCGTGTTCACGCCGGCCGGCAAGCTGCGCATCCAGCAGCTCGCCACGCGCCTGCAGCCGGTCTGGAAGAACCAGCAGCACCGCGAAGAAACCATTGCCGCGGCGCTCACCGCGCGCCATGTGTTCCGCCGTGACCGCGACTATGTGGTGACCGCCGGCGAGATCGAGATCGTCGATGCCGTCACCGGCCGCACGGCCCCCGGGCGCAAGTGGTCGCGCGGCCTGCACGCACTCGTCGCGCTCAAGGAAGGCTGCCAGGCCGAGCCCGAACTCGAAACGCTGGCGCAGATCACCTACCAGCGCTTCTTCCGCCGCTACATCCGCTTCGGCGGCATGAGCGGCACGCTGCGCGAGGCGCGCGGCGAACTCGCCAGGACCTACCGCACCCGCGTCGTCGATGTGGCCCTGCAGCGGCCTTCGCAACGGCTGCAGCTCGCCACGCGTTTCTTCGCCGACGACGATGCGCGCTGGCAGGCCGTGGTGGCGCGTGTGCGCGAGTTGCGCGGCCAGGGCCGGCCGGTGCTGATCGGCTGCGATTCGGTGGGCGACTCGCAGTGCCTCTCGAACCGGCTCACGACGAGCGGCATCGACCACGCGGTGCTGAACGCGAACTTCGATACCGCAGAAGCGCAAATCATCGCCAGCGCCGGCCAGGCCGGGCGGGTCACCGTCTCGACCAACATGGCCGGCCGTGGCACCGACATCCACCTCGACGACGAAGCCCTTGCCGCCGGCGGCCTGCACGTGCTCTGCTGCCAGCACAACGCCTCGCGCCGCCACGACCGCCAGCTCGCCGGCCGGGCCGGCCGTCAGGGCCAGCCGGGCAGCAGCGAGGCGTGGATATCGCTGGCATCGCCGCGCTTCGGCGCAGATGCAATGAGCCGCACCGTGGCCTTCGTGTGCCGGTCTTTCATCGGCGACAAAGCCCCGTACCCCGGCGAAGTGCGTCTGCCCGGCTGGCTGTTGAACGCCGTGTTGACCGGCGGGCAACGTGTCGACGAAGCGCAGCAAGCGAGGCGCCGGCGAGCGCTGTTCCGCCAGGACGACGAGTTCGAACGTGGCATGTCGTTCTGCGGCATTCAGGAGTGATGATGAAGACCCAACCCCTCTGGCTCGCCGTGCTGTTCGGCGCCGCACTGTCGTCGGCCCAGGCCGCGCCGCCTTCGCAGGCGCTGGCCTGCCTGATCCTGCCCGACAAGGTGGCCGATGTGGGCAGCCAGGTGATCGGCGTGATCGAGTGGATCGAGGTCGAGCGTGGTGACACCGTCAAGAAGGGCCAGGTCATCGCCCGCCTGCGCGCCGATGTGGAGCGGGCCACCAACACCGTGGCCCGCTCGCGCGCCGATTCCGAAGGCGATTTGCGCGGCGCCATCGCCGGCCGTGATCTCGCCAAGATCAAGCTCGACCGCGCCAACACATTGGCCAAGCAGAACTTCGTCTCGACGCAGGCGGTCGAACAAGCCAAGTCGGAATTCGATGTGGCCAACGAGCGCGTGTCGCTGGCCCGCGAACAGCTCGCCACCTCGTCGCGCGAGGTTTCCGTTTCGCAGGCGCAGGTCTCGCAGCGCGTGCTGCGCAGCCCGATCGACGGCGTGGTGATCGAGCGTTACCTGAACACCGGCGAGCGCGTCGAAGACAAGCCGATGGTGAAGATCGCCGACATCTCGGCGTTGCGCGTCGAAGTGGTCGCACCGATCGCCCTGTTCGGCAGCCTGCACCTGGGGCAAGAGGTGAACGTGCAGCCCGACCTGCCCGGCAGCGGTGCGCGCACCGCCCGCATCGCGCAGATCGACAAGGTGCTCGACCCTGCGAGCAACACCTTCCGCGTGCGCCTGAGCCTGCCCAACGACGATGCGGCGCTGCCAGCCGGCCTGCGCTGCCGCATCGACCTGGGCGCCAAAGCGCCCGAGCCGCGGCCGTCGCCGGCGTCCCTAGCGGGCCGCGTGCCGCAGGAATCGGTGGCATCGGCCAAGGTTCTCCCTGCCCCTGCGCCCTTGATCGCCGACCGGCGCTGAGTTGCCGCGCCGCCTCCCCCGATGAAGCCTTCCGTTCGCACCGAGCGCGCACGGCTCGAAGACCTCGAGCCGCGCATCCTGTTCTCGGCCGACACGCCTGTCGCGTTGGTCGGCGCGGCGCTGCACGAGGCCGATGCCGCGCACACGCAACTCGTGCAGGCGCAGCCGGTGGTCGAGCACACGGCGAACGAACTGGTCTTCATCGATTCGCATGTGCAGGACGCACAACAACTCGCCGACGACGTGGCCGCACAAGCCGCTGCCGGCCGTTCCATCGAAGCGGTGATGCTCGATGCGAACAGCGACGGCATCGCCCAGATCAGCGCCGCGCTCGCCGAGCGCAGCGGCGTGACCGCCATCCACCTGATTGCCCACGGCGCCGATGCCACGCTCACCCTCGGCAACACCACGCTCGACAGCGACACGCTGTTGACGCGCGCCGGCGAGATCGCCGGCTGGGGCAGCCACCTGAGCGCCGGCGCCGACCTGCTGATCTACGGCTGCGACTTTGCGGCCCAGCCCGACGGCCAGGCGCTGGTGCAGAACCTCGCGCAACTGACCGGCGCCGACGTGGCCGCCTCGAACGACCTCACCGGCGCGAGCGCGCTCGGCGGCAACTGGAACCTGGAAGTCGCGAGCGGCCACATCGAGAGCGCGGTCGCGATCGATGCGGCCGGGCAGAGCCAGTTCGACCAGGTGCTGTCCTACACCGTGACCAACATCAACGACAGCGGCGCCGGCTCGCTGCGCCAGGCGATCATCGACGCCAACAACAACGCCGGCGCCGACAGCATCACCTTCAACATCACCGGCACCGGCACCGGGACCCATACGATCACGCTGAGCACGCTGCTGCCGACCATCACCGGCACCGTTACCCTCGACGCCACGACCGACGACAGCTTTGCCGCCAACGGCAACAAACCGGCCATCGTTCTCGACGGCAACAACAAGAATGGCACCGGCCTCGAACTGAGCAGCACCGCCGATGGCTCGACCATTCGCGGACTGGTCATCCAGCACTTTGGCAGCGATGCCATCACCATCGACAGCGACTCCGACGGCAACACCAT
>JAMFRW010000057.1 GCA_026224975.1 Rhodoferax sp. | reverse complement strand
GTGATGTCTTCGGCGAGCAGCCGCAGGCCGTCGGCCACGCCGATCTTGGGCTTGGCGACGAAGTCGATCGCGCCGAGTTCGAGCGCGCGCATGGTGACTTCGGCGCCGCGCTCGGTGAGCGTCGAGACCATCACCACCGGCATCGGCCGCAGGCGCATCAGCTTGGCCAGAAAATCGATACCGTCCATGCGCGGCATTTCGATGTCGAGCGTGATCACGTCGGGGTTGAGGTTGCGGATCATCTCGCGCGCGATCAGCGGATCGGCCGCCGCGCCCACGCATTCCATGTCGGGTTGGCGGTTGATGATTTCGCCGAGCAGACTGCGCACCAGCGCCGAATCGTCCACCACCACCACTCGTGTTTTTGCCATGACGTTGAGTCTCCGCTGAGTTCTTTAGAAGAGGTCGACCGAACCGCCGCCGGTCGATTCGGGCACGGCCTGCCTGACCGCCGCGCGGTCCTGGGCTGCCAATGCCTCGGGGTTGCTGGAGGCGAGTCGTTTCACCATCGCCTTGCCGCTGGCCGGCAGGAAGCAGACCTTGCGCGGGTAGATGTCGAGCACGTCTTTCGACATGATCGGAATGCGCTCGGTCTTGAGGTAGTCGATGACGAAGGCGGTGTTGCGCTCGCCCACGTTCATCGAATTCATGCCGGCGATCACCTGGCCACCGCCGAAGACCTTGGCCTCCATCGTCGAGCGCGTGGCGCCGCGTTTCATCATCTCGTTGATGAGCAGTTCCATCGCGTAGGAGCCGTAGCGGCCGGAGCCGCTTTCTCCTTCGGGCAGCATGAAGTGGTTCATGCCGCCGACCTTGGCCTGGCGGTCCCACAGGCAGGCGGCGATGCAAGAGCCCAGTGTGGTCATGATGAGGATGTCTTCGTCGTACACGAAGTATTCGCCCGGGAGGATCTTCACCGCGTCGTTCTTGAAGTGCGCGTCGTAGTAGAAAAACGAGGCTTCACCCGGTTTGCGCAGGGCGGCCTTGAGGCTCGCCAGCCGCGAGGTCGCGGGCCGGGCCATGCCGGGTGCCGACGACAAGGGCGGCGGCGAAGAAACAAGAGGGGCGCGCGAAGGCGCGGCGGCGGTGCGTGATGGCAGCATGGTGGGGCGTCGGTTGGCGCGCTCAGACGCGCTCGTAGATCGTTTTTCCGCGCAGGCGGAACAGGTCCTTGGACTCGGTGAAGTTCTCCGAGTGGCCGACGAACAGCAAGCTCTTGGGTTTCATCGTGCCGTGGATGCGTTCGAGCACGCTGCGCTGCGTGGGGCCGTCGAAATAAATCATCACGTTGCGGCAGAACACGATGTCGAACGGGTCGCCCAGCGACCAGCGCGTGTCCATCAGGTTGTGCGAGCGGAACTCGATCAGCTTGGCAAGCTCGGGCTTCACGCGCATGAAGCCGCTGTTGTCGCCCTTGCCGCGCAGGAAGTGCCGGCGCTGGCGGTCGGCGGCCAAGCCGCGTGAATCGATGGGGTAGACACCGCGCGCCGCGGTGGCGAGCACGTTGGTGTCGATGTCGCTCGCGACGATCTTGGCGCTGACGCCGGCCCGCAATGATTCGGCGACCGTCATCGCGATCGTGTACGGCTCCTCGCCGGTGGAGGCCGCGTTGCACCAGACGCGCAACGACGAGCCGGTGTGCGCCGCGAGCTCGGTGGCGAGCGCGTGGAAGTGGTGCTCCTCGCGGAAGAACGAGGTCAGGTTGGTGGTGAGGCAGTTGATGAACTCCTGCCATTCCTGGTCGGCACTGGCCCCTGTGGCGCGCTCCAGCCATTGCAGGTAGGCGCTGAAGGAGCGGTGGCTGGTTTCGCGCAGGCGGCGCGAGAGGCGGCTGTAGACCATCGCCTGTTTGCCGGCATGCAGGCTGATGCCGGCACGTTCGTAGATCAGGCTGCGCACGCGTTCGAAGTCGCCCGCGCCGAAGTTGAACTCCTGCTCGCTGGCGCCACTGCCGGCAGCGCGGCTCGGCTCGGTGGAAACGGACAGGACAGCGCTCATGAAATCTCCGGAAGCAAACAGGGGCCGCACGGCAGCCGTGTGGGCCGAGCGCTTTCGGAGTTATCGGCAGGGGCCGGTGGGGCTTGAGAAACGCTTGGCCAGCGAGATGCGGCGTAAAGACGGTGCTCGTCGGCCTTTTCGGGGGTGACCCCGCTGCTAGACTCGCCGCGCTTCGCAACCTTTTGCTACGTCTGTTCTTTTGCACGCCAAAACCTCATCGACGTCGCCCCTGCTGCCCGGCTTGCGCCTGGAAACCGCGCAACAACTGCTGCTGCAATCCGGCCATGCCCTGCCGGAACGCGATGCCGTGGGCGAAGAGGCGTGGCTGCAGGAACTCATCGACGCCCTCTGCGAAATCTCCAGCCGCGATGCGCTCACCGGTCTGGCCAACCGGCGCCAGTTCGAGCTGGCGCTGGCGAGCGAGATCGACCGCGTGGCGCGGGCCGGCGAGCCGGCGCTGGTGCTGATCGTCGACATCGACCACTTCAAGCTTGTCAACGACACCCACGGTCACGCGGCCGGCGATCTGGTGCTGAAGTCGGTGGCGCAGGCGCTGGCCGATTGCGTGCGGCCGATGGACACGGTGGCGCGTTTCGGCGGTGAAGAGTTCGCGATGATCCTGCCCAACTGCCCGCCGTCCTTCGGTGAAATGGTGGCCGAGCGGGTGCGCATCAAGGTGCAGGGCCGAACGGTGCTGGTCGCGCCAGGGCTGGAAGTGAGTGTCACGGTGAGCATCGGCGGGGCGTTTGCGCCGCAGTGGGTGCGCTCCTCGGCGCCGCTCTGGGTGGAGCGCGCCGACCAGCAGCTCTACCGCGCCAAGGCCGCGGGCCGCAACCGCGTCTGCCTGGAGCAGCCTATCGTTTCGCTCGTCAGTGCCGAAGAAAAGGGTTTGCTTTTCGGCACCTCGCAGTTCCAGGACTTCTTCGAATGAGCGGCGATTCCATCACCACGCCGGTGCCGGGCGATTCGGCTTTGGCGACTGCCGCGCCGACCACCAAGCGCCGCGCCCGCATCATGGCCGTGACCAGCGGCAAGGGCGGCGTCGGCAAGACCTTCATTTCGGCCAACCTCGCGGCTGCGCTTGCACGCCGCGGCGAGCGTGTGCTGGTGCTCGATGCCGATCTGGGCCTGGCCAACCTCGATGTGGTGCTCAACCTGCACCCCAAGATCACGCTGCACGATGTGTTCACCGGCAAGGCCACGCTGGGCGAAGCGATCCTGCCGGCACCGGGCGGCTTCGAAGTGCTGCTGGCCGGCTCGGGGCTGGTCGAGTATTCGCGGCTCACCGCCGAGGTGCGCGACCAGTTGCTCAAGATCATCGAGACGGTGGCGCCGCGCTACGACCGCATCCTGCTCGACACGGGCGCCGGCATCTCCGATGTGGTGCTCTACGCTGTTTCGCTGGCCGACGAGGTGCTTGTGGTGACCACGCCCGAGCCGACCTCGATGACCGACGCCTACGCCACCATCAAGCTGCTGGCCACGCAGCAACAGCGCACGGCCATCCGCCTTGTCGTCAACCATGTGGGCCGGCCGGGTGAAGGCCGCGCGATCCGCGGGCAACTGCAGTTGGTGGTCGACCGCTTCGTGGCGCCGATGCTGGCGCCGGACGCACCTGCACTCAAGCTCGACCTGCTCGGCGAGATCCCGCTCGACCCCTCGGTGCGCGAGGCCGTGCAGCGCCGCCGGTTGTTGATGGAGCTGCTGCCCGGCTGCGCCGCGGCCCTGGCGGTGAATGCGCTGGCCGATCGGCTGATGACGGCATGAGTGGTCTGGTAGGCGAACCGAGCGAGCCGAAGCTGCCGACGCCGTTCGATCAGGTGGGTGGCGAAGCGGCGGTGCGCACGCTGGTCGATCGTTTCTACGACCTGATGGACATCGAACCGGCCTTCGCCCGAATCCGCGCGCTGCACCCGACCACGTTGGATGGTTCGCGCGACAAGTTCTTCTGGTTCCTGTGCGGCTGGCTCGGCGGCCCGCAGCACTACACCGACCGCTTCGGCCACCCGATGCTGCGCGCGCGGCACATGCCGTTCACCATCGGCATCGCCGAGCGCGACCAGTGGCTGGCGTGCATGAAGCAGGCGATGGTCGAATCGAATGTGGACACCGCGCTGGCCGAGCGCCTGTACGCCTCATTCTTCAACACCGCCGACTGGATGCGTAACCGCGCCGGCGCCTGACGCGGATTCGAAGTTGGCGCCTTGCGCCAGGGCAGATCGGCGCGCCGGCCGCAGCGTGTGCGAGCGCAGCAGCACCAGCAGAGCACCATGCCCGCCATCCGATGCGCGGGCCTGCGCGAAAGCGATCACCTGGTTCTTTTGCACCAGCCAGCTCTTGACCTTGCCCTTGAGCACCGGCTCCTTGCCCGGCGAGCCGTTGCCCTTGCCGTGGATGACGCGCACGCAGCGCAGGCCGGTGCGCTCGGCGTTGATCAAGAAGGCGCCGAGCTGCTCGCGCGCTTCGTCGCGCCGCATGCCGTGCAGGTCGAGCTGCGCCTGCACTGCCCACACGCCGCGGCGGAGCTTGCGCACGACTTCCGGGCCGATGCCGCGGCGGCGGAAGGAGAGCGCGTCGTCGGTTTCGAGCAGCGATTCCACATCGAACTCATCCGAGAGCGCCTGCAGCATCACCGCGGCTTCGTCGGCTTCTCGCTGGCGCGGGATGGCCTCGGGCGGCGCGCCATGCAGAAGCGCGCGCGTGGCCTGGCGCAGCGGCACGACCTCGCCGACGCTCGCGGCGAAGAGGTTGCGTTCCCGGGTTTCGAGTGCGGCCTGCCGGCGTGCGCGCTCGGCCTCTTCGGCGGCCACGCGCTGAGCGGTCTGCAGCGCCAGCTTGAGCGCCGCCAGCTCTTCGAAGCTGCGGACCTTCATGGCGCCACCGCCGCTGTCATTGCAGCCGCCATGCCCACCATCACAGCAGCCCCCGCTCGGCGAAGGACACCACCTGGCCGCGCCCGACCACCAGGTGATCCAGCACCTTCACATCGACCAGGCGCAGCGCGCTCACCAGCGTCTGCGTCAGGTATTCGTCGGCCGGCGAAGGCTCGGCCGCGCCGCTCGGGTGGTTGTGGGCGAGCACGGCGTTGGCGGCGTTGAGTTCGAGCGCGCGCTTGACGATCTCGCGCGGGTGAACGGCGGTTTGATCGATCGTGCCGCGGAACATCTCTTCCCAACGGATCAACTGGTAGCGCTTGTCGAGAAACATCACGCCGAAGGCTTCGTGGTCGAGCGCACCCAGCTGCAACTGCGCAAACTGCTTGACCTTCTCCGGCGCATCGAGGGCAGGGCGCTGCTCCAGCTCGCGCAGCAGCGCGCGGCGCGAAAGTTCGATCACCGCTGCGATTTCGGCGCGCTTGGCGGGCCCCAGGCCCTTGATGCGCTTCAGGTCATCCGGCCCGGCGTGCAGCAGCCCCGAGAGGCCGCCGAAATGGTCGAGCATCTGCTGCGCGAGCTGCAGCACCGAAACGCCTTTCATGCCAGTGCGCAGGAGGAGCGCGATCAGCTCGGCATCGGCGAGCGCGGCGGGGCCAAGCGCGAGCAGTTTTTCGCGCGGTCGGGCGTCTGGGGGGATGTCCTTCAGGACCATGGCCGGTACTCGTAAAATCGCCCCCAGTCTACGGCCTCGCGCGGCGCGCTCGAGAGGCCTTGCGCAATCACCCAGGAGCGGCCCGCCCCGGCGGCCTGCCAGCAGGAATCAACCTTGAACCAAGTCCACCCCGGGTCGTTTCTGACCCTGCATTACCGCTTGGCCGGCCCCGATGGTGACGACCTCATCAACACCTTCGCCGACAAGCCCGCCACGCTTTCGCTCGGCACCGGCGAGCTGGCCCCGGCCATGGAGCGGCGCCTGCTTGGGCTCGAAGAAGGCACGCACCACTCGTTCGAACTCGAAGCCGGCGAGGCCTTCGGCGAGCGCAACCCCGAGCTGCTGCAGCGCGTGGCGCGCTCGCTGCTCACGCAGCTCGGTGACCCGGACGAGCGCTACAGCGTCGGCGATGTGGTGCAGTTCCCCACGCCGAACGGGCAGGGCGCTTACGCCGGCGTGGTGCGCGAAGTGGCTGCCGACTCACTCGTGTTCGACTTCAACCACCCGCTCGCCGGGCGGCCGGTGACCTTCGAAGTGCAACTGATCGGGGTGCTGTGATGAACTCGCTGCTGAACGAAATCGTGCTCGCCGAGCCGCGCGGCTTTTGCGCTGGCGTAGACCGGGCGATCGAGATCGTCGAACGCGCGCTGACCAAGTTCGGCGCGCCCATCTACGTGCGCCACGAGATCGTGCACAACACCTACGTGGTCAACGATCTCAAGGCCAAGGGCGCGATCTTCATCGAGGACCTGGCCGATGTGCCGCCGGGCGCGACGCTGGTCTTCAGCGCCCACGGTGTCTCGCAGGCAGTGCGGCAGGAGGCGCAGGCGCGGGGCTTTTCCATCTTCGATGCCACCTGCCCGCTGGTGACCAAGGTGCATGTGGAAGTCGCCAAGCTGCACAAGGAAGGCTACGAATTCATCATGATCGGCCACAAGGGCCACCCCGAAGTCGAAGGCACGATGGGGCAATTGAACGACGGCATCCACCTGGTCGAAGACGTAGCCGACGTGGCGCACGTGCAGGTCGGCCAGAGCGAGAAGCTCGCGGTCGTGACGCAGACGACGCTCTCGGTCGACGACGCGGCCGAGATCCTCACGGCCGTGAAGCGCCGCTTCCCGAGCGTGCGCGAGCCCAAGCAGCAAGACATCTGCTACGCCACGCAAAACCGGCAGGACGCGATCAAGGTGCTCGCCCCCACCGTCGACATCCTGATCGTCGTCGGCAGCCCGACCAGTTCGAACAGCAACCGCCTGCGTGAACTCGCCGAGCGCCTGGGCACCGATGCCTACATGGTCGACTCGCCGGAGGACTTGAAGCCGGAGTGGTTCGAGTGCAAGAGCAAGGTCGGCCTCACCGCCGGCGCCTCCGCGCCTGACATCCTCGTCCAGCAGGTGATCGAGCGGCTGCGCGCGCTCGGCGCGGTCTCGGTCAGAAGCATTCCCGGCGTCGAAGAGACCATCCAGTTTCCGCTGCCGATGGGGCTGGGCGACAAGTCGATGGCAGCGTTGAAAAGCTAGCGCCCGACGCGCCGGTGAAACGTCACCGTCTGCTCCACAGGCGCTGGAGTCTTGGCTTTCAACTCCGACCGATCACATCCATCACACCCGCACCCCGATGCCTCCCGCGCCGCCTTGCGAAACCTCGTCGCCATCCTCTCCGGCAACGGCAGCTTGAGCATCGAAGCAGCCAGCGCGCGCCTGGCCACCGACGGCATCAGCGTCCACACCGCATAAACGCTGCACCCCAGCACCAGCAGCGCGACGATCAAGGCTTGAGCATGCATGGGTTCAACCTCCGAACCAGAGCGTGGTGCGGTAGGTGGCAAAGGCCGCCACATACGCCAGCACGAACAGGTAAACCGCCATCAGGATGGGATAGCGCCATGAATTTGTTTCGCGCTTGACGACCGCCAACGTCGAGATGCATTGCGGCGCAAACACATACCAGGCGAGCAGCGAATAGGCCGTCGCGAGCGACCAGCCCTTGGCGATGACCGGCGAGAGCGCATCGGCCACTTCGCCGCCCGCGGCCGACATCGAATACACCGTGCCGAGCGCACCCACCGCGACTTCGCGCGCTGCCAAGCCCGGCACCAGCGCGATCGAGATCTGCCAGTTGAAGCCGATGGGGGCGAAGACATGCTGCAGCGCCTGGCCCAGCCAGCCGGCGATGCTGTACTGAATCGCTGGCCCCGTGGCTGCATCAGGAGGGGCCGGATACGACGAGAGAAACCACAAGATCACCATCAACGCAAAGATGATCCCGCCGACGCGGCTCAGGAAGATCACCGCGCGCTCCCACAAGCCCAGCACCAGGTTGCGCAGCCCGGGTACGCGGTAGGGCGGCAGCTCCAGCATCAGCGGCTGGTAGCGGCTCTTGATCCAGACACGTTTGAAGAGCCAGGCCACCGCCATCGCCGAGACCACGCCGGCCACGTAAAGGCCGAACAAGGTGAGCCCGCGCAAGTTGAAGATGCCGACGCTGCGGTCGGGCACGAAGGCGCCGATCAGCAGCGCATACACCGGCAGCCGCGCTGAGCAGGTCATCAGCGGCGCGATCATGATGGTCGCGAGGCGGTCCTTCCAGTTGGCGATGGTGCGCGTCGCCATGATCCCGGGAATGGCGCAGGCAAAGCTCGAGAGCAGCGGGATGAAAGCCCGACCCGAGAGACCGACCTTGCCCATCACCGTGTCGAGCAAGAAGGCGGCGCGCGGCAGGTAGCCCGAGTCTTCCAGCAGCAGGATGAAGAAGAAGAGGATCAGGATCTGCGGCAGAAAGACGATGACGCTGCCGACTCCTGCGATCACGCCATCGACCAGCAGGCTGCGCAGCGGGCCATCGGCCATGTGCGCCGTGGTCCATTCGCCGGCCGCGGCCATCACTTCCTTGATGGCGTCCATGGGCAGGTTGGCCCAGGAGAAGACGGCCTGGAAGATCAGGAACAGCACTGCGGCCAGGATTGCCAGCCCCCACACCGGATGCATCACGATGCCATCGATGCGGTGGTGGAAGCGCTGGAACTTGGCAGCGCCCGGCGCGGCGATGGCGAGGATGCGGCGCACCTCGCGCTGCAGATCGGCCGAGCTTTCGCCTTCGCCACCGTTCTTGGAGATTTGGGGGCGGCTCGCCGCTCCGGTTTGTGCGATAGGCAATGTGCCGCTGAACTGCCGCTCGATCTGCGCCAGCAGTTGCGCATGGCCGTCGTGCTTGACGGCAACGGTCTCGACCACCGGGCAGCCGAGTTCGGCCGAGAGCTTCACCAGATCGATCGCCAGCCCTTGCGAGCGGGCCACGTCGGCCATGTTGAGCGCCACGATCATCGGGCGGCCGAGACGCTTGACCTCCAGCACCAGGCGCAGGTTCATGCGCAGGTTGGTGGCATCGACGACGGCGACGATGGCATCCGGCACCGCCTCGCCGGCGCGCCGGCCTTCGATCACTTCGAGCGTGACCTGCTCGTCGGGCGTGACCGGCGTGAGGCTGTAGGCGCCGGGCAAATCGATCACCGCGACGGCCTGGCCATTCTTCAGGCGCGCCGTGCCAACCTTGCGCTCGACCGTCACACCCGCGTAGTTGGCGACCTTCTGCCGCGCGCCGGTCAGCAGGTTGAAAAGGGCCGTCTTGCCACAGTTCGGGTTGCCGACGAGGGCGATGCTCCAGGTGGCGGCGTGGTTCGGCGAATTCAGCGTGTTGCTCATCGAGTTGCTCATGGCGCGCCGTTCGGCGTGACCTCGATGCACTGTGCTTCGAGCAGCCGAAGGCCGAACATCGTCTCGCCCACCAGCACCGCCAGCGGCTCGCGCCCGCCCGGGCCGCGCCGCAGCATCTGCAGCGGTTCGCCGGGGATGAAGCCGAGTTCGCCCAGGCGGCGCAAGGCGACCGCGTCGACATCGCGCGACGCCGCGATCACGCGGGCCACTGTGGCGTAGGCCCCGTCGGGGAGTTCATTGAGCAGCATGGGGCAGGTGAGAGATGCAAATGAGATTGTCTCTCATTTCCGCCGAAGGTTCCCTCCCTCCTGGCCTCCTGGCCTCACGGCCGTGCCTTGCGGCTCAGCCGGTGCTGCTCTCCGTCGCCGGCAGCCATTTGCGCAAGGCCGCGTAAAGATCGTCTGGCGACACCGGCTTGCCGACGAAATCGTTCATGCCGGCCTCGCGGCACTTGTCCTGGCTCTCGGTGAAGATGTTGGCCGTCATCGCGAGGATGGGCCTGGTGCCCCAACCCGGCAGCGCCCGGATGGCGCGGGTGGCAGCCAGCCCGTCCATGATGGGCATCTGCACATCCATCAGGATCAGGTCGTAGGCGTTGCGGCCCGCCATCTCCACCGCTTCCTCGCCATCGCCGGCAATATCGACCTCGAAACCCGCGGCGAGCAGCATTTCATTGGCCACTTCCTGGTTGATCTCGTTGTCTTCTGCCAACAGGATTCGCGCCCTGGCGGGACGCTCGCGCAGCTCGGTTTCGACATCCGACACATGCCCGCCGGTGAAGGTCGCGGGCGTGGCGGGCATGGCGCCCTGACCGCGTTGGAGCCGCGCGGTGAACCAGAAGGTGCTGCCCCGGCCGGGTTCGCTCGCGGCACCGGCATCGCCGCCCATCAATTGCGCCAGGCGCCGGGTGATGGCCAGGCCCAGACCGGTGCCGGCCTGGATGACGGCGGGACGAGGTGCCTGCTCGAACGCCTGGAAGAGGCGCGGAATCTCGTCCGCCGGAATGCCCGGGCCGGAATCCTGCACCTCGAAGCGAACCAGCACGTCGTCGCAGCCGTCCTCGAGCAGAGCAGCCCGCACGGCGATGACGCCCCGCTCGGTGAACTTGATCGCGTTGCCGGTGTAGTTGAGCAGCGCCTGCAGCAGGCGCGTCGGGTCGCCGCGCAGCCAGCGCGGCACGTCGCCAGCGTCGACCTCGACGGTCAGCCCCTTGGCCAGCACCTGGTCGACGACCAGCAGGCGCAGACGCTCGAGCGTGGTGGCCAGGTCGAAATCCGCAAGTTCCAGCTCCAACTTGCCGGCTTCGATTTTCGACATGTCGAGAATCGTGTTGACGATGGCGAGCAAATGGGTGGAGGCGGTTTCGATCTTCTGGAGCCGTTCGATCTTGTCGGGCGCTTGTTCAGCCCGAATCATCAAATGCGTGAGGCCGATGATCGCGTTCATCGGCGTGCG
>JAMFRW010000461.1 GCA_026224975.1 Rhodoferax sp. | reverse complement strand
GCACTTCCTTGATCTCGTTGAGCGACTTGCGACCCAGATTCGGCGTCTTCAGCAGTTCGGTCTCGGTGCGCTGGATCAGGTCGCCGATGTAGTAGATGTTTTCGGCCTTCAGGCAGTTGGCCGAACGTACCGTCAGCTCGAGCTCGTCGACCGGGCGCAGCAGGATCGGGTCGTGAACGTGCTTGCTGTTGTCCTGGCGGCCGCTGTCGATGATGCCACTGACTTCGCCTTCCAGTTGTGCGAACACCAGCAGTTGTTCGACCAGGATCTTGGCCGAGTTGCGAACCGCTTCGTCCGGCGTGATGGCGCCGTTGGTCACGATTTCCATCACCAGCTTGTCGAGGTCGGTGCGCTGTTCGACGCGAGCGCTTTCCACCGTGTAGCTCACGCGAGCCACCGGCGAGAACGATGCGTCCAGCACGATGCGACCGATCGACTTGGTGGGCTCGTCGCCGTAGCGGCGCATCGTGCCCGGCACATAACCACGGCCTTTTTCGACCTTGATCTGCATGTCGAGCTTGCCGCCTTGCGACAGGTGCGCGATCACGTGGTCCGGGTTGATGATTTCCACGTCGTGCGGCGTCTGGATGTCGCCAGCAGTGACGGGGCCTTCGCCTTCCTTGCGCAGAACGAGAGTCACTTCATCGCGGTTGTGCAAGCGGAAGACCACGCCCTTGAGGTTCAACATGATGTGAACCACGTCTTCCTGAACACCGTCGACCGTCGAGTACTCGTGCAACACGCCGGCGATCGTCACTTCGGTGGGCGCGTAGCCAACCATGGACGACAGCAGCACGCGCCGCAGCGCGTTGCCCAGCGTGTGGCCATAGCCACGCTCGAAAGGCTCGAGCGTCACCTTGGCACGATTGCCGCCGAGCGGCTCCACATTGATGGCTTTGGGTTTCAGCAGATTGGTTTGCATTGAAGTCCTGTTCGTCTCAATACCCTCGGCTCGTTACACCGATAAGGCTGATGGACATCGCCGGGCAAGAGACTGTTCGCTGTGTGCCCGGCAAAGCACAACGACGCATCGCGGCGGCGCTTCAAGCGCCCGCCGCGGAATCCGGCTTATCGCGAATAGAGTTCGACGATCAGCGCTTCCTTGATGTCGGCACCGAACTGGTCGCGGTCCGGCGCCTTCTTGAAGATGCCTTCGAGCTTGGCCCCATCGACCGAGACCCAATCGGGCATGCCCTGGCCTTCGGCCAGCTTCACGGCGTCGATGATGCGCAGTTGCTTCTTCGACTTTTCGCGAACCGCCACCACGTCGCCGGCCTTGACCAGGAACGAGGCGATGTTGACCGACTGGCCGTTCACGGTGATCGACTTGTGCGACACCATCTGGCGTGCTTCGGCGCGGGTCGAGCCGAAGCCCATGCGATAGACGACGTTGTCGAGACGCGATTCCAGCAGCAGCAGCAGGTTGGCGCCGGTGTTGCCCTTGCGGCGCTCGGCTTCGGCGAAGTAGCGGCGGAACTGGCGCTCCAGGATGCCGTACATGCGCTTGACCTTTTGCTTCTCGCGAAGCTGCAGGCCGAAGTCGGAGGTGCGGGTGCCGGAAGTGCGGCCGTGCTGGCCTGGCTTGCTGTCGAACTTGGCCTTGTCCCCGATCGGGCGACGGGCGCTCTTCAGGAACAGGTCGGTGCCTTCACGGCGGGAAAGTTTGGCCTTGGGGCCGAGATAACGTGCCACGTTGTTTCCTTGAGTTGTCTGACGCAGGCGGCTCGAAGGGAGCAGCGCTTGCGCGAGTCTGGCGAGTGTTGTTCTGGACGCTCAGACGGTGGGCTTCATGAAGCTCGTTTCACTTCGGAGACAGGTCTCGAAGTGCGCCGGCTTCAACGAAAAAGTCGGCGCAGCCCCAAGGGGCAGCACCGACACGGTGAAACTGCTGTTCAGCAGCCGTCGTGCGTGAAACGGCGGCTTAGATGCGACGGCGCTTTTGCGGGCGGCAACCGTTGTGCGGCACCGGCGTCACGTCGGAGATCGAATTGATGCGGATGCCGAGCGAAGCCAGCGCACGAACCGAGGATTCACGACCAGGGCCGGGGCCCTTGATGCGCACGTCCAGGTTCTTGATGCCCTGGTCTTGCGCAGCACGGCCCGCCACTTCGGCAGCCACCTGGGCAGCGAACGGCGTGCTCTTGCGCGAGCCCTTGAAGCCCTGGCCGCCACTCGACGCCCAGGACAGCGCGCCGCCTTGACGGTCGGTGATCGTGATGATCGTGTTGTTGAACGACGCGTGCACGTGCGCGATGCCGTCCGCAACGTTCTTGCGGACCTTCTTGCGCACGCGCTGGGCGGCGGTGTTGACGGGTGCTTTAGCCATGATGACCTTCTCTCAATCTCTGGGTCGTTCCGGTGAAGGAACCTTCGATCAACGACACGTTGATCCGATGGTGGTCACTTCTTGACGAGTGCGCCAGACTTGCGGGGGCCCTTGCGGGTACGCGCGTTCGTCTTGGTGCGCTGACCGCGAACCGGCAGGCCGCGGCGATGACGGAAGCCGCGGTAGCAGCCCAGGTCCATCAAGCGCTTGATGTTGATCGACATCTCACGGCGCAAATCGCCTTCGATCGTCAAACGGCCGATTTCTTCCCGGATCTTCTCCAGGTCGCCGTCCGTCAGGTCCTTGACCTTGCGATCGAAAGGAACGCCGCTCTTGGTGCAGATCTTCTGCGCCGTGGTGCGGCCCACGCCGTAGATCGATGTCAAACCGATCTCGGTGTGTTTGTGGGGCGGAATGTTGATACCAGCAATGCGTGCCATGTTCGTCCTCTTACCTGTTCAGTCCGGGCGCTTAGCCTTGACGCTGCTTGTGGCGCGGGTCAGTGCAGATCACGCGCACGACGCCTTTGCGGCGGATCACCTTGCAATTGCGGCACATCTTTTTCACCGACGCTGCGACTTTCATGCTTTCTCTCCTAAACCTTTTAACTTGTTCCTACTTGGCGCGGAACACGATCCGAGCACGGCTCAGATCGTAGGGCGTCAATTCGACCGTAACCTTGTCGCCGGGGAGAATACGGATGTAGTGCATCCGCATCTTTCCGGAGATATGGCCGAGCACCACGTGCCCGTTTTCCAGCTTCACGCGAAATGTTGCGTTGGGCAGATTCTCGAGAATCTCGCCCTGCATCTGAATGACATCGTCTTTGGCCATATGTCCGTTCAGCTTGCCTTGAAATTGGCCTTCTTGAGCAGCGATTCGTACTGCTGGCTCATCACATAACTCTGCACCTGGGCCCAGAAGTCCATCGTCACCACGACGATGATCAAGAGCGAGGTACCACCGAAATTGAACGGCACGTTGTACTTCAACACCAGGAACTCCGGCAGCAGACAGACCAGCGTGATGTAGATCGCGCCTGCCAGTGTCAACCGCGACAGGATCCTGTCGATATGCCTGGCGGTCTGGTCACCCGGGCGAATGCCAGGGATGAACGCACCGCTCTTTTTCAGGTTGTCTGCGGTCTCACGGCTGTTGAACACCAGCGCCGTGTAGAAGAAGCAGAAGAACACGATTGCCGCCGCATACAGCATCACATAGATCGGCTGGCCCGGGCGCAGCAGATCGGCCGCATCCTTCAACCAGCGCAGGCTGTCACCCGTGGCAAACCAGCTCACCACCGTGGTCGGCAGCAGGATGATCGACGACGCGAAGATCGGCGGGATCACACCCGACATGTTGAGCTTCAAGGGCAGGTGCGACGATTGCCCACCATAAACCTTGTTGCCCACCTGGCGCTTCGCGTAATTCACCAGAATCTTGCGCTGCCCGCGTTCCACGAACACCACGGCAAAGGTCACCAACACCACCAGCACCGTGATGAACAGCGCCGCCACCACACTCATCGAACCCTGACCGACCAGGCTGGCAAACTGGCCCAGCGCACCCGGCAAGCCGGAAGCGATGCCACCGAAGATCAGGATGGAAATCCCGTTTCCAAGACCACGCTCGGTGATCTGCTCACCCAGCCACATCAGGAACATCGTGCCGGCCACCAGACTCACAACCGCCGTCATGCGAAAACCGAAACCCGGGTTCAACACCAGGCCCTGCGAACTCTCGAGCGCCACCGCAATGCTCAGCGACTGGAACAGCGCCAGCCCCAGCGTGCCGTAGCGCGTGTACTGGGTGATCTTGCGACGACCCGACTCGCCCTCTTTTTTCAAGGCTTCGAGCGTGGGCACCACGTAGCTCATAAGCTGCATGATGATCGACGCCGAGATGTACGGCATGATCCCCAACGCGAACACGGTGAATCGCGACAGCGCGCCGCCCGAAAACATGTTGAGCAGGTTCAGGATGCCGCCCGATTGGCTCTTGAACAGTTGCTGCAGCTGGTTCGGATCGATCCCCGGCACCGGAATGTGCGCGCCGATGCGGTACACCACGAGCGCCAGCAACAAGAATGTCAGCCGGCGACGCAGGTCGCCGAACTTGCCACTCTTGGCCAGCTGATTCGAGTTGGTTGCCACTAGATCGTGCCCAAGTTCGAGTGCAAGCTTTTACCGCTCAAGCCACCGAACCGCCGGCTGCTTCGATCGCAGCCTTGGCGCCGGCGGTTGCGCCAATGCCCTTGAGCACGACAGCCATCGTCAGCTCGCCGGTGTTGATGACCTTGACGACCTTGGCCAGCTCGCCGATCAGGCGGGCTTGCTTGAGGGTCAGCATGTCGACCTCGGCAGCGCCCAGGCGCTGCAGGTCGGTCAGGTTCACTTCGGCATTGAACTGAAGCAGATGCGACTTGAAGCCACGCTTCGGCAAACGCCGTTGCATGGGCATCTGGCCGCCTTCGAAGCCGACCTTGTGGTAGCCGCCCGAACGTGACTTCTGGCCCTTGTGGCCGCGGCCTGCCGTCTTGCCAAGGCCCGAGCCGATGCCACGGCCGACACGGCGCTTGGCATGCTTGGAGCCTTCGCTCGGCTTGATGGTATTGAGTTGCATGTTCTTGTCCTTCGAGAGCGCGTTCGACTCTGCGCTCAGAGCACTTTGACCAGGTACGAGACCTTGTTGATCATGCCGCGCACGGCGGCCGTGTCTTCGAGCGTCGATTCGCTGTTCAGCTTGCGCAGGCCCAGGCCGCGCACGGTGGCACGGTGCGACTCGCGCGTGCCGTTGATGCTGCGAACCAGCTTGATCTTGACCGTGGCCTTGGCCGCGGATGCTTGTGTGTCACTCATGGTGTTACTCCGGGCGTCAGCCGCGTTCAGTTGAAGATGTCTTCAACAGACAGGCCGCGCTTGGCGGCGATTTCGGCCGGCGTGCTGGTGTGCTTCAGCGCGTCGAGCGTGGCGCGAACCAGGTTGTACGGATTCGACGAGCCGAGGCTCTTGCAGACGATGTCGGTCACGCCCATCACTTCGAACACGGCGCGCATCGGGCCGCCGGCGATGATGCCGTCACCCGGCTTGGCCGGTGCCATCAGCACGCGCGACGCGCCGTGCTCACCGATGACCTTGTGCTGGATGGTGCCGTTCTTCAACGACACCTTGATCATGTTGCGGCGGGCCGAGTCCATGGCCTTGGTCACGGCGACAGGAACTTCCTTCGCCTTGCCCTTGCCCATGCCGATGCGGCCATCGCCGTCGCCGACCACGGTCAGTGCGGCGAAGCTCAGCGTGCGGCCGCCCTTCACCACCTTGGTGACGCGGTTGACCGCGATCATCTTTTCCTTCAGACCGTCGTCACGACCTTCGTCCTGAACGCGGGGTTGAAACTTTGCCATCGTGATTCCTTAGAACTGCAGGCCGGCTTCGCGAGCGGCTTCAGCCAGCGCCTTGACGCGGCCGTGGTACGCAAAACCTGCGCGGTCGAACGCCACCTTGTCGATGCCGGCAGCCTTCGCTTTTTCGGCGATGTGCTTGCCGATGATCGCGGCAGCGGCCACGTTGCCACCCTTGCCCGAGACCTTGCTGTCGCCAGCCAGTTCCTTGCGGACATCGGCTTCGGCGGTCGAAGCGCTGGCCAGCACCTTGGAGCCGTCGTCGGAGATGACGCTGGCGTAGATGTGCAAGTTGGTGCGATACACCGACAGACGCGCGACACGTTGCACCGCAATGCGGGCACGGGTCTGGCGGGAGCGACGAACGCGCTGATCTTTTTTGTTCAGTGACATGTCATGCGCCCCTTATTTCTTCTTGGTCTCTTTGATGACGACCTTTTCGCCGACGTAGCGAATGCCCTTGCCCTTGTAGGGCTCCGGCGGACGCAGCGCGCGAACTTCGGCAGCGATCTGGCCGACCACCTGGCGATCGGCACCCTTGATGACGATCTCGGTCTGCGTGGGGCAGGCGACGGTCACGCCTTCGGGCATGTCCTTGGCCACCGGGTGCGAAAAACCGATCTGCAGGTTCAGCTTGCTGCCAGCGGCAGCAGCGCGATAACCCACACCGACCAGCGACAGCTTCTTCTCGAAGCCCTTGCTGACGCCGTTGACCATGTTGGACACCAGCGCACGCATCGTGCCGGACATCGCGTCCGATTCGACCGACTCGTTGGCCGGCGCGAAACTCAGCGTGCCGTTGTCGTTCTTGATCGAGACCAGGCCGTGGACAGGACGCACCAGCGTGCCGAGCGAGCCCTTGACGCTGATCTGTTCTGCGGTGATTGCCACATCGACGCCCTTGGGCAACGGCAGCGGCATTTTTCCTACGCGAGACATTGCAATCTCTCCTTTAGGACACGTAGCAAAGCACTTCGCCGCCGATACCGGCCTGGCGAGCCTTGCGGTCCGTCATCACACCCTTGGGCGTGGTCACGATCGCCACACCCAGACCGTTCATCACGTTCGGGATGTCGTGGCGGCCCTTGTACACGCGCAGGCCGGGACGGCTGACGCGCTCGATGTGCTCGATCACCGGCTTGCCGGCGTAGTACTTCAGCGCGATTTCGAGCTGGGGCTTGGCTTCTTCACCGCGCACCGCGAAATTGTCGATATAGCCTTCGGCCTTCAAGACCTCGGCAATCGCCACTTTCAGCTTCGACGCCGGCATCATCACACTGACCTTCTGAACCATCTGCGCGTTGCGGATGCGGGTCAGCATGTCGGCGATGGGATCACTCATGCTCATTCGGATATCTCCTGATCAGGCTGCTCTTGCGACGCTCGGCCGCTTACCAGCTGGCCTTGACGACGCCAGGGATGTCACCCTTGAACGCCAGTTCGCGAATCTTGTTGCGGCCCAGGCCGAACTTGCGGAAGGTGCCACGCGGGCGACCCGTCAACTCGCAGCGGTTACGCTGACGGGTGGGGTATGCGTTACGCGGCAACTTTTGGAGTTCCAGGCGGGTAGCGTAACGCTCCTCGTCGGACTTCTTCGCGTCGTTGGCCGTGCTCTTCAGCTCGGCGTACTTGGTAGCGAACTTGGCGACCAGATTGGCGCGCTTGAGTTCGCGCTGAATGAGTGAGGTTTTAGCCACGTGCCACCTTCAGTTCTTGAACGGGAATTTGAACGCGGTCAGAAGCGCCTTGGCTTCTTCGTCGTTCTTCGCGGTCGTGGTGATGCTGATATTCAGGCCACGCAGCACATCGATCTTGTCGTAATCGACTTCCGGAAAGATGATCTGTTCTTTCACGCCGATGTTGTAGTTGCCACGGCCGTCGAACGCACGACCCGAGATGCCGCGGAAGTCGCGAACTCGCGGCAGCGCGATCGTCACGAAGCGGTCCAGGAACTCGTACATCTGCACGCCGCGCAAGGTCACCATGCAGCCGATGGGCACGCCGTCACGAATCTTGAAACCGGCAATGGCCTTCTTCGACTTGGTGACGACTGGCTTCTGGCCGGCGATCTTGGTCAGGTCGCTCACCGCGTGATCCATGACCTTCTTGTCGGACACCGCCTCGCTCACACCCATGTTGAGCGTGATCTTGGTGATGCGCGGAACCTGCATCGCCGACTTGTAGCCGAACTTTTCGACCAGCGCGGGCGAGATCGAGTCGCGGTAGATCGCCTGGAGGCGCGCTACTTTGGGCGCTGCAGAACTAGCTTGTTGTTTGGTAGCCATGGGAACCTCTTAGGCCTTGATCTCGTCGCCGCTGGACTTGAAGACCCGAACCTTGGTCTTGTCCGCGAGGAACTTGATGCCGACGCGATCAGCCTTGCCGGTGGCAGGGTTGAAGATGGCGACATTCGACTGTTGAATCGGCAGGTTCTTGTCGACCACGCCACCCGTTGCACCCTTCATGGGGTTCGGCTTGACGTGCTTCTTGACGACGTTGACGCCTTCGATCAGCAAGCGTGCCTCGTCGACGCGTTGCGTCACGGTGCCGCGCTTGCCCTTGTCGCGCCCGGTCAATACGATGACCTGGTCGCCTTTGCGAATCTTATTCATGGCCTGTCCTGTATCTTGACTGGTCTGCGAGGCTCAGAGCACTTCAGGCGCGAGCGACACGATCTTCATGAAGCGCTCGGTGCGCAATTCACGCGTGACCGGCCCGAAGATGCGCGTGCCGATCGGTTCGAGCTTGGCGTTCAGCAGCACGGCGGCATTGCCGTCGAACTTGACCAAAGAGCCATCTTGACGACGCACGCCCTTGGCGGTGCGAACCACCACAGCGCTATAGATCTCGCCTTTTTTGACGCGACCGCGCGGAGCAGCTTCTTTGATGCTGACCTTGATCACGTCACCGATGCCGGCGTAGCGACGCTTGGAGCCGCCCAGCACCTTGATGCACATGACGGACTTGGCGCCAGTGTTGTCCGCGACATCGAGCCGCGATTGCATTTGAATCATGTTGTCCTGTCCCCAACTTGAACCGCTACGCCGAACAATTCGGCAAGCAGTCAGTCTTGGTCCCGTCGAACCAGCAACCCCTTGAGGAGGCCACCGGCTGTTGAGGCGAAGCCAAACCCTTAGCGCACCGCAGGATGCGTTCAGGAATTCAGCGAAGTCTTAGATTATGCAGCAAGTTGGCGAGTCGTGTCAACAAATCGCCAAATAGACACAGTGGGCAGTCTTCTCAGACTGCTCTTCGATCGATCAAGCCAATTCCTTCTGGGCCTGGGCGAGCATGGTGTCGGCACCGCTCACCTCGAACTTGCCTGGCGCTTCGATGTTGAGCGTCTTCACGACGCCATCGACCACCAGCATCGAGTAACGCTGCGAGCGCACGCCCATGCCGCGCGCGGTCAGGTCCAGCACCAGGCCGGTGGCCTTGGCGAAGTCGGCACTGCCATCGGCCATCATGCGAACCTTGTCGGCGGTCTTCTGGTCACGGCCCCAGGCGCCCATCACGAACGGGTCGTTGACGGAAACGCACCAGATCTCGTCGACGCCGGCGGCTTTCAGTTCAGCGGCCTTGGCCACATAGCCCGGCACATGCTGCGCGGAGCAGGTGGGCGTGAACGCACCCGGCAGCGCGAAGATGGCGATCTTCTTGCCCGCCGTGGTCTTTTCGAGGTCGAAGCTGTTCGGGCCGAGCGAACAACCGTTGCCTTCGATTTCGACGAATTCCGAAAGACTGCCCGAGGGCAATTTGTCGCCAACTTTCAGCATGTGCTTCTCCTGTTCAAAACGAATGAAAGCGCGTCAGCGCTTCGGTGCAGGCTCATATCGCGAAGCGATGTGATGCCGAAACCAAAAACGGCCGGACGCCAGTATCCCAGCGTTCCGACCGTCGTGTCGCAGTGCCTCGTGGAAGGCCCTGTGATGGACAAATTTCAGACCACGATCTTCAGACGACGATAGCCTTCTGGACCAGGCGGGTCACGACCCACGACTTGGTCTTGGAGATCGGACGCGTCTCGGAGATCTCGACCACATCACCCATCTTGTACTCGCCGTTTTCGTCGTGCGCGTGGTACTTGCTGGTGCGTGCCACGATCTTGCCGTACAGCTCGTGCTTGGTGCGGCGTTCGATCAACACGGTGATGGTCTTGGAGCGCTTGTCGCTGACGACCTTGCCGACCAGCGTGCGGGTGTTCTTCGCAGGCTTGGCGGCAACGGCGTCGGTCGCCACGGCTTGTTGAGCTTCGGTCATTTCGACGCTCCTTCTTTCTTCTTCTGCGCCAACACGGTCTTGACGCGAGCGATGTCGCGGCGGAGGTTGCCCAGCTGCGAGTGGTTGCTCAATTGCTGGGTGGCCTTCTGCATGCGGAGGCCGAAATGGGCCTTCAGCAGATCGCCGACTTCCTTCTGGAGGCCGGCAACGTCTTTCGAACGGAGTTCGGATGCTTTCATGAATGCGCTCCTCAGGCGCCGACCTGGCGCGCGACGAAGGTGCACTTCAGCGGCAGTTTTGCTGCAGCCAAGGTGAACGCTTCACGTGCCAGCTCTTCAGCGACGCCGTTGATTTCGTAGAGCACCTTGCCGGGCTGAATTTCAGCCACGTAGTACTCCGGGTTGCCCTTGCCGTTGCCCATGCGGACTTCGGCAGGCTTCTGCGAGATCGGCTTGTCCGGGAAGATGCGGATCCAGATGCGGCCGCCGCGCTTCACGTGACGGGAAATCGCACGACGTGCGGCTTCGATCTGGCGTGCCGTCAGACGGCCGCGCTCTGTCGCCTTGAGGCCGAAGTCGCCGAACGACACATTGGCGCCGCGGGTCGCGACGCCGGTGTTCCGGCCCTTCTGTTCCTTGCGGTATTTTCTGCGTGCAGGTTGCAGCATTCTTATTCTCCTTTGGCGTCGGGCGTACCCGGCGTGCCAGGCGCGACGGCTTTGCGCACGCGCTTGACGGCAGGACCAGGGCCTTGCGACGGATTGCCACCCGGCGCGGCTGCAGCAGCATCGGTAGCAGGCGCGGCGTTCGTGCGCGGCGCACCGCGATCGAAACCACCACCGCCGGCACCACCACCAGGGCGGCCGCCACGGCCACCCGGCGCACCGCCCGGGCCGCGCGGCGGGCCGCGGCGCGGGCCACGGCGGTCGTCTTCGGCACCTGGAGGCGTCACGATGCCAGGCGCATCACCATTGGCGAGGCGGTCACCGCGGTAGACCCAGCACTTCACGCCGATGATGCCGTAGGTCGTCTTGGCTTCGGAGAAGCCATAGTCGATGTCGGCCTTCAAGGTGTGAAGCGGCACACGGCCTTCGCGATACCACTCGCAACGCGCGATTTCGATGCCGTTCAGGCGGCCCGACGACATCAGCTTGATGCCCTGGGCGCCCAGGCGCATCGCGTTCTGCATCGCGCGCTTCATCGCACGGCGGAACATGATCCGCTTCTCGAGCTGCTGGGTGATGCTGTCGGCGATCAGCTGGGCATCGATTTCGGGCTTGCGCACTTCCTCGATGTTGACCGCGACCGGCACGCCGAGGCGGCGCGTCAGTTCAGCCTTGAGGTTCTCGATGTCCTCGCCCTTCTTGCCGATCACCACGCCCGGACGTGCCGAGAAAATGGTGATGCGTGCGTTCTTGGCAGGACGCTCGATCAGGATGCGCGAAACCGCTGCGCTCTTGAGCTTGGTCTTGAGGTATTCGCGGACCTTCAAGTCTTCGGCAAGCATCGTCGCGAAGTTCTTGTTCGACGCGTACCAACGCGACGCCCAATTACGCGTGACAGGCAGGCGGAACCCGGTTGGGTGAATCTTTTGTCCCATGGTCTTCCTTGTGCCTCAGTTGCCGACGGTGATGTAGATGTGCGCGGTCGGCTTGCTGATGCGGTTTCCGCGGCCCTTGGCCCGGGCGGAGAAACGCTTCAGCGTGGCACCTTGCTCCACGTAAATCGTTTTGACCTTGAGCTCGTCGATATCGGCGCCATCGTTGTGTTCGGCGTTCGCGATCGCGGACTCCAGACACTTCTTGATGATGCCGGCAGCGCGCTTGGGCGTGAAGGTCAGGATGTTGAGAGCCTGATCCACCTTCTTGCCGCGGACCAGATCGGCCACCAGCCGACCCTTGTCGGCAGACAGACGAACGCCACGGACGATCGATCGTGTTTCCATGGTCATCATCCTTACTTCTTGTTGGCCTTCTTGTCGGCGGGGTGTCCCTTGAACGTGCGGGTCAGCGCAAATTCACCGAGCTTGTGGCCGACCATCTGGTCAGAAATGTAGACCGGCACGTGCTGCTTGCCGTTGTGAACGGCGATCGTGACACCGATAAAATCGGGCAGGATCGTCGAGCGGCGCGACCAGGTCTTGATGGGCTTCTTGTCCTTCGTGGCAACCGCCTTCTCGACCTTGGCCTGAAGGTGATGGTCGACGAACGGACCTTTTTTGAGTGAACGCGTCATGGCAGCGCCTTACTTCTTGCGACGCGCGACGATGAACGTCTGCGTGCGCTTGTTGTTGCGAGTACGGTAGCCCTTGGTCAGCGTGTTCCACGGCGACACCGGCACCTGGCCTTCGCCCGTGCGGCCTTCGCCACCACCGTGCGGGTGGTCGACCGGGTTCATCGCGACACCACGCACGGTCGGGCGGATGCCCTTCCAGCGCTTGGCGCCGGCCTTGCCGTACTGGCGCAGGCTGTGCTCTTCGTTCGACACTTCACCGATCGTGGCGCGGCAATCGACGTGGATGCGACGGACTTCACCCGAGCGCAGGCGAACCTGAGCGTAGGTGCCTTCACGCGCCAACAGCGTTGCCGAGGTGCCAGCCGAGCGGGCGATTTGCGCGCCCTTGCCAGGCAGCATCTCGATCGCGTGGATGATCGAGCCGACCGGGATGTTCTTGATCGGCAGCGTGTTGCCCGCCTTGATCGGCGCTTCGGCGCCGCTCAGGATGGTCGAACCCACTTCGAGACCGCGCGGGGCGATCACGTAGCGGCGTTCGCCGTCGGCGTAGCACACCAGCGCGATGTGCGCCGTGCGGTTCGGGTCGTACTCGATGCGCTCGACCTTCGCCGGAATCGCATCCTTGTTGCGCACGAAGTCGACGACACGGTAGTGGTGCTTGTGACCGCCGCCCTTGTGGCGAACCGTGATGTGACCGTTGTTGTTGCGGCCCGCGTTCTGCATTTGCGGCTCGAGCAGCGATGCTTCGGGCCGGCCCTTGTAGAGGTGCGGGTGCACGACCTTGACCACGCCACGACGGCCTGGCGATGTCGGTTTGACTTTGATGACGGGCATTACGCGCCCTCCCCGGAGAAGTTGAGCTCCTGGCCCTTCTTGAGCGACACATACGCCTTCTTGACGTGGTCACGGCGACCGATGGAGCGACCGAACTTCTTGACCTTGCCCTTTTGGATCACGGTAGAAACGGACTCGACATCGACCTTGAACATCAGCTCGACAGCTGCCTTGATTTCAGGCTTCGTGGCGTCGCGCAGCACCTTGAACAGCACCTGGTTGTGCTTCTCGGCGGTCATCGTGGCTTTTTCGCTCACGATAGGGGCGACCAACACTTGCGCCAGACGATCGGCAGCGTGCTTCGGCTTGGTGGTGATTGGGGTTGCGCTCATGCCAGCATCTCCTTGAGTTGCTCCATCGCACCCTTGGTCACCAGCACCTTTTTGTAGTGCACGAGTGACAGCGGGTCGGCGTAGCGCGGCTCGACCACCAGCACGTTGGCCAGATTGCGAGCGGCCAGCATGAGGTTGTCGCCGATTTGATCGGTGATGACCAGAACCGAGTCCATGCCCATGGCCTTGAACTTGGCAGCCAGCAGCTTGGTCTTGGGCGAGTCGACATCGAGCGAATCGACAACGGCCAGACGGCCTTCGCGAACCAGCTGCGAGAAGATGGCGGCCATACCGGCGCGATACATCTTCTTGTTGACCTTCTGGGTGAAGTTTTCGTCGGGGCTGTTCGGGAAGATCCGACCGCCTCCGCGCCACAGCGGCGAAGAAGTCATACCGGCGCGAGCGCGGCCGGTGCCCTTCTGGCGCCACGGCTTCTTCGTGGAGTGCTTGACCATCGTGCGGTCGAGCTGGGCACGGGTGCCTTGGCGAGCGTTGGCCTGGAAGGCCACGACCACCTGGTGCACCAGGGCTTCGTTGTAGTCACGTCCGAACAGCGTGTCCGGCGCGTCGACTTTTTCCGTCGCCTGGCCTTGTTCGTTGAGGAGTTCCAGTTGCATTACTTCGCTCCCTTCGCAGGCGCGGCGACCGGCGCAGCAACGCCTTCGCGGCGAACCTTGACCTTGACGGCGGGGCTGACGACCACGTGGCCATTCTTGTGCCCCGGCACGGCGCCGCGCACCAGCAGGAGCTGGCGGGCTTCGTCGATGCGGACGATGTCGAGGTTCTGGGTGGTCTTGGTCACATTGCCGCGCTGGCCGGACATCTTCTTGCCCGGAAACACGCGACCCGGATCCTGCGCCATCGAGATCGAGCCGGGCACGTTGTGCGAACGGCTGTTACCGTGCGACGCGCGCTGCGACTTGAAGTTGTGGCGCTTGATCGTGCCGGTAAAGCCCTTGCCGATCGACGTGCCTTGCACGTCCACCAACTGGCCCACAGCGAACACGCCGCTCACCGCCACGGTGGCACCAGCCTTGTACTCGGCGGCCACTTCGGCAGGAACGCGGAACTCTTGCAGGATTTGACCGGCTTCGACGCCGGCCTTGGCAAAGTGGCCCGCTTCGGGCTTGGAAACGCGCGAAGCCTTGCGCTCGCCGAATGCCACTTGCAGGGCGCTGTAACCGTCGGTCTGCTCGGTCTTGATCTGCGCCACACGATTGTTGGACACATCGAGCACGGTCACGGGAATGGCATCGCCATCGTCCGTGAAGATGCGCATCATGCCCACCTTGCGGCCCAGCAATCCGAGACGATTGCTAAGACTCATGTTTTTTCTCCAGCCCTCTTGCGAGAGACATGCTATGCCCGACATCGATTGGCCGGGCTGACAAATGCACTCAAGAATCCCAGTAAAGGCAGGACGCCGGAGTGCGCTTATATCCACCCAAGATCCATTTGCATGGGGCTAGGGCGGAAAAGACCGCGAGTATAGCGTGAACCCTAAAGTCCACGCAAGTGCAAGTTAGGACCCCGAATAGAAAACGGCGCTCCGAAGAGCGCCGCCC
The DNA here is from genome assembly GCA_026224975.1 of Rhodoferax sp. Classification (GTDB taxonomy): domain Bacteria; phylum Pseudomonadota; class Gammaproteobacteria; order Burkholderiales; family Burkholderiaceae_C; genus LMDS01. The sequence goes on along the minus strand of JAMFRW010000461.1, from coordinate 215 downwards.
ATTACGGCTTTGTGAGCCTCGCGGCCCAGCTCCAATTACTGGAGCTTGATTTCCACGTCCACGCCAGCCGGCAGGTCGAGCTTCATCAAAGCGTCGACAGTCTTGTCGGTGGGGTCAACGATGTCCATCAGGCGCTGGTGCGTGCGGATTTCGAACTGGTCACGCGACGTCTTGTTAACGTGCGGCGAACGCAGGATGTCGAAACGCTGCATGCG
>JAMFRW010000460.1 GCA_026224975.1 Rhodoferax sp. | reverse complement strand
TCCAGTAGTCGTTGCGCGCGTCGATCATCGACGTGCTCGCATCGGGCGATGCATAGCGCATGTAGTACCAGGCCGAGTCGACGAAGGTGTCCATCGTGTCGGTCTCGCGCTGCGCCGGCTTGCCGCAGTGCGGGCAGGCCACGTTGAGGAACGCGGCGTGCTTGTTCAGCGGGTTGCCGGTGCCATCGGGCACCAGGTCTTCGGGCAGCAGAACGGGCAGATCCTTCTCGGGCACCGGCAGCGCGCCGCAGGCCGCGCAATGAATGATCGGAATCGGCGTGCCCCAGTAGCGCTGGCGGCTGATGCCCCAGTCGCGCAGGCGCCAGGTGGTCTTCTTGCCGCCCAGGTGCTTGTGGTCGAGCGCCGCCGCGATGGCGTCGATGGCCACCTGATACGCCAGGCCACTGTAGTTGTCGGAATTGATGGTGACCGCGCGCTCGCCGCTGGTGTCTTTCAGCGCATACCAGTCCTGCCAGTGGTCGTAGGTGAAGTGCGGCTCGCCATCGACGTGGATGACTTGCAGGATGTCGATGCCGTACTTCTTGGCGAAGGCGAAATCGCGCTCGTCGTGCGCCGGCACGCCCATCACGGCGCCATCGCCGTAACCCATCAGCACATAGTTGCCGACCCACACATCGACGCGCTCGTGCGTGAGCGGGTGCGAGACGGTCAGGCCGGTCTTGACGCCTTTTTTCTCCTGCGTGGCAAGTTCTGCTTCGGTCGTGCCGCCGGCCTTGCATTGTTCGATGAAGGCGGCGACGGCCGGGTCGCTCTGCGCGGCGTGCAGAGCGAGCGGGTGCTCCGGCGCCACGGCGCAGAAGGTCACGCCCATGATGGTGTCGGCGCGGGTCGTGAAGACCCAGAGGTGGCCGTCTTGAATCAACGCGCCATCGCTGCCGGCGATGGTGTGCGGGAAGGCGAAGCGCACGCCTTCGCTCTTGCCGATCCAGTGCTCCTGCATGAGGCGCACACGCTCGGGCCAGCCGTGCAGGTAGTTGGGGTTGGACGGGTCGGCCACGTTGGCGAGCAACTCGTCGGCGTATTTCGTGATCGCGAGGTAGTAGCCCGGGATCTCGCGCTTCTCGACGATCGCGCCGCTACGCCAGCCGCGGCCGTTCTCGACCTGTTCGTTGGCGAGCACGGTGTTGTCGACCGGATCCCAGTTGACGACCTGGGTCTTGCGGTAGGCGATGCCGGCTTCCAGCATCTTCAGGAAGAACCACTGGTTCCACTTGTAGTAGCCCGGGTCGCAGGTGGCGACTTCGCGCGACCAGTCGAACGCCAGGCCCAGCGGCTCCATCTGCGCCTTCATCTCGGCGATGTTGGCGCGGGTCCAGGCGGCGGGGGCGATGCGCTTTTCGATCGCGGCGTTTTCGGCCGGCAGGCCAAAGGCATCCCAGCCCATGGGCATCAGCACGTTCATGCCCTTCATGCGCAACTGGCGCGCGAGCATGTCGTTGATGGTGTAGTTGCGAACATGGCCCATGTGCAGCTTGCCGCTGGGGTAGGGCAGCATGGAGCAGGCGTAGAACTTCGGCTTCGACGCGTCTTCGGTGACGCGGTAGGCATCGGCGGCACTCCACGCAGCCTGCGCGGCACGCTCGATTTCGTTCGGTTCGAAGTTGGGATTCATGGGCGGGCGCCAGGCGCTGAAATGTTCGATCGATTATAGGAAGCGGGTGCATTCCGGACGGTTTTTTGCTGCAGCGCGGCAAGGTCACCGCCCGCCACGGGGCACCCGCCCGGGGGCGCCCGCCAGGCGGATTGATGCGCTGTATGCCGCCCGCCAAGATCGGCGCCTCCCCGACCTCGAAAGCCCGCGATGAACCACGCCCGAAGAAATCTGCTCGTGACGCTCGCCGTCGCATGGCCCACCGCCGGCCTGCGGGCCCGCACTTCGGCTGCGACCCACGGCGTCCTGCTCGCCAACCTCTACCGTGACGCCATCGACCCGGCCGGCTACCTTGTCAGCGAAAAGTTCGACGGCGTGCGTGGCGTGTGGGACGGGCAGACCCTGCGCTTTCGCAGCGGCCGGCCGGTGCCCGCGCCGGCCTGGTTCACCGAGAAACTGCCGCGTGAGCCGCTGGACGGTGAGCTTTGGCTGGGTCGAGGGCGCTTCGACGCGCTTTCCGGCATCGTCCGCACCAGCCCGGCGAACGACGAGGATTGGCGCCAGGTTCGCTACATGGTCTTCGAGATGCCCGGTGCCGCTGGCCGCTTCGATGAGCGGGCGCTGCGCTTGCGCGCACTGGTCGCGCGCATCGGTTGGCCGCAATTGCAGGCGGTCGATCAAGCACCGGTGGCAGACCGCGCCGCGCTGCAGCGCCGTCTCGCGCAAACCGTGGCACAGGGCGGTGAAGGGCTGGTGCTGCATCTGGCGTCGGCCGAGTACAGCACCGGCCGCAGCGACGTGATGTTGAAACTCAAGGCCACGCTCGACACCGAAGCCACCGTCATCGCCCACCAACCCGGCCAGGGCAAATACGCCGGCCAGCTCGGTGCGCTGCAGGTACAGGCGGCCGACGGCCGGCGCTTCCTGATCGGCACCGGCCTCAGCGACGCGATGCGCCGCAATCCGCCGCCCATCGGCACGGTGATCACCTACCGGTACCGCGACCTCACGCCCGGCGGCCTGCCGCGCTTCGCCAGCTTTTTGCGGCTGCACGATGCGCTATAAGGCCGCATGAATGCCGCCGCCGATCCGGAAAACACCGCTGCCTTTGCCGAGGCGCAAACCCGTGCCTGGGTCAATCGCGCGGTGATCGGCCTCAACCTCTGCCCCTTCGCCAAGGCGCCGCAGGTCAAGGGGCTGGTGCGCTACGTGGTCAGCCCGGCCACCGAGCCCGAAGCCCTGCTTGCCACCTTGTGCGACGAACTTCGGCTGCTCGCGGAGGCCGACCTGGAGCGGGTAGAAACCACGCTCATCGTCCACCCCGGCGTGCTGAACGACTTCGAGGACTACAACGACTTCCTGGGCACTGCCGAAGCCGCGGTGGCGATGCTCGGCTACGACGGCCTGCTGCAAGTCGCGAGCTTTCATCCCGACTATCAGTTCGCCGGCACCGCGATCGGCGACGTCACCAACGCCAGCAACCGCTCACCCTACCCCACGCTGCACCTGTTGCGCGAAGAGAGCATAGAGCGCGCGGTGGCCGCTTTCCCCGATGCGAGCGCGATCTTCGAGACCAACATGGCCACGCTCGAATCGCTGGGCGCCGCCGGCTGGGCCGAGCTGCAGGCGCAGTGCCGGCGCGACGCGCAAGGCGACCAAGCGGCCCCGTGAATTAAGAAAACCCTCACCGGGCCGATAAGTTGCTCAGGCGGGCTTGGCTCCATGCAGCATCGGTAAGGGCGCGCCTATCCCTTTATCGAGACTACAGGAGCAGGGGCATGAACCTGACCGACATGAAAATCGCCACCCGGCTGCAGCTGGGTTTTGCCGTGATGGCGCTGATGATCGCCATCCTGGGGGCCGCCATGTGGCTTCAGCTCACCGCCATCCATGGCGGCTTCGGTGCGGTGATGAAGGAACGCTACCCGAGCGTCGTCAACCTGAACCAGGTCAAGAGCGCCTCCAACGGCATCTCGCGCGGCATCGCCGAGTTGTTCCTGCTCTCCGAACCGGTGGCGATCAAGGCCAAGAACGCCGAGATTTCGGCCAACAGCGCCACCATCAACGAGACGCTGGGCAAGGTCGAAAAAGCCCTGTCCGACGACAAGAGCAAGCAGGCTTTTGCGGCGCTTGCCGAGGCACGGCGGCTCTACAAGATCCCGCGCGACGTGGTCACGGGCCACCTCAAGGCCGGCCGTCTGGAAGAAGCCAAGACCATGCTGCTCACCGAGATGCGGCCCAAGCAACTGGTCTACATGAAGGCCGTCGATGACTTGATCGCGCTGCAGGACGATCTGATGCTCGCCGCCGGCGAAACGGTCGATACGCGCGTGCAGCACGCCAAGACGCTGATCCTCGCGCTGGTGATCGGCGCCTTCGCCGTTGCCGGCGTGGTCGCGTTCGGCATTGTGCGGGCCACGGTGCGGCCGCTGCAACAAGCCGTCGATGTGGCGCGCGCCGTGGCCGGTGGCGACCTGGCGATGGAGTTCGATTCGCATGGCCGCAGCGAAACCGCGGTGCTGCTGCGCAGCCTGCACGAGATGCAGTCCCGGCTCTCCGAGGTGGTCGGCGATGTGCGCCGAGGTGCCGAAGGCGTGGCGACGGCCTCGGCCGAAATCGCGACCGGCAACAATGACCTGAGTGCGCGCACCGAACAGCAAGCCAGCGCGCTGGAGCAGACCTCGGCCGCGATGGAGCAGCTCTCCGGCACCGTGCGGCAGAACGCCGACAACGCGCGCCAGGCCAATCAGCTCGCGGTGGCCGCCTCGCAAGTGGCGGTGCAGGGCGGTGATGTGGTGACGCAGGTGGTCAACACCATGAAGGGCATCAACGACAGCTCCAAGCGCATCGTCGACATCATCGGCGTGATCGACGGCATCGCCTTCCAGACCAACATCCTCGCCTTGAACGCTGCGGTCGAAGCCGCACGCGCCGGCGAACAAGGCCGTGGCTTTGCGGTGGTGGCGAGCGAGGTGCGTTCGCTCGCGCAACGCAGCGCGCAGGCGGCGAAAGAGATCAAGTCACTCATCTCGGCCAGCGTCGACCGGGTGGGTGAAGGCACGCTGCTGGTCGACAAGGCGGGCGTGACGATGACCGAAGTCGTCGCCTCCATCCGCCGCGTGACCGACATCATGGGCGAGATCAGCGCCGCCAGCAGCGAACAGAGCACCGGCGTGGCGCAGGTGGGCGAAGCCGTGACGCAGATGGACCAGGCGACGCAGCAAAACGCCGCGCTGGTCGAAGAGTCGGCCGCTGCTGCCGAAAGCCTCAGAGGCCAGGCGCGTCAGCTCGTGGCGTCTGTCGCGGTGTTCAAGCTCGGCACGGGCCGCGCGGCGCTGGCGCACGTCGGCTGATCGAAGCGCTGCTGATCAGGGCCGCGCGGCCACGGTCGCGGCCAGCCGTTGCAAAGCCTGATCCATCTCCGGCGTGAACGGCGCGCCGCAACTGATCCGCATGAAGTGGTCGAAGCGGTTCGAGTTCGAAAACAGCGAACCCGGCGCGATGCGAATACCCTGCACCAGCGCCGCATCGAACACGCCCTGAGCCGACCGGCGGTCGGGCAATTCGACCCACAACAGCATGCTGCCGCGCGGTTCGCTCAGCCGCGTGCCGGCCGGGAAATGCGTGGCGATGGCTTCGGCCACCTGCTCGCGCTGCCGCTTCAACAGCCGGCGTAGCCGCGCCAGGTGCCGGTCGTGCGCGCTCGACGCCATGAACTCCGCCATCGCCAGTTGCGAGAGCGCTTCGTTGGCGCGGCTCTGCGAATACTTCAGCATCTGCACGCGCGCCTGCCAGCGCCCGCCGCTCATCCAGCCCAGCCGCATGCCCGGCGCAAGTGTCTTGCGCAGAGAAGCGCAGTGGATGACGTTGCCGGTCAGGTCCCATGACTTGAGGGCCTTCAGCGGCGTGTCGTCGTCGCCCAACCCGCCGTAGGTGTCGTCCTCGATCAGCGGCACGCTGTGCTCTTCGCACAGTTCGACCAGCCGCGCCTTGTCGGCGTCCGTCATCACGCTGCTGAGCGGGTTGTGCAGGTTGGGCATCACCACCAGCGCCTTGATGTGCGGATGCGTCTGCAGCGCAAAGGCCAGCGCCTCGATCGAGATGCCGGTGGTCGGGCTGGTGGGGATTTCGAGCGCGCGCAGGCCGAGGCTTTCCAGCACCTGCAGCAGGCCGAAGTACGTGGGCGACTCGACGGCGATGGTGTCGCCCGGCTGCGCCACGGCCCGCAGCGCCACGTTCAGCGCCTCGATGCAGCCATGCGTGACGGTGATGTCGTCGGGGCTCAGGTTCATGCCGGCATCGAGCGCGCGGCGGGCAATGGCGCCGCGCAGCGCCGGCTCGGCCTGCAGCGGCCCGGCGCGCACCAGCAGGCCCGGGTCGCGGCGCAGCGCGCGCATGGCCGCTTGCTTCAGGTCATCGCCCGGGTACGCTGCGGCCGTGGCGTAGGTGGCGGCAAAGTCGGCGTGGATCGCATGGCGCTCGCTCATCGCGACGAAGCGCGACACGCGGTCGTGCACCCCAACGTATTGCGCCGGATCGATCGCGCGCGGATCGGGCTCGACCAGCGGCGCCATCGAAGCGCGCCGCGCTTTCAGCACGAAGTAGCCGGAGCGCGGCCGGGCCTCGACCAAGCCTTCGTCCTCCAGGCTGCGACAGGCCTGCAGCGCGGTCGAAAGGCTCACGCTGTGCAGCCGCGTCAGCGCCCGGACCGAAGGCATCGCGTCGCCGGCCGTCAGCGCGCCGGACTGGATCGCGCCGCGGTAGTGGCGGGCGATGCGCAGATAGAGGGGTTGGGCTTCCATGCAACCCCGATGATGGCGCAGACGCTGCGGGTGGGCCAGAACAGACGGGCGGGCGGCGGGGGATAACAGCGCCGCGATGAGTTGCTTGATCGGCTCGTGAAGGTGCTGTGCTGTGCCTTTTGCGAACGGGGCGTGCTGTCTATCGTGGACTCCTGATTCATCCACTGTCACGAGGCCCGATGATGCGCACGACCACCGATGTTCGAACTGCTTTGCCCCTGGATTCACGCTTGCCGGTGAAGTTGCGCCTGCGCGCGGGCGACTCGCGCCTGATGCGCCTCGCCGCCGGCAGCGAGGTCATCGTGACCCGCGGCGAACTCATGCTGGTCGAGCCGGTGCGCTGGCTGGGGGAAGTTGGTGCGCCCGCCATGCAGCGGCTGCGCAGTGGTGAATCGCAGCGCACCGACGCGGCGGGCTGGTTCACGCTGACGGCTACCAGCGATTGTGAGCTGGCGTGGGTGGCACACTGCGAGGCTGCGCCGCTGGCATTGACATCGGCCGGCCGGATCGCCGCGGGGATCGTCTCGCGCGCAAGCTCGTGGGCACAAGCACTGTCGAATGCCTGGCGCCGCGGGCACGCCTCGCACACGGCCTGACCGCACTGCATGATCCTTCCTCCACCGATTGCCTGACCTCATCGCCACCATGCTGCAATTCACCGACATCCAAGCCGCTGCCGCCCGCCTGAAAGGCGTCGCCCACCGAACGCCCGCGCTCACCTCGCAAACGCTGAACGACATGCTCGGCGCGCAGGTTTTCATGAAGGCCGAGAACTTGCAGCGCATGGGCGCCTTCAAGTTTCGCGGCGGCTACAACTCGGTCAATGTGCTGACGGATGCGCAGCGGGCGCGCGGCGTGGTGGCGTTCTCGTCCGGTAACCACGCCCAGGCCGTGGCGCTCGCGGCGCGGCTGCACGGCTGCAAGGCGACCATCGTCATGCCGCACGATGCACCCGCGCTCAAGCTCGCGGCCACGCGCGGCTACGGCGCCGAAGTCATCATCTACGACCGCTACAAGGAAGACCGCGCTGCCATTGCGACCGCGTTGGTCGAAGAGCGCGGCGCCGCCTTGATCCCGCCCTTCGACCACCTGCCGGTGATGGCCGGGCAAGGCACGGCGGCGCTCGAATTGATCGAAGACGTGGGCCCGCTCGATGCGCTGATCGTCTGCGCCGGCGGCGGTGGATTCTTGTCGGGCTGCACGGTCGCGGCCAAGCATCTGCTGCCGAACATCGAGGTGTTCGGCGCCGAACCCGAGCGTGGCAACGACATGCAGCAGTCGCTGCGCGCCGGCAAGATCGTCAGCATCGAGGTGCCGCGCACCATCTGCGACGGGCAGCAGACGCAAGCGGTTGGCAAGCATCCGTTCGAGGTCATCCAGGCGCTGGTGACGGACGTATTCGCCGTTCCTGACCCGGCCACCGTCGAGGCGATGCGCTTCGCCTTCGAGCGCATGAAGGTCGTGCTGGAGCCTTCCGGCGCCAATGCGCTCGCGGCGCTGATGCAGAACAAGAAACGCTTCGAAGGCAAGCGCGTCGGCATCACGCTCTCCGGCGGCAACATCGGCATCGACCGGTTCATTGCCCTGATGACGGGCGTCGAGCCGGTCGATTGATCAGCCCAGAAAGCCTTCCAGCACGTTGACCGTGTTGATACCGACCTCGGCGACCGCATAGCCGCCTTCGAAGACGAAGACCGTCGGCAGGTCCAGCGTCGCGATGTCTTGGCCGAGACTCAGGTAATCGGCGGTACGCAGGCCGAAGCCCGAGATCGGATCGCCCTCGAAGGTGTCCACACCCAGCGCCACGACCACCGCCTGAGCGCCGTGGTTGCGCACGGCGGTGATCGCCTGTTGCAAGGCCGCGCGCCAGGTCGCGAACGAGCTGCCGTAGGGCAAGGGCAGGTTCAGGTTGAAGCCTTCACCGTCGCCCGCGCCACGTTCGTCGGCGTGGCCGAGGAAGAACGGGTATTCGGTGCGTGGGTCGCCGTGGAGCGAGACGGTCAGCACATCGCGCCGTTCGTAGAAGATGCTCTGCGTGCCGTTGCCGTGGTGGTAATCCACATCCAGCACGGCCACGCGTTCCAGTCCGCTGTCGAGCAGGGTTTGCGCGGCGAGCGCCGAGTTGTTGAGGAAGCAGTAACCGCCGAAAAAATCCGCCCCGGCGTGGTGGCCCGGCGGGCGGGTGAGGGCGAAGGCGCTACGGTTGGCCCCGGCCGCGTTCATCACCTCACGCGCGGCGGTGATGGCGCAGGCCGCGCCCGACTTGGCCGCAGCCCAGGTGCCGGCCGTCAACGGCGAGCCGGCATCGAACGAGAACAGGCCGATGCGCGCCGCAAAACTCTCCGGCAGCACATCCGATCGGAAGCCGCGCACTGGCCACACCGCGGGCAGCACATCGATCTCGGCATTGGCCGGGTCGAGTGCGATCCATTCGTCCCAAGCGCCGGCCAGAAAGTCGAGGTAGCGCCGGCTGTGGATGCGCGCCAAAAGGTCCACATCGATCTCGTCCGGTCCGCGCAGCGTGCCGAGGGGCCGCCGCTGCAGTTCGGCCATCACATGGTCGAGCCGCTCGGGCGTTTCGTGGCAGGGCACGAGCCGGCCGCGAAACATCTCGTGTCGGCCGGCGTGCAGGTGGTGCAGGGGGTTGTGGATGATGTGCATTGCATGTCGCCCACGCAACGGGCGCTAGGGTTTGGCCGGGGCCGGCGCTTGGGTCACGAAGCCGATGCGGTTCAGGCCGGCCTTTTGCACCAGGCCGATCAGCTCGGCGACCTTGCCGTAGGGCACGCTCTGGTCGGCGCGGAGCTGCACTTCGGTCTGCGGATTCTTGCGGGCGGCTTCGGCCACGCGGGCGGTGAAGGCGGGCAGGTCGAGTACCTCGTCGCCGAAATGCAGCACGCCTTGCGGGTCGAGCGCCACGCTGATGAATTGGGGCGTGTCGGTGGGCTTGGCGGCGTCGCTCTTGGGCAGGTCGAGCTTGAGGCTGGAGGTCATCAGCGGCGCGGTGATCATGAAGATCACCAGCAGCACCAGCATCACGTCGATCAATGGCGTCATGTTGATGTCGCTCATCGGCGGCGGGCGAGAGGTGCGCTCCAGGCGGCCGAAAGCCATGGCAGTCAGCCTTCGGTGCCGCGCTCGGGCGGTGTGCGTGCCTTGCCGGATTCGTCGGTAATCATCTCGCGCAGGTCGTGGGCGAAGCCTTCGAGTTCGGCTTCGCTCGCGCCGACCATCTTGCCGAAGATGTTGTAGGCCAGCACGGCGGGGATGGCCACGGCGAGGCCCGCGGCCGTCATCACCAGCGCTTCACCGACCGGGCCGGAGACGCGCTCCACCGTCATCGCGCCGGCGGCCGAAATGCTGATGAGCGCGTGATAGATGCCCCACACCGTGCCGAAGAGGCCGATGAAAGGCGCCGTGCTGCCGATCGATGCCAGCAGCACCTGCCCGAACTGCAGGTGCGCCAGCACGCCGTGCAGGGCATCGCGCAGGCGGCGCGTGAGCTGCGAATCGACATGGCCCTTGGATTCGAGCGTGCCGCCGGCCGGCGTGGCCATGGCTGCGGCGAGCAGCGGGCTGAGCGCCGATTCACGGTCGAAGGCGGCCAGTCGCTCGCGGCCTGCGGCGAGCGTAGGCGCGGCCCAGAAGGCGGGCACGGCACGTTCGATGTCGCTTCGCACGCGGCGCAGCAGCCAACCCTTCCAGAAGATCACGACCCAGGCGCTGACCGACATCAGCAGGAGCAGCACGGCCACGCTGCGGGTGATGAAGTCGCCTTGCGACCAGAAGCCTTCGAAGCCGGTCATGGGCATCCCGCGTGGTCGTGCGCGGTCATTCCAGACCGAGCACGTCGTTCATGCCGAAGAGGCCCGTCGAATGTGCAGCAAGGAAACGCGCCGCGCGCAAGCTGCCCTGCGCATAGCTCACCCGGCTGCTCGACTTGTGGGCGATTTCGATGCGCTCACCGGTGCCGCAGAACATGACGGTGTGGTCGCCCACGATGTCGCCGCCGCGCACGGTGGCAAAGCCGATGGTCGAGGGGTCGCGCTCGCCCGTCACGCCTTCACGGCCGTAGATAGCGACTTTTTTCAGGTCGCGGCCGAGCGCGCCGGCCACCGCTTCGCCCATCGCGAGCGCGGTGCCGCTGGGCGCGTCGACCTTGTGGCGGTGGTGGGCTTCGACGATCTCGATGTCGTAGCCCTGGTCGAGCGCACGCGCGGCCATCGCCAGCAGCTTGAGCACCACGTTCACGCCCAGGCTCATGTTGGGTGCCATCACGATCGCGATGTGGTGGGCGTGCTCGGCGATCCGGGCTTTTTGTTCGTCGGTGAAACCGGTCGTACCGATTACCGCCTTGACGCCCAGCTCTCGGCACACTGCCAAATGCGCGAGCGTGCCTTCGGGCCGGGTGAAGTCGATCAGCACATCGGCACCCTTCAACCCGGCGCGCAGGTCGCCGGTGATCGCCACGCCGAGTTCGCGTGCCAGAAAGGCGCCGGCGTCCTGCCCGATGGAGGGGCTGTGGGGCATGTCGAGCGCGCCCGAGAGCACCAGGTCGTCAGCCGCGGCAATGGCTTCGATCAGCATGCGGCCCATGCGGCCGGACGCACCGGCCACGGCGATGCGCAAGCCGCTCATGAACGCGGCTCGAGAGGCGGGTACACGCGCTCCGGCGCAGCAGGCTCGGGCGGCACGGGGGCCGGCTTGGGCGGGATCGGCAAGGCCTTGACCTGCTCCGGCGACAACTCCAGCAGCGGCGCACTGCGCGAACTCTTGTAGGTGTCGATGGAGGCGACGAAATCGCGCTCGGCCGGCAGCTCCCCGCCGGTGTCGATGCTCTTGAGGTTTTCGCCATCGAACAGCACGATGACGCGGCGCAGTTGCGGCTCCGCGCCCTGGCGGCGGATGGTGAAGACGTAATCCCAGCGGTCGGCATGGAACACATCGGTCAGCAGCGGCGAGCCGAGCGTGTCGCGCACCTGGGCGCGGCTGACGCCCGGCTTGATGAGGGCGGCCTGCTCCTTGGTGATCACGTTGCCTTGCACGATCTCGACGCGGTAAGGCGTGATCACGCCGAAGAAGCTGTCGCTCGACTGGAGCGACTGGCAGCCCACCAGCGCGAGGCTCGCGAAAAGGGGCAGAGCGGAGGAACGCAAACGCGAAGACAAACGCATGATGTTGGACCCGGCGCGCCGACAGCGGGCGGCAACCTCGATATGATCGGACGATTCTAGCGGCTGGGTTCCGCGCCCCTTTTCAACCCTGCCAGCACTCATCGAACCATGTCACACGCCGACGAATTGAAGAACAGCGGGCTCAAGGCCACACTGCCGCGCATCAAGGTGCTGGAGGTTTTCCAGAACACCGCGCAACGTCACATGAGCGCCGAAGACGTGTTCAAGACCCTGCTCGCCGAAGGGGCCGACGTGGGCTTGGCCACCGTCTACCGGGTCCTGATGCAGTTCGAGCAGGCGGGCATCCTCTCGCGTAACCATTTCGAGAGCGGCAAGGCGGTGTTCGAGCTGAACGAAGGCAAGCACCACGATCACCTGGTGTGCGTCGATTGCGGCCGCGTCGAGGAGTTCTTCGACGCCGAGATCGAAAAGCGCCAGCGCAGCATCGCGCAAACGCGTGGCTTCGAACTGCAGGATCACGCGCTGGCGCTGTACGCGACCTGCACGAAGAAGAACTGCGAGTTCAAGCAGCAGAAGTAGCTATTCTGGCTTGAGCATCGCCTTCTCGTGGCGCTCGATGAACTCTTTGTAAGTGTCGATGCCGCGCAACTGGAGAATCGTGTTGCGCACGGCGGCTTCCACCAGCACGGCCAAGTTGCGACCAGCGTCCACCGCGATCACCGTCTTGCGCACGGGCACGTCGAGGATGTCTTCGTTCAGCGGCTCGTACGGCAGACGCTCGAACTCGCGGTCCATCGTCTCCTTGCGGACCAGGTGAACGATGAGCTTGAGCCGCATCTTCCGGCGCACGGCGGTCTCGCCGAAGATCGCCTTGATGTCGAGCAGGCCGATGCCGCGGACTTCGAGCAAATTCATCAGCAGCTCGGGGCAACGGCCTTCGAGCGAGGTTTGCGAAACACGGTAAAGATCGACCGCGTCATCGGCCACCAGCCCGTGGCCGCGTGAAATCAGCTCGAGGCCGAGTTCGCTCTTGCCCAGGCCGGACTCGCCGGTGATCAACACGCCGACGCCAAGGATGTCCATGAATACGCCGTGGCGCGTGGTGCGCTCGGCAAAGTGCTGGCCGAGATAAGCGCGCACCACGTCGATCACATGGCCGGCCGATTCGTCTGTCGCGAACAGCGGAATGTCGGCACGGTCACAGAGCGCGACGAGCTTGTCGGGCGGGATCTGCCCGTCGGCGCAAATGAGCACCGGCGGCTCCAGCGTGACGATGCGCGAGATGCGCCGCTCGGTCACCTCGGGGCTGCTCTCGTTCAGGTACGCCACCTCGCGCCGGCCGACGATCTGCACGCGGTACGGGTGGATGTAGTTCAGGTAGCCGACCAGATCGGCGGCCGATTGCGCGTTGCGCACCGCCGCTTCGTCGAACCGGCGCTCCGGGTGCGCGTGGCCGGCGATCCACTCCCAGTGCAGGATGGCGCGGTGCTCTTCGAACAGCGCTTCAGCGCTTATGACGCTCGGCTTCATGGGGCCCCTCGTCTCGCGCGCTCAACGCCCGTCGCGAGCATCGATCAAGCCACCGACTTCAACGGCTCCCAATTCGCGATGAGCTGGTGCACAGCCGCCGCGTCGCCTTCGGTCTTGAGGCGCTCGCGCAGCTCTCGGTCCGAGAGCATTTCGGCGATTTCCGAGAGGATCTCGAGGTGGCGCTGGGTGGCGGCTTCAGGGACGAGCAAAAAAATCAACAGGCTGACGGGCTCGTCGTCCGGCGCGTCGAAAGGGATCGGCTGCTGCACGCGCAGCACCGCGGCGAGCGGGTTCTTCAGCCCCTTGATGCGGCCGTGCGGGATCGCCACGCCGTGGCCGAGTCCGGTGGAGCCGAGTCGTTCTCGAGCGAAGAGGTTGTCTGTGACCGTGGCGCGCGCGATTGCGTGCTGGTTCTCGAACAGCAGGCCCGCGTGTTCGAACGCGCGTTTTTTGCTGGTGGCGTCGACGTCCACGAGCACGTTGCTGGGAGGCAGGATGGCGGCGAGGCGGTTCATCGATGGCACGTGTCGAGTGTTCGGGCTTTTGGCCGGACCAGACGATCAGTAGGTTACAAGTTGGCGAATTATGGGCGCGGTGTGCATTTGAGGGAATGCCCTGAGCCTCGCGAGTGTCCGGATTGTGCCCACGGTGCTGCAACGCAACAACGGCGCTCAACCCCCCGGATGAAGGGGGCATATCCAGGCCCGGCGTCGAGCGCAAAAAAGCGGCCCGCAGGCCGCTCGGTTTTGGCTGCCGGAGCCGCGCCTACTCGATCAAGGGTGCCGCGTCGATCCGCTTGGCGGACGCGTGGTGATGGTCCTGAACCTTGTCCTTGTGGCGGCAGACCTGTCGGTCTAGCTTGTCCATGAGCTGGTCGATCGCGGCGTAAAGGTCCTCGCTCGACTGCTCGACGAAGATGTCCTTGCCCTTGACGTGGACGGTGACTTCCGCCTTTTGCCTTCGTTCCTTTTCCTTCAGCTTCTCCACCGACAGCAGCACATTGATGTCGACCACCTGGTCGAAGTGGCGTGTGACCCGATCCAACTTTGTAAGCACATACTCTCTCAGAGCTGGCGTCACGTCGAGGTGATGTCCGCTGATGGTCAAGTTCATGTGGTGTCCTTTCTCAGGGGTGGGGGAACTGAAGCACTGATGGAAAGGTGGCTGCAAACAAGGGATTGACAACCGCCTTCGAAGCCAGATTACGCCGCTTCGCGGCGTGTGACAAGTCAGTGACACCAATGCTCACAGGGTCCGGCCGCGTGGCCCCGGCCCGGCTCCATCTGCCCCGATCGGGGCCTTCCAGCCGATGCAATAATCAGCGGTTTGCATTCCCGGGGACTCGCCTCGCGGGTGAGTGACCGCGTTGGAGCCCACATGCTGAATGTGTTCACGCTGGCCAACGGCCGGCTCTTTCAGGAAGAAATCGAAAGCCTGGACGAACTGGCCGACGCGCTCACACGCCTTCAGCCGGTCTGGGTCGATCTGGACGCGCCGACCCCCGAAGAAAAAGGCTGGATCGCGCAGCACTTCGGCGTCACCATCCCCGACGACGCCGTCGACGACGACCTCGAGGAATCCGCCCGCTTCTACGAAGAAGACAACGGCGAGCTGCACATCCGCTCCGACTTTCTGATCGACGACGACCGCACGCCGCGCAACGTGCGGGTGGCCTTCATCCTGTTCAAGAACGTGCTGTTCTCGGTGCATGCCGAAGACCTGCCGGTGTTCCGCCTGCTGCGCCTGCGCGCCCGGCGCATTCCGGCCCTGATCGAAGACGCGAAAGACGTGCTGCTCAAGCTCTACGACGCCGATGCCGAGTACAGCGCCGATGCGCTCGAAGGCATCTACGACAGCCTGGAGCAGGTGAGTGCCAGCGTGCTCAAGCAAGACCTCAACGACCAGGGTGCGGGCGCGGCGCTGAGCGCCATCGCGCGCGAGGAAGACCTGAACGGCCGCATCCGCCGCAACGTGATGGACACGCGCCGCGCCATCAGCTTCATGATGCGCAGCCGCATGCTCAACGCCGAGCAGTTCGAGGAGGCGCGGCAGATCCTGCGCGACATCGATTCGCTCGACAGCCACAGCACCTTCCTGTTCGACAAGATCAACTTCCTGATGAACGCCACGGTCGGCTTCATCAACATCAACCAGAACAAGATCATCAAGATCTTCTCGGTGGCGAGCGTGGCGCTGCTTCCGCCCACGCTGATCGCCAGCGTCTACGGCATGAACTTCAAGGCCATGCCCGAGCTCGACTGGCGCTATGGCTATGCGTTTGCGCTCGGGCTGATGCTCGCCTCGGTGGCCGCGCCCTTCATCTTCTTCCGGCGCAAGGGCTGGCTGCGGTGAGCGTGCAGGGATCGGCCCTGCGCGGGTTGACGCTGGATCTCGACGACACCCTCTGGCCTGTGTGGCCGGCCATCGCGCGCGCCGAAGCCGATCTGCACGGCTTCCTCGCCATTCATGCGCCAGCGACGGCGCAGCGCTTCGACACCGCCGCGCTGCGCGCCATCCGCGAACAGGTCGAGCGCGAGCATCCGGAATGGGGGCTCGATTTCACCCGCATGCGGCTCGAAAGCGTGGCCCGGGCGTTGACCCAATGCGGTGACGACCCGGCGCTGGCCGTGCCAGCCTTCGAGGTGTTTTTCGAAGGCCGCAACCGCGTCGAATGTTTCGATGATGCACTGCCCGCACTTGAAGCGCTCGCCGCGCGCTGGCCCATCGTGGCGCTGACGAACGGCAATGCCGACCTGGCCCGCATCGGCATCGCGCATCACTTCGTCGGCGTGGTCTCGGCGCGTGAGTTCGGCATCGGAAAGCCCGACCCTCGCGCGTTTCACGAGGCCTGCCGGCGCGTGGGCGCGGCGCCGCACGAGGTGCTGCACATCGGTGACGACTGGGCGCTCGATGTCGTCGGCGCGCACCGTGCGGGCTTGCACAGCGCCTGGGTTCATCGCGCCGAAGGTCATCCATGCCGGCCGGATGCCGATGTCGAGCCGACGCACGTGGTGCGCGACCTCACCGAGTTGGCGACCCGGCTTATTGCTCAAGGACGCGGCTGACCCGCTACATCCCGGTCGCCTTGTGGATCGCCCGGAAGTACAGCCCGTCGCCCACATGCCGCAGCGCTTTCAGCCACAGCGTGAAGCGCTTCGGAAAGTGGATCTCGAAGCGCCCTGCCGACCAGCCCTTGACCATCTCACGCGCGGCCTCCTCGGGCGTGATCAACGCCGGCATGCGAAAGCTGTTGGTCGCGGTGAGTGAGGTTTCCACAAAGCCGGGGTTGATGACCGAAACGCCGATGCCGAGCGGGTGCAGGTCGAGATAAAGCGTTTGCGCCAGGTTGATCAGCGCCGCCTTGGTCGGGCCGTAGGCGAGTGAATTCGGCAGGCCGCGGTAGCCGGCCACGCTGGAGATCACGCTCACGTGACCCGACTTCTGCTTCAGCAAGACCGGCAGCACGGCGGCCAGCATGTGCAGCGCGCCGGCGTAGTTGACGCGGTCGTGCTGCAATGCTTCGTCCAGGTCGAAATCGGTCGCGCGCATCGCCTTGTAGTGGCCTGCGCAATAGATCGCCAGATCGATGCGCCCGCGCTCGGTGACGATGCGGTCGGCGGCTGCAGCCATGGCCTCGCGGTCGGTCGCGTCGAGTGCCAGGCCCAGGCTGCCGGCGTGCTCGGCCTCGAACGTGCGGATGCTCGTCGCGTCGCGCGCCGAGACCACGACCTTGGCGCCGCGCGCATGCAGAAGCTCCGCCGTGGCGCGGCCGATGCCCGAGGAGGCACCGATGAGCCAGACGACGCGGCCGGTCCAATCGGCGATGGGCGGGTTGAGCGACATGATGGTCGGCGCGCTCAGGGTTTGCGGAAAGAGAGCGTCACATCGCCCAGGTGCACACCGAACTTGCTCATCGCCGCCTTGTTGATCATCACCTGCCGGTCGATGAGGACCATCCAGTCGTCGAACTGCACCTCGTAGACCTTGCCGTCCACCGGCAGCTTGAGCGTGTAGTTCCAGCGCAGCGCATTGCCGGCCGATTCGCCGGTGGCGGTGCCGAGGACATCGTCGGCGGTGCCGGTGTAGCGGCCGTGACCATCGGCATCGGGGAGCTTCTGTATGTGCCAGACGCGGCGCTCGGTCTTGCCGTCGCTGTAGGTGAAGGCTTCGTCCAGCGTGCCGTCGTTGCCGACCCAGCTTCCCTTGAGCTGCACGACGAAGCGGCGCTGCACCTTGCCGGCGCGGTCGGTGAACACGCCGTGCGCCACCAAGTCGCCATCGAAGTAGGTCTTCAGGTCGAAGGCGGGGGTTTGCGTGGCGTAATCGGCCACGGTCGGTGCGCCGGCGCAGCCGGCGAGCGTGGCAACAAACGAGGCGGCAACCAGTGCCAGGGCGGCGAAGCGCCGTGAGGGGTTCATGCGGTTCCTTGGGATGATTTGGGCGAGCGGATCCAGAGGCCGTACAGCAGCGCGGCCGCCGCCAGCTTGAGCACGCAGGGCAGTAGGCAATAGGCGAGCGTCAGGGCCGTGAGCGCCGGCTCGCCGCGGCTGCCCGGCGCATAGCCGAAGGCCTGCAGCGCGGGCAGCGAGACACCGGCGGCCAGCGCCAGGTTGAGCTTGGTCGCAAAGCTCCACCAGCCGACGTAAGCGCCTTCGGCCCGGCCGCTGTGGCCGGCGCGCTGGATCACGCCGGTGAGCATGGCGCTCGGCAGCGTGAGGTCGGCGCTGAGTGCCGCGCCGCTCAATACGCAGACGATCACGAACGCCGCCACATCGCCTGCGCCCAGCAAGGCAGCCCAGCCGAAGACGACGATGGCGAGCACCATGGCGATGAGCCAGGTGCGCGCCAGGCCGAGCCGCGCGACCACGCGCACCCAGAGCGGAATCGCCAGCCCCGCTGCCGCAAAGTAGGCTGCCAGAAACAGCGGCTCGTAGCTGGGCGCCTGCAGCCGGTCGCGGATGAAGAACAGCACCAGCGTGGCCGGCACGGCGCTCGCGATGCCGTTGACGAGATAGATCGCGAGCAGCCGGCGGAAGGCGGGGTTGGCGAGCGGCAGGCGCATCGAGGGAGAACCGGCTGGAGCCTGTGCGCGCGCGGCTCTTGGGACTTCGGAAAAAGATGGCCGCGGCGCGCGTCACAACAGCGCCATGCCAGCGCCCAAAGCAACAGCAAACACCACCGTCGTCACGCCCAGCCCCGCCACCGGTGGCAGCACGCTCGCCATCAGCACGCCCGCCAATGCCAAGCCTTCACGCCATGCCACGATGCGCGCGCGCTGGGCTTCGTCGCCACCCAGCCGCGCGCCCCAGGCCTGATGGATCACGCTGATGACGCTGTAGCCGAGGTAGGTCACGGCCAGCAGCGCGGCGCACCAGATCAGCAGGTTCGCGGTGCCTTGCACCGGCGGGAAGAACAGCGCCGCAAAGCCGATGGCGAGCACGACCGCCGCCAGCGCTGCCGCCTGCCAGGCCTTACGGGCTGAGCGTGCGAAGAGCCTGTCGGCCCAGCGTCCGATGAGCGGGTCGGTGATCGCGTCGAGCAGCCGCGCGCCGAGCAGCACCGCGCCCAATGCGGCCAGCGGCACACCGAGTTCGCTCGTGTAGTAGTTGGGCAGGATCACGTAGAGCGGCAGCGCGACGAACGCGAGCGGCAGGCCCAAGCCACCGTAAGCGCCGCCCTGCCGCCATCCGCCACGCCAGGATGTCGAGTGGATCTGCTCGGATGCCGCGGATGCGATCGGCACGGCCGCCGCGCCAGGCGAAGTCGCCGCCGGGTTCATCGCGCGGCGCCCAGCAAGTGCCGGCGCAGTTCGGGCTCCGAGGTGTGCGGTGCCAGCCAGATGCCGAAGAAACGCTCGGCGAAGTCGGCATCGCGCGTCTCGCTGCGCAGCACGCCGTTGAAGTAGAAGCGCGTGCCGGTGGCCGGCTGAAACACGCCCGTGATGCGGTCCCCCGCGCCCACGTCGGGAAAGGCCTGTGTCATCAACGCCAGCCATTGGGCGCGCTGGGATTCGCTGATGGCGGCGCCGGCGCGCTTCATCTCGGTCAGGCTGCGCTCGGCGATGCTGCGGCCGGCTATTCTGCGGGCGTATTCGATTTCGAGCGCAAAGGGCACTGCGTCGAAGTCACCCGCCTGAAAACCCGTGCCGGCCCAGAGCCGCGCTTCGTACACCGAGAAGCCGAACCACTTGAGCGTGCCGCTGCCCAGTTGCCGTGCGTCGGCGATTTCGCTGCTGACTTCCGATGGCACGGCCGATGAGCGCGCCCATGCGCGTCCTGTCGCCAAAGCGCCGAGCGTGACCAGCACCGCGCGGCGTGAGAAACCGCCGCGCGAAGCTGCGCCCGCGATGTGATCGGAAGCAGTCAAGCCGGCCTCAATCGCGCTGCAGCGTGAACTGCATGACGCTCGTATTGCCGGTCGCAAAAGCGGCCTCGCAATAGGCCAGGTAGAACTCCCAGATGCGCATGAAGCGCGTGTCGAAGCCGAGCTTGCGCACCGGCCCATCGGCCGCCTGAAAACGCTCGCGCCAGCGGTGCAGCGTTTCGGCGTAGTCGAGCCCGAAGTCGAGTTCGTTGACCACGCGCAAGCCCGCCTTGGCCGCTGCCGCGCGGAAGGCGCTCGGGCTCGGCAACAGGCCGCCGGGGAAGATGTACTGCTGGATGAAATCGGTCGACTTCACATAGCGCGCGAAGAGGTCGTCGCGGATGGTGATGCTCTGTACGCAGGCCTTGCCGCCGGGCTTGAGCTGCGCCTTGAGTGTCTCGAAAAAGCTCGGCCAGTATTCGACGCCCACGGCTTCGAACATCTCGATCGACGCGATCGCATCGAAGGGGCCGTCGGCGATGTCGCGGTAATCCTGGTAGCGCAAGTCGCCCCGCAGGCCGGCTTGGGCCAGGCGCTCCTGGCCCCAGGCCAACTGCTCTCTCGAGAGCGTCACACCTGTCACCGTGGCGCCGAAATTGCGCGCCGCGCATTCGGCCAGTGCGCCCCAGCCGCAGCCGATATCCAGCACGCGGTCGCCGGCCTTCACATCGCATTCGGCCAGCGCGCGCCGCACCTTGGCCCATTGCGCGGTGGGCAGGTCGCCCGAGCGGTCGCCCTCGAACCAGGCGCTGCTGTAGTTCATCGTCGGGTCCAGCCACAGGCGGTAGAACTCGTTTCCCAGGTCGTAGTGGGCATGGATGTTCTTGGCGCTGCCGCGGCGCGAATTGCGGTTGAACAGGTGCTTGGCGCGGTACAGCAGCGAGCCCCACCAGGTGCCGTAGACGACCGATTCCACTTCGTCGCGATTGGCGACCAGCAGCGTGAGCAGCGCGGTCAGGTCGGGCGTGTTCCAGTCGCCGGCGATGTAACTTTCGGCAAAGCCGATGTCGCCCGATCGCAGCGCGGCCGAGCACACGTTCCAGTTGCGCAGCCGCATGGTGGCGCGCGGTTCGCCCGGCGCCTGGCTGCCGAAATGGGCCGACGAACCATCGGGCAACTGCAGATCGAGCGTGCCGTGTTTCAGGCCCTTCAACAAGCGGAGCACGGCGCGCGCGGCGGCCGGTGCCGATTCGGCAAACGGGGGCGATCGGAGAGTGGTGCTGCGGGTCATGGCGTGGCGTGTGGAAGGGATTCGGGGAGGGTCATGGGCGGCTGACAAACGCGGGCGGCGGCGCCGGTTTGCGAAAGAACGGAACGCGCTTGGCGAAAAGCCGCAGCGCCTGCCAGTGGATGCGCGCGATCACGCCCAGCGTCATCAGCGGCATGCCGAAAAACGCAGCGCGGATGCGGGCCGGCGTGAGCACGGCCAGGTCACCGCTGACGCTGGTCTGGATCAGCAAGCCGTGGGCGTCGTGGTGGTCGATGCGGGCGACTGTTCTTGCGACTGCCTGGGCTGCGGTTTGGACGCTTGCGGTCATCGAATCCTGACTACGCGACGCGCCGCCGTTCGGATGCAAACCCGTCCGCATGAAGCGGAAGCGGTAGCTCCCCGCCACATCGCAGAACGGCGATACATGAAACACCTTGTCGGCCCGCAGCTCTTGCCCGAAACCAAGCGCCGCATGCCGGTCGTCCAGCAGATAACAGTGCCGCTCGCCGAAGGTGTTGTTGACCTCGACGACGATGGCCGCGAGCGAACCATCGGCACGGTGGCAGTACCAGAAGCTCACCGGCTTGAAGGTGAAGCCCAGCACACGCGGGTAGCAGTGCAGCCAGACCTCGCCGGTGGCATCGGCGATGCCTTCGCGCGCCAGCAAGGCATCGAGCCAGGCGAGGCTGTCGGCACCGCCATCGCCGTGGTCCGCATCGAAGAAGCTGATGAGCCCGAAGAGGTTTCGCGCCAGCGTGGCGGATGGCTGCTCGCGCAGGCTGCGCATCGGCAGCATCAGAAAGTAGGTGGGGTAGGCGAAGCTGTTGCGCGCCGGGCGCAGGCGCGTGTGGCGAACCTGGCCGGTGCCGATCAGCGGTTCGCTGTCGAACCGGAGCGCGCTTGGCGTGGAGTTCATGCTGATGCCATCTCGCGCCCGGCCGCCGTCTGCGCCGCGCGCGCCTTGATCGCCTCGCACGCGGCCAGGCCGGACATCAAGCCGTCCTCGTGAAACCCGTAGCGCGTCCACGCCCCGCAGTACCAGGTGCTGCGCTGGCCCTGCAGCGCCGGCAGCTTTTGCTGGGCGGCGGTGGCGGCTGCATCAAAGACAGGGTGCGCATAGTCGAACTCGCCGTGGATGGTTTCAGCGTACGGTTCGGTCAGCGGGTTGAGCGACACGATCACCGGCGTGCTGAACGGCAGCGGCTGCAGGCGATTCAGCAGGTAGTGCAGGCAGACGGAAGCCTGCTCGCGCGAACCCTCGGCAGCGCGCTCGTAATTCCATGCGGCCCAGGCCAGGCGCCGCTTCGGCAGCACCGATGTATCGGTGTGCAGCACCGCGCGGTTGCGGTGGTAGCGGATCGCGCCGAGCACCGCCGCTTCTTCGGCCGAAGCGTCGGCCAGCAGCGCGAGCGACTGGTCGCTGTGGCAGGCCAGCACCACGTCGTCGAAGTGGTCGGTGCCCGCATCCGTCCGCACGAACACGCCACCGGCCGGCGAGCGGCAAATCCCGCGCACCGACGCGCGCAGGCGCGCATCGGGGATGAACTTCAGCATGCGCTCCACATAAGTGCGCGCGCCGCCACGTACCGTGTACCACTGCGGTCGGTTGGCGACCTGTATCAGCCCGTGGTTGTGGCAAAAGCGGATCATCGTCGCGATCGGAAAGCGCAGCATCTGGTCGGTGGGGCACGACCAGATGCAGCCGATCATCGGCAGGAAGTACCAGTCGCGAAACTCGGCGCTGAAGCGGTGCTGCGCCAGGAAGCCGCCGATGGGTTGATCGAGTTGGGCTTCGTCGCCAGCCTGCGCGAGCGCCGTCGTCAGCTTGTTGAAGCGCAAGAGGTCGCGCAGCATGCGCCAGAAGCCCGGCCGCACCAGGTTGCCGCGCTGCGCGAAGACGGTGTTCAGATCACAGCCGCTCCATTCCAGATCGCGCGTTCGGCCGTGGCCGGGCACCTGCACCGAGAACGACATGTCGGATTGGGCGATCTCCACGCCGAGCTGTTCGAACAGCGCCAGCAGCTTCGGGTAGGTGCGCTCGTTGAGCACCAGAAAGCCGGTGTCGACGCCGTGGGTGCAGCCGTCCAGCGTCACATCCACCGTGTGCGTGTGGCCGCCGAAATAGTCGCCCGCCTCGAACAGCGTGACGCGTGCGTGCCCGGCCAAGCCATGGGCGACCGAGAGGCCGGCGATGCCGGAACCGACGACGGCGACGCGGCGCATCGCGAATCAGCCCGCCGCCGGCCGCGGAAACGACAACGGGGCTGCGCCTGCAGCCCCGTTGGGGAATAAGAGAGTCGCGAAGCGCCCCCGGGCGAAGGAGGGAGGGAGGAGGGAGGAGGAGAACCGCCCGGGGATTTCAGCCAGTTTGCGTGGCAGGCTACGCGACAAAAATCGTGAATCGGGTTTTTGGAGGCGGCTCTTCGCACAGAGTTCCGTCAATTTTGGTTTCTGTTCGAATCGAAAAGAGAAGGCAAAACTGGGCATGGCATTCACCGTTTGAACTGATTGGTTTCAAATATAACCGAACAGTCTTCATTTTGCATCCGTTGGTTTTTGGACTGCCAGCAGGCGGCAGAACGACCCTTTCTACGTCGCGATCCATGCATCCGTTTGTGGCTGCTTTGCGTACGCGGCGCTGCCCGCCAAAGACCTTGCCGAAGGTGCTGCCGCATAGGCGGGCCGTCACGGCGCGCAGACTAGAATCGCGCCGACTACGAGGCCAGCCGATGATCTACCCAGAACTTTTCAAGCAGCTTGAAGCGGTGCGATGGGACATGGACAAGGACATTCCTTGGGACCAGTTCGACGCCAGCAAGCTCACCGATGAGCAGGCGCAAACCATCAAGATGAACGCCATCACCGAGTGGGCCGCCCTGCCCGCGACCGAGATGTTCCTGCGCGACAACAAGGACGATGCCGATTTCTGCGGCTTCATGAGCGTGTGGTTCTTCGAAGAGCAGAAACACTCGCTGGTGCTGATGGAGTACCTGCGCAAGTTCCGCCCCGAACTCGTGCCCACCGAGGCCGAGCTGCAGGAAGTGCGCTTCGAGTTCGACCCGGCCCCGGCGTTGGAGACGCTGATGCTGCATTTTTGCGGAGAGATTCGCCTGAACCACTGGTATCGCCGCGCCGCCGAATGGCACACCGAGCCGGTCATCCAGGCCATCTACGAAACCCTGGCGCGCGACGAAGCCCGCCACGGCGGCGCCTACCTGCGCTACATGAAGCGCGCGCTGCAGAAGTTCGGGGACGAAGCCCGCGCCGCCTTTGCCAAGGTCGGTGTGCTGATGGCGAGCGCCCGCCGCACCGCGCAGGCGCTGCATCCGACCAACCTGCACGTCAACGCATCGCTGTTCCCGCGCGACACCGTGCAGAGCCGCCTGCCCAACCCCGAGTGGCTGGAGCAGTGGCTGGACAAGCAGATCCAGTTCGATGCGGTGTGGGAAACCAAGGTCGTTGAACGCATTCTGCACAACATGAGCCTGCTGATGGAGCGCAGCTTCGCGAGCGTGCAGGAGCTCAACCGCTACCGCAAGGAAGTGACGCAGGCCGTGGCGGCAGCAGCAGCGGCCAAGCTCGCGGCAGGGGCGCAGCCGGCGTAGTTTTTCGAACTGCGTTCATCAGCTCGACGGCCTGCTTGCAACAGGCCGTTTTGCTTGGGGAAGACGCAGCACATCATCCGCTTCGACAAGTTGCCATGACCACCTTCCTCGACAAGCTCTGCCCTCGCCATGAACTCGCTGGCCGCGTCGCGGAGTTGCCGCAGCCCGTGGTGTTCACCAACGGCGTGTTCGACATCCTGCACCGCGGCCATGTGAGCTACCTGGCGCAGGCGCGGGCGCTGGGGGCGAGCCTGGTGATCGGGCTGAACAGTGACGCGTCGGCGCGGCTGCTGGGCAAGGGGCCGGATCGGCCACTCAATGCCGATATCGACCGCGCCTGCGTGCTGGCAGCGCTGGAGAGCGTGAGCCTCGTGACGCTGTTCGACGAGGCCACGCCGGTCGAGTTGCTCAAGCTGGTGCGACCGCAGCTCTACGTGAAGGGCGGCGATTACGACATCGAGACGCTGGAAGAAACCAGGTGGGTGCGGAGCTGGGGCGGCGATGCGCGTGCGTTGTCGTTCGTGGACGGATATTCGACGACGGCGCTGGTGCGGCGGATTCGCGCCTGAACTGAATTCAACGCGGGGGTTCGGTTTCGGCCTCTGCCGTCGGGAGCCGGATGCCCAGCCGCTCGCGTTGCCGCTGCGCGGGAAACACGATCCCCCGCTCTGCCCAGTGGCGAAAGCGCAGCGCCTCAGATGAACTCTCTTTCGACAGATGCGTGATCAGCGCGTCTTCGCCGAAATGCGGTTCCGGCGGTTGGCCCATCACGCGCCAGCCGTGGGGATACGTCAGCGCGAGCGTCCCGTGCGACGCGGTGTAGCCGACGATGCGGCGCACGTCGGCCGCGCGGATCCATCTCGCATGGTCGGCGTCTTCCAGTACTTGAACCGGCGTGCCGCGAAAGGCGAAGTGCCGGCCTTCGACCGATCGCCAGACCGCCATGCGCGCGCCGTGCCGCAGTTCGCTCATCAGGTCGATCAAGGGCCGCGCGAGCGCCACGCCGTAGAGCGGTGCCGTCACGACCATCACCGCCAGCCCGCCGAGCCGCCACACGACCCACGACATCGCCGCGCACAGCAGCAGGCGGATCGTGATGCGCAGCGGCAGGCCGTTCATGGCCGCAGCGTACGCGTCTTAAACCCCCGCGCCGGATTCACGCCCGCCGATTCACCAGCACGATGCCCACGGCGACCGCCACCAGCGCCACGACCAGGCGTGTGGTGATGGGTTCGCCGAGCAGCATCGCGCCGGCGATCAGGCCGAAGACGGGGGTGCTCAGCGTGAACGAGGCGAGCCGCGTGGCCGGGTAGCTGCGGATCAGCCAAAACCACACGAGATAACTGATCGCGGTGATCACGACGATCTGGAACAGCATCGCGCTCCAGGCCATGGCCGAGAGCGATTCCGGCACGCGCGCGCCGGTGATCAAAGCGGCGAGCGCGAGCAGCACGCCGGAGATCGAGAGTTGGTAGAGCAGCGTTTTTTCGGCCGAGGCATGCGTGAGCTGGCTGCCGCGGATGGCCAGCGTGGTCGCGCCCCAGATCACGCCGGCCGCCACGCCGAGTGCATCGCCCAGCCATTGTTTGTCGCCCGCGGCGGATTGCGTGAAGCCTTCGGCGAAGGCCCAGGCCACGCCCGAGAACGCTATCATCAGGCCGGCCATCTGCAGCTTCGAGAGCCGCTCCGAGCGTGCGATGAAGGGCATGCCGAGGGCTACCACGAAGGGCGAGATGTAGATGAACACGACCATGCGCGAGGCGGTGGTGAACTGCAGGCCGATGTAGATGCAGAAGAATTCGGTCGCGAACAGCAAACCCGCGAGCAGCCCGCCGCGCAAGGTGGCGTCGTGCTCGAACAGCGCAATGCCGCGCCAGCGCGTCCAGAGCCACACCAGCAGTGCGCCGCCCAGCGAGCGCGAAGCCGCCTGCCACAGGGCCGGCACTTCCGGCATGGCCGCCTTGGCCGCCACCTGGTTCAGGCCCCAGAGAAAACAGCAGACGATCAGCGAGCTGACGGCCAGGGTGTCGAGATGGGATTTGCGCTGCAGCATGAAGTGGTCAGGAAGAGGTTCGAAGGGTCGCGCGGCGGCGCATGAATTCGGCGACGAACGCGCAGGCCACGCCGGCGACCAGGCCTGTCGCGTGGGCGAGTGGCGCCACGGCGATGTCCCAGCCGGGTGGGTGGCGCAGGGCGGGGCCCCAGGGTGATTCGTTGAGCACTTTGGCGCACACGCCGACAACCAAGGCGCCGCCGACCCAGCGTTGGGATGTGGCGCCGGTGGCGATCAGGTGCACTGCTACTACGGCGACGCCTGCATGCAGCACGCCGGAGAGGCCTCCATAGTGCAGCAGCTCGGGTTTGAGCAGCAGGCCGATCTGCGTGAGCGGCCATGCGGCGGCCCAGGCAAGAGTGGATGCGGTAGGCACGCGGGCTGCGAAGCCGAGTGCGGCCACGAGTGCTGCGCCTGCGAGGTTGGCGGTGAGGTGTAGCTGGCTGTAGTGGACGGCGACGGCGGTGAAGGCTCGCCAGGGGTTGATGAGGGCTAGGGAGGGTTGCCAGTCGATGTGTGTCTGGTCGATGTGGGAGCCTAGCCAAGCCGACAAGCAGAGAAGGGCGGCGAAGGCGGGCCAGAGCCAGCGTTGCGGGGTCATGGGGGCGTGCTGCGGGCGGCGCTGAGCGCGGCTGGCACTTCGACAGGCTCAGTGCGAGCGGTCGGACCCGCAGCGCAGCCCACCCTCCCGTTCGCCCTGAGCCTGTCGAAGGGTGCCCGCACCTCTCGCGCTTCAGCCCGCCGCGCCATCCGGCGTGTCGAACACCGCGTGCCACAGCGCCAGCACGGCATCGCGCTGCATGGCCATCGCGGCGGGTTCCACTTGCGTAGGTTGTTCGTCGAGTCGCGCCCGGTGTTGCGCGCGGCGCAGATCGCGGTAAGCATCGGCCGCTTTCGAACCGACACCCACCGGCAGCAAACCACCATCTTCGGCCCGTTGCAACAACGCGATGTTCCCCACATCGGCTATCAGCTCCGGGTGCGTAGCCCCATGCGCGAGCACCAGGTATTGCACGGCGAACTCCACGTCCATCATGCCGCCGGCGCTGTGCTTCACGTCGAACATGCCGTTGCGCACGCGGTGGGCTTCGCGGACCTTCTCGCGCATGGTGCGCACCTCGGCACTCAGCGCCACCGCGTCGCGCGGCGCGCACAACACGCTGCGGCGCACGGCATCGAATTGCGGTGCCAGTTCTTCGAAGCCGGCACACCAGCGTGCGCGGGTCAGGGCCTGATGCTCCCAGGTCCAGGCGGTGTTGCTGCCGCGGCCGGTCTGGTATTTCTCGAAGGATGCGATCGATGTGACCAGCATGCCGGAGTTGCCGTTGGGCCGCAGCGCCGTGTCGATGTCGAAAAGCTCACCCGCGGCGGTGCGCAGCGTCAGCCAGTTGATCACCTTGCGCACGAAGGCGCCGTAGACCTCGGCAGCCTTGTCGGTGTCGGGCTCGCCCTGGTCGTCGTAGAGGAAGACCACGTCGAGATCGCTGCCGTAGCCCAGCTCCTTGCCGCCGAGCTTGCCGTAGGCGATGACCGCCAGCCGTGGCTCGGCGCGGTGCGCCTGCTTCAGGTGCTTCCAGGCCCATTGCAAGGTCTTGCAAAGCAGCGCATCGGCGAGTGCCGAGAGGTCATCGGCCACCTGCTCGACGGTGATGTGGCCTTCCACATCGCGCACCAGCGTGCGGAAGACTTCGGCATGGTGCGCGCGGCGCAGCGTGTCGAGCAACGATTCTTCGTCGGCCTGGCCGGAGCGCTCCCAGGCTTCGTGCCGGTCTTCGAGTTCACGGGCGAAGTCTTCGGCCACAAAGCGGCTGTGCAGCAGGCGCTCATCGGCCAGCTCGTCGATCACGCCGGGGTGCAGCATCAGGTAGCGCATGGGCCAGCGTGCCAGGCCCAGGAGGCGCAGCAGGCGGTTCTGCACTTCGGGCCGCTCGACCAGCATCGCGAGGTAACTCTCGCGGCGCAGCAGCGGCTCGATCCAATCGACAAAGCGCGTGGCCGCATCCATCGTGCAGCGGCCATCGGCCACGGCCAGGCTGGCGCGCTTGATGAGCCGCGCCAGACGCACCTTGCTGTCGTCGCGCAGCATGCGGATTTTGGGCTGCTCGCACAACGGGCGAACGCGGGCGGCCAACTCGGGCGGGAGCTGGTCCAGAAAAACGTCGCTGTCGACCGGGTGTGGCGTGGGCCCGCAGGTGCGGCAGGTGCCGGGCGCGCCATTGCCGGCGGGCGTGGGCGCGCGGCCGTCGTGCAGCAGGGTATCGAACTCGGTCGCGACGAACTCGCGGATCTCGCCCAGGTCGTGCAGCAGCGAACAGGCATCGCTCGTTTTCGCATCCGCTTCGACAGCACCGCCGATCGGCTTCAAGCTGCGAGAGATCCAGTGCAGATCCGCATCGGCTGTCGGCAGCAAGTGCGTTTGCTGGTCGTCGAGGAACTGGATGCGGTGTTCGACGCGGCGCAGGAAGGTGTAGGCCTCGTCGAGCCGCTTGGCACTCGCCGGCTTCATCAGCCCACCGGCCGCGAGCTTGGCCAGCGCCTTTTGCGTGGAGCGCGTGCGGATCTCGGGGAACTGCCCGCCGCGCACGACCAGCAGCAATTGCACGATGAATTCGATCTCGCGGATGCCGCCGCGCGAAAGCTTCACGTCGTTGGCGCGCTCGGGCCGACCGGCGGCGCGGCGCTGGGCTTCTTCGCGCACCTTCGTGTGCAGTTGGCGCAGCCCTTCGAACACGCCGTAGTCGAGATAGCGCCGGTAGACGAACGAGGTCACCAGCCCGCGCAACGCGAGCGCGCGCCCGTTGCGAACGCTGGCGAGCGGTGCAACCACGCGGCTCTTGAGCCACGCAAAGCGCTCCCATTCGCGCCCTTGTACCTGCAGGTATTCCTCCAGCATGGCCATGCTGACGGCGGGCGGGCCGGAGTTGCCGTTCGGCCGCAGCATCAGGTCGACGCGGAAGACGAAGCCGTCTTCGGTGCTTTCGCCGATCAGCGTGTAGAGGCTGCGCGCCACCTGCGAGAAGTATTCGTGCGCGCTCACCGGCTTGGCGCCATCGGTCTGGCCGTCTTCTTCGTAGACGTAGATCAGGTCGATGTCGGATGACACGTTCAGCTCGCGGGCGCCGAGCTTGCCCATGCCGATGACCCAGAAGTCGATGCGTTCGCCAGCTTCGTTGCGAGGTGCGCCATGGCGCGCGTCCTGGTCGGCCAGCGCTTGCGCCAGCGCCATGTCGAGCGTGGCCTCGGCCAGCTCGGTCATCGCGCGTGTCACGTCGGGCATGGCCGCGCCTTGCTCCACGTCGAGCACAGCCAGGCGTTCGAGCACCAGCTGGCGCGCGACGCGCATCGCGGCACCGATGGCGCGGCCATCGGCCTTCAAGCGATCGACGAGTGCGATGATGACTTCGCGCGTGGGCAACCCGGCCGGCAGCAGGGCCAATTCGGCGGGGTAGCGGCGCCGGATGCGCTGAACGAAGCGGCTGTGCGAGGCCAGCACAGGCGCGGCGTTCGAAGCATTCTGAGATGCGTCTGAAGACGAATGAGCCGCGCTTTGCGAAGCTTGGTAAGGGATTGTGGAACCCATGGAGCGTGTGAGGGTCTGTGCTAGATTGAGCCGCTGGCCGCAACGCATTGCGGGCCAGGCGCCTTGCCATGCGATGCGGCCGGTAATGACCGTCCTCGCACCGCTCTCGTTCCCTCATGCCAACAGCTTGGCTGGCGCACCGATGTCTTCATGTCCTTGATCTCGCCCATCGAAAACGCTGCCACCTCACAGCGTGCCGTGCCGGCCTCCAGATGGGCGCCCCTTCGTTGGATCGGGCGCGTGTTGCTGGGGCTGGTCGTGACGGCGTGGAGCTTATTGCTGATCGCCTGGCTGACACTCCATTGGGGGATTCTGCCCCACATCCAGCAATGGCGTGAGCCCATCGAAACCCGTGCCAGCCAGGCGCTGGGAATACCCGTACGCATTGGCCACATCGAGGTGCGGTCGAGCGGCTGGGTGCCGGCCTTCGAGCTGCGCGATGTGACCTTGCTCGACCCGCAAAACCGCCCCGCGCTGCGGCTGCCGCGCATCTCGGCCTCGGTCTCGCCGCGCTCGCTGCTCTCGTTCGAACTGCGCTTCGAACAACTGCTGATCGATGGCGCACAGCTCGAAGTGCGGCGTGACAAGACCGGCCGCATCTTCGTGGCCGGTCTCGATTTCAGCAGCGCCAAGGGAAGCGACCCGCGTGACCGCAACGCCGCCGACTGGTTCTTCGAGCAGCATGAATTCGTGATCCGCGGCGGCGCGCTCCGCTGGACCGACGAGCTGCGCGATGCGCCGCCACTCGCCCTCACCGATGTGCAACTGCTGGTGCGCAACGGCCTGCGCCAGCACGACATCCGCTTCGATGCCACGCCGCCCGCCGATTGGGGCGACCGCTTCACCGCCGTCGGCCGCTTCACCCAGCCGCTGCTCGCGCACCGCAGCGACTGGCAGCGCTGGAACGGCACGGCCTATGTGAGCCTGCCGCGCGCCGATGTGCGCGAACTGCGCCGCCACCTGACGCTGCCCTTCGAACTCAACGAAGGTGATGGCGCACTGCGTGGCTGGTTCGAGGTGAAAGACGGTGAGCCGCGCGCGGCCACGGTAGACATCGCCCTGCGCGCCGTCACGCTGCGGCTCGACGAGAAGGTCGACGCACTCGCGTTCGAACAAGTGCAGGGTCGGCTGGAGGCGCAGCGCAATGCCGATGGCGTGACGCTTGCCGTCAAGCACTTCGGCTTCCAGACCGGCGACGATGTGCTCTGGCCGCAAGGCGACATGAGCCTGAGCTGGCGCCAGCGCGAGGGCCAGTCCGTCACCGGCGGGCAGTTCGGTGCGCAGCGGCTCGATCTGGGCTTGATGGCGCAGATCGCCTCGCGCATTCCGATGGGCGACGCGCTGCACCAGTTGCTCGCCGAGCTCAAGCCGCAAGGCGTGATCGGTGATCTCTCGGCGCAGTGGGACGGTCCGCTGGACGCGCCGGCACATTACCGTGTGAAGGGTTCGTTGTCCGGCCTCACGCTCGCTGCCAAGCCATCGCCCGAACCCAAAGGCGTGGGCCGCCCCGGCCTGCGAAATGCGAAGGTCGTGCTCGATGTGACCGAAGCCGGTGGCAGTGCGCAAGTCGCCATCGAGAACGGCGCGGTCGACCTGCCCGGCATCTTCGAAGAAGCGCTGTTGCCGCTCGACCGTCTGGCCACCCAGGTGGTGTGGAAGATCGAGCCGCAACCCACCACGGGCAAAGGCAACCCGCCGCGCGCGCCGCAAGTCACCGTGCAGGTCCAGGACGCGCGCTTTGCCAACAACGATGCCCAAGGCGTGCTCAGCGCCACCTGGACCACCGGCAAGGGCGAAGGCGTGGGCCGTGACGGCCGCTACCCCGGCCGGCTCGTGCTCGACAGCCAGCTCACCAACGCCGTCGCCTCACGCACCGCGCGCTACTTGCCGCTCAGCATCACGGCGAGCACCCGGCATTACGTGCAGCACGCCGTGCAAAGCGGCACGCTGGCGAGCGCGAGCTTCCGGGTCAACGGGCTGCTGTGGGACTTTCCCTTCCCCAACGCGCGCAGCAACAAGGACGGCGAGTTCCGCATCGATGCCAAGCTCGACGACGTGAGCTTCGCCTATGTGCCGAGCACGCCGGCCAGCGGTGCCGAGCCGGCCTATGTGTCGGCCTGGCCGGCGCTCACGCATGTGGATGGCGAACTGATCATCGACCGCTCCACGCTCGAAATCCGCGGCGCCAAGACCCAGCTCGGCGGCGCCGACTGGAGCAGCGTGAAGGGCGCCATCAAGGATCTCGACAACGCCGTGCTCACCATCGACGCCACCGGCCGCGGCCCGCTGCCCGACATGCTGCGCTTCGTCAACAGCACGCCCGTGGGCCCGTGGATGAACAAGGCGCTTGCGACGGCCAGCGGCACCGGCCCGGCCGACATCCAGCTCGGGCTGACCATCCCGCTGGCCGACACCGATGCGACCAAGGTCAAGGGCAGCGTCGGTCTGGTCGGCAACGATGTGCGCATCACGCCCGGCAGCCCGCTGTTGGCCAATGCCAAGGGCCGCGTCGATTTCAACGACAAGGGCTTTGCGGTGGTTGGCGCCACAGCGCGAGTGTTCGGCGGCGACGCGGCCTTCGATGGCGGCACGCAGGCCGATGCGAGCGTGCGCTTCACCGGCGGCGGCACGGCGACTGTCGATGGCATCAAGCGGGCCGCTGAACTCGGTGACATGACGCGTGCGGCCGCGGCGCTCTCGGGTCAGGCGGCCTACCGCATGAGCCTCGGCTTCGTGCGCGGGCAGCCGGAAGTGACGGTCACGAGCAACCTCGTCGGCCTCGGCATCAACTTGCCGGCGCCGCTCATCAAGGCGCCGGATGCGCCGCTGGCGATGCGCTACCAGAACACGCTCGCGCCCGACTCGATGGCGCCCGGGCAAACGCTGCGCGACACGCTGCGATTCGAACTCGGCTCCATCGTGCAGGCTCTCTATCAGCGCGACGTGTCTGGCGACGTGCCCCGCGTGCTGCGCGGCGGCATCGGCGTGATGGAAGCGCCCCCGCAGCCCGCGGCCGGGGTGGCGGCCAGCGTGAACCTGCCCTCGCTCGATGTGGATGCATGGCAGGCGGCCGGCGATCGGCTCATGGGCCGCAACGAAGGCCGTGGTGCCGCCCCAGGCACCGGCAACACAGACGCGGGGGGCTACGCGCCCGATACGCTCGCGCTGCGCGTGCGCGAGTTCGTCGCCTCCGGCCGGCGACTCGACAAGCTGGTGGCCGGCGTCTCGCAAGTCGGCGGTTTGTGGCGCGCCAACCTCGATGCCGATCAGTTGAACGGCTACGTCGAATACCGGCCACCGCGCGGCGGTGTGGGCGCGGGCCGTGTGTATGCGCGGCTCTCGCGGCTCTCGCTGCCCAAGAGCGATGTCGATCAGGTGGAGAGCCTGCTCGACCAGCAGCCTGCCAACCTGCCGGGGCTCGATGTGGTGGTCGATGATTTCGAGCTGCGCGGCAAGCGGCTCGGCCGCGTCGAGATCCAGGCCGTCAACCGGCTGAGCAGCGAGAACCGCGACGCGCTGCGCGAATGGCGCTTGTCTACCTTCGCCGTGACGATGCCTGAAGCCAGGTTCACCGGCAGCGGCACCTGGGCGGCCGTGGGCGGGCCGGCCGGTGGCGGCGTAGCGGGCAGGCGGCGTTCGGTGCTCGATTTCGAACTGGCCGTCGACGACAGCGGCGCCTTGTTGGAGCGGCTCGGCACGCCGGGCGCGGTGCGCGGCGGCAAGGGCAAGCTCGCGGGGCAGGTGTCGTGGATGGGCTCGCCGCTGACGATCGACTACGAGAGCATGGCCGGCCAGCTCAACGTCGCGATGGAAAAAGGCCAGTTCCTCAAGGTCAACCCGGGCGCTGCGCGGCTGCTCGGCGTGCTGAGCCTGCAGTCACTGCCGCGGCGCTTGACGCTGGACTTTCGCGATCTCTTCGGCGAGGGCTTTGCGTTCGACAGCGTCGGCGGCGATGTGACCATCGCGCAGGGCGTGGCCAAGACCAACAACCTGCGCATGCGCGGCGTGCAGGCGGTGGTGCTGATGGAGGGCAGCGCCGACATCGCGCACGAATCGCAAGACCTGCGGGTGGTGGTGGTGCCCGAGATCAACGCCGGCACCGCGTCGCTCGCGTATGCCGTCATCAACCCGGCCATCGGCCTGGGCACCTTTCTCGCGCAAGTGGTCTTGCGCAAGCAGCTCATCCAGGCCGGCACGCGCGAGTTTCATGTGCACGGGCCGTGGGCCGACCCGAAGGTCGATTCGGTCGATCGCAAGTTCAGCGATGATGTGCCCGAGACGGAAGCGCCCGCCGCATCGGCGCCCAAGTGATGTCGTCGGCACCCAAGTGATCGACGTCAGTGATCCACATCAGGAGAAGCCCATGAAGATCGCCGCCCTGCAGATGGTCTCCACGCCCAGCGTCGAGCGCAACCTCGATGCCGCGCGCGCCCTCGTCGCCCAGGCTGCGCAGGCCGGTGCCGAGCTGGTCGCGCTGCCCGAATACTTCTGCCTCATGGGCCAGAACGACCGCGACAAGCTCGCCGTGGCCGAAGCGCCGGGTGATGGCCCCATTCAGCGCATGCTGGCCGATGCCGCCCGCGAGCACGGCCTGTGGATCATCGGCGGCACGCTGCCGCTCACCTGCGGTGACGCCAACCGCGTGCTCAACAGCAACTGCGTCTACGCTCCCGACGGCACGCTGGCCGCGCGCTACGACAAGATCCACCTCTTCCATTACGACAACGGCCGCGAGCGCTACGACGAAGGCATCGCCATCCGCGCCGGCACAGAGCCCGTGGCCGCCAAGCTTGCAGGCCTGCGTGTGGGCTTGAGCGTTTGTTATGACCTGCGCTTTCCCGAGCTGTACCGCGCGCTGACGCATCCGCCGTGCGACTTGATCTCGGTGCCCGCCGCGTTCACGCACACGACCGGCCTGGCACATTGGGAGCTGCTGTTGCGCGCCCGCGCCGTCGAGAACCAGTGCTACGTGATCGCCGCGGCGCAAGGCGGCCGGCACGAAAACGGCCGCCGCACCTTCGGCCACAGCATGGTCATCGATCCGTGGGGCGAAGTGCTGGCGGTGCATGCCGAAGGCGAAGGCGTGGTGATGGCCGAGCTCGATTTGGCGCGGCTGCAATCGGTGCGCACGCAACTGCCGGCGCTGGAGCATCGCCGGCCTTTGGCGCGATGAAGTCAGCACGATGAATTCAGCGCGTTGAACCGTCCTGTCGAAACGCCCCTCGCCGATGACGTCGTCGGCCTCGCACTGATTCATCTGTTTCATCCGCTTCCACTTGGCGGCCATCGCGCGCCCCGCTGCTAGAGTGCCCGGCGATAACAACAAGATGGAGCGGATGTGGTGAGTTTGATCGCGATCGTGGTCGGGGCGATCCTCGGCGGTGCGTGGGGCGAAGCCTTCGGCGCGGTGGTGGGCGCGCTGCTCGGCTGGCTGGCGCTGCGCACGGTGCGGCAGCAGCAGCAGATCGATGGCTTGCAGAAGGCGCTGGGCGCGCTGACGCGAGAAGCCGTCTCCACGGGCGATGTGGGTGTGCCTTCGCAAGCGCCGGCTCTCCAGTCCGTTCCTGCGGAAGCGATGGCCCTCGGCTCAGGCGAGCCCTTCGATGCCGCTGTGTCGCCGTTCGCGGAGACCGCACCTGCCAACGAGCCCGCCAGCGTCATCGCAACACCGCGCCCGGACCCGCTCGCGCCCATCAAGCGCTGGCTTTTCGGCGGCAACACCATCGTCAAGGCCGGTGTCGCGATCCTGTTCATCGGCCTGGCGTTTCTCGCCAAGTTCGCGACCGAGCATGTGCAGGTGCCGGTCGAGTTGCGGCTCGCGGGCATTGCCGGCGTGGCCGTCGTGCTGCTGGTGCTCGGCTGGCGTTTGCGCACGCGGCGCGCCGGTTATGCGCAGGTCTTGCAGGGCGGCGCGGTCGCGGTGCTCTACCTCACGCTGTTCGTCGCCTTCCGCTTCTACGGGGTGCTGGCCGTCGGGCCGGTGTTCGCGCTGATGGCGATGGTGGCCGCGCTTGCCGCCGCGCTCGCCGTGCTGCAAGACGCGCGCTCGCTGGCCGTCATCGGTGCGCTCGGCGGCCTTGCCACGCCGCTGCTGGTCTCCACCGGCAGCGGCGATCATGTGGCGCTGTTCAGCTACTACCTGGTGCTCGATCTGGGCATCGCCGCCGTCGCGTGGCACAAGACCTGGCGCGCGCTCAACCTCGTCGGCTTCTTCGGCACCTACGTCGTCGGTGCGGGCTGGGGCGTGCTCAAGTACCAGCCCGAAAACTACACCAGCAGCCAGGCCTTCCTGATCGCGTTCTTCCTGCTCTTCATCGCGATCATGCTGATGCCTGCACGCCGTGGCCACCGCGGGCTGGAAGTTGCCGCAGCAGTCTCCCACATCGACACCTGGACCAGCAGCAGCCTGCTCTTCGGCCTGCCCACCGTCACTTTCGCGCTGCAATACGGCCTGGTCGGCCACACCGAATACGGCGCCGCGCTGTCGGCTTTGGTGCTCGCCGCGTTCTATGTGCTGCTCGCCACGCTCATGCGCTCGCGGCCCGCGCTTGGCCTCACCTTTGACGCGAGCCTGGCCGTCGGCACCATCTTCCTCACGCTGGTGATCCCGTTCGCGCTCGACGCGCGCAGCACCGCCGGCGCCTGGGCGCTGGAAGGCGCGGGGTTGGTGTGGCTGGGCTTTCGCCAGGCGCGTGGCCCGTCGCGTGTCTTCGGCTACGGGTTGCTGCTGCTTGCGGGCGGCGCCATGCTCTTCGGCCACGAGTTGCACGGCGCGCCTATGGCGGTGTTCAACGCCTACCTGTTCAATGCGGTGATGGCTGGCCTGGCTTCGATCATTGCTGCGTACTTCGTCCATCGTTTCAGGGTCGTCCCGGAAGACGCCAAGCCGGGCTCGATCGCGCACAGCGAATCGATGATGGAGCCGGTGCTCATCGCCTGGGGCACGCTCTGGTTGCTGGCCGCGGCGGGTGTGGAGATCGATTGGTTCGGCGGCGCGCGCTCGCTGGCGATCTGGCTGGTGGCCCTCAGCGCCATCGCGTTGTTGTACGTGGCGCTGGCCGTGCGCCTGCGCTGGCAAAGGATCGCCGGGCCGGTGATGGCCCATTCGCCGCTGCTCGCCATCGGCGTGCTCACAAGCGCAGTCGCATTCGACAGCCCGGTGCAGGCGGGAGGATGGTGGGCCTGGCCCATCGCCTTCGCCGTGCAC
This sequence comes from Rhodoferax sp., assembly GCA_026224975.1. Taxonomy (GTDB): domain Bacteria; phylum Pseudomonadota; class Gammaproteobacteria; order Burkholderiales; family Burkholderiaceae_C; genus LMDS01. The sequence continues at coordinate 11,464 of JAMFRW010000460.1, read as the reverse complement.
GCGCTCGTCTTGCGCTTCGTCGCGCCGCGTTGGCCCGCGGTCGTTCGCACGGCGGTGCATGCGATCGGCGTGCTGGTGCTGGCCGCCCTCGGTGCCTTGCAAGGCCGCGCGATCACCGGCGATTGGGGCGATGCGATGAGCGCGTGGGCCTGGCTGGGCTGGCTGGTGGTGCCGGCCGCGCTGCTGCTCTGGCTGCCGCGCGCCGGTGCCGCCAAACGATGGCCCCTGAGTGCCGAGCCGGCCGCGTACCAGACGCTCGCCGGCGCCGTGTTGAGCTTCGGCTTGCTGCTCTGGACCCTGCTCGCCAACGGCGCCTCCGATGGCTCGGCGCAGCCGCTGCCGCATGTGCCGCTGCTCAATCCGCTCGATCTGGGCGTTGGCATCGCGCTGCTCGCGGCGACGCTGTGGATGCGCAGCCCGGCGGCATCGCCGCTGCTGGCCGCGCGGCCCGGCGTGCTGCCGGCAACCCTCGGCACGGCCACTTCGTGTGGCTCAACGCCATGCTGATCCGCGGCTTTCACCATTACGGCGGCGTGCCCTTCCATGTTGCGGCGTGGGTGAATTCGCTCGCAGTGCAGACCGGCATCACGCTGCTCTGGACGGCCACCGCGCTGGTGCTGATGTGGCTCTCGGCCAAGCGCGCCGCGCGCCTGCCGTGGATGGTCGGCGCGGCCTTGCTGGCGGCTGTCGTCGTGAAGCTTCTGCTCGTCGATCTGTCGGGTTCGGGCACGGTGACGCGCATCGTCTCGTTCATCGGCGTGGGCGTGCTGATGCTGGTGATCGGCTATGTGGCGCCTTTGCCATCCAAGAAGAAGGAACAGGATGAGGCGCAGCATGTGGCGGGTTGAACTGCGCTTTGTTCGCAACGCGGCGGGCCTGGTGTTCGCGCTGGCATCGCTCACCGCCGCGCCAGCCCGGGCCGACGAAGCGGCCTTCCGCTACAGCGCCCCTATCACCGTCGCGAAGCCCGCCGCCTTCGTGCAACTCCCGCTGCCGGCGAGCGCCTACGGCCGCGCGCAGCAAAGCGATTTGCGTGATCTGCGCCTTGTCGATTCGCGTGGCGAGCGCGTGCCCTTCGCGCTACTCGCGCCGCGCGCGGCCGAGCCGCAAACCACCGAGCAGCAACGCGATGCGGTGCTGTTCGCCTTGCCCACCAAGCCCGTCGCCGGCAGCAACTGGACGCCGCCGGTCGAAGTGACGGTGCAAGGCGATCGCATCACCGTCAAGCGCCGCGGCGGCAACACGGTGACCCCGGCGGAGCCGGGGTCATCGGTGGGTTGGCTCTTCGACCTGGGCGAGCGCAAGCCCGGCGATCCGGTGCCCGAATCGCTGCGGCTCGCGTGGTCCGGCCCGGCCGAATTCAACGCCGCGTTTTCGTTCGACGTCAGCGACGACTTGCGCACCTGGCGCCCGGGTGGCAGTGGGCAGGTGATGGCGCTCGCGCCGGCACCTTCGGCCTCCACCAGCGCCGCGTCGCTCACGCAAGCGCTGGTCACGCTGCCCGCTGCGCCCGACTCGCCCGGCCGCTTCGTGCGCCTGGTGTGGGCCGATGGCGCGTCGGCGCCCGCACTCACCGGCGCCAAAGTCATCGCGCCGCAGCACAGCCGCATCGCACTCGATGCGCCCGCCGAACTCACGCTGTCGCCCGAACCCGCCACGCCCACACCCGCGCCCACCGACGAAGGCCGGCGCGCCCTGAGCTTCGACCTGGGTGGCGTGCTGCCGGTGGTGCAGCTCGACCTGCGCCTCGCGCCCGGCACGCGCGTGGCGCCGGTGCGTGTGCAGGCGCGCCTGCGCTCCAGTGAGCCGTGGCGCGATGTGGCCGGCGCGGTGTTCTATCGGCTGGAGCGCGATGGTGCCAGCAGCGTCTCGCCACCGCTCGCGCTGCAAGTCACGGCACGCTACCTGCGTGTGATCCCCGACGAACGCGCCGCCATGCTGGACCCGGTCGCGACGAAGCTGGTGGTTCGCGCGGCGCTCGCCAGCATCGTTTTCGCCGCGCAAGGCCAGCCACCGTTCGCGCTGCTGGCCGGCTCGGCCAACGTGCCGCCCAGCGCCTTGCCGGTCGGCACGCTGGTGCCGTCACTCGACGACGAACGCGCCCGCTTCGGTCAAGCCAGCCTGGGCGAGTGGGGCGAGGTGAAAGGTGCCGCCGATCAGGCCCGCGCACAGGAGCGCCAGGCTGCCATGCGGCCCTGGTTGCTCTGGGCCGTGCTGCTGGCTGGCGTGGCCGGGCTCGGCTTCATGGTGTGGCGGCTTGCGCGGGGTGGGGCGCGGAGTTGAAGTGACGCTCGGCAGCGTCGACGCAACGCAAAGTCGCCGCCACGGTATCTCCGCAAACGAACGTGTTAGCGCACCGTGATATTGAAGATCACTTCCTGCGCGGCCACCGCTTCACGCGCCTTCGGCCGCCGATATTCATAACGCAGCGTCTGCTGCCCCGGCCCGGTCGGCTTGAAGCGCCAGATCTCGTAGCCGGCGTTTTCGAACTCGTTCTTGTTGATGTCCTGCCGCTCGAACTTGTAGGGTGCCGACGGTACGAAGATGCCGGTGCTGTCGCTCGCCAGGCGCCATTCGTAGTTGGTGGCGGTTTCGGAGAGCAGCTTCACCACCAGTTCCTGGTCGGCGCGCATCTCGATCGGCCTGCCCGATTTTTCGACGGTGACGGTCACGGTCTTGAGCGGCACGTTGAACTGCGGCATGTCGAAGCTCGGGACGCCGAAGGAGCTGCATCCGGCGAGGGTGGCCAGGGCGCAGGCGGCGACGGCCGCGCGTGCGGCGGTCAAGGTCTTCAGGGGAGAGGGAGCATTTTTCATGGGGGTATTTTCAGGCTTGAGGCGTTGGGCGCGTTTCTAAGGGCATGGGCGCTTCGCCAGGCAGGCTTCGACAGGCTCAGCCCGAACGGACTCATATCGGCCCGAACGGCCAACTCCCGCTCAACCCAGCGCATCGCCCCAGATCGTGTGCGCCCAATTCCACGCGTAACCCGCTTCCAGTTCATTGGCGGCAGCCGACAACCCACCCGAACCCGGCACGGTCTCGAAGGTTTTCTTGTCGGCGACATAGCGGTGTACGCTGGCCACGTGAACGACGTGTGTCGCATCGACGAAGCTGTAGCAGGTGTTGGTGAGCATGGGTGCGGGGTCGATCTCCCAGCCGCTCAGTTCGGCGACGATGGCCGCGGCCGCCACCTTGCCGTGGCCGTTGGCCATGTGGCCGCTCTTGGGCATGGCCGACGCGGCTTGGAGCGAATCGCCCAGCACATGGATGTGCCGCGCGGCGGTCGATTCGAAGTTGAGCCAGTTCACGTTGCACCAGCGCCCGTTCGAATTGGCGAGGCCCGTCCGCACGGCGATGGCGCCGGCTCGCATGGCGGGCAGCACGTTGAGCACATCGGCGCGCACATCGTCCTGCACATCGAACTTGACCGTGTTGGTGGCTGCGTCCACCGCCACCGCGTTGAACTGCGGCCGGTACTCGACCATGCCCTTGTACAGGTCGGCCCAGGCCTTCTTGAAGAGGGCGGGCTTGCTCGTCACGTCTTCGTTGGCGTCGAGGATCAGCACCTTGCTGCGCGGCTTGGCGACCTTGAAGTAGCTCGCCACCTGACAGGCGCGTTCGTACGGGCCGGGCGGGCAGCGGTAGGGCGCCGTGGGGATGGTAATGGCGAACACGCCGCCGTCGGGCATGGCCTCCAACTGGCGGCGCAGCGCGGCGGTTTCGGGCCCGGCCTTCCAGGCTTGCAGGATGCGGCCGCTGCGGTTGGCTTGCAGCGATCCGGCGATGCTGTCCCACATCAGCTCGACGCCGGGTGAGAGCACCAGCTTGTCGTAGCCGATGCGCGCGCCCGAGGCGAGGATGGCGATGCGCTTGTCGACATCGATGCTGGCGACCATGTCCTTCACGACCGTCACGCCGTGGGTGGTGGTGAGCGTGGTGTAGGGCAGGGTGATGTCGGCCAGCACGCGGGTGCCGCCGAGCACCAGGTTCGACATCGGGCAGGAGACGAAGGCCGCGTCGGGCTCGATCAGCACCACGTCTATTCTGTAGTCGGAGAGCCAGCGCACGTACTTGGCCGCGGTGGCGCCGCCGTAGCCGCCGCCGACCACGACGACGCGTGCCTTGTCGGGGATGCCGATCTTGTTGGCGGCGCAGGCGCCCAGGCCGAGGCTGGCGAGTGCGCCGGCCGCGCCGGTGGCGGCGAGGAGACGGCGTCGTTGGATCGTCATGGCGCGGTCCTCATTTCTTCGTGGACCCGGCCGGGCTTTGCGCTGCAAAGTAGGCGGCCAGTTGTTCGATCTGCGCCTCGCTGTAACCCTTGGCGAGCTGCTGCATCACGCTGGCCGGTCGGGTGCCGCTGGCGAAGGCTTTCATCTGCGCACTCAGGTAGGCGGCTGGCATGCCAGCGAGGCCGGGCACCGCAGCGCCCTCGATCGCGCGGCCGGCGGTGCCGTGGCATTGCGCGCAGGTGGCAGCCAGGCTGCGCGCGCGCAGGGCGTTGCTGTCTTGCGCTTGCGCAGCACCGGCGGCCAATACGGCCACGGCGGTCAGCGAAGCACGCAGCAGCCAGGAACTCATCCATCTCATCGGGGAACCTCCGGCAAGTCGGCAGGGAAAGTGATGGGGAAGTGCCGCGCCAGCTCGGGCGGCATGGGGCAATCGAGCAGGGCCGCGGTCAGGCGCAAGGCATCGGCACTGGCATCGACCAGCCGGTTGCCGCGGCTGTGCTGAACCGCGGCGACGACCCAATCGCGCAGCAGCACCGGCCGCTGCCCGAAGGCCAGCGCCTGCAACTGCTGCAGCGCGTGCACCATGCCATCGGCATCGGGGGGCGTGCACGGCGGCACCAGGCCACGCGGCTGCCACGGCACCATCACCCGCGCATACCAGGCAGCGCCGCCGTTGCCGGTGGGCGCATCGCCCGGCACCATGCGCGAGAGGAAGGCGCTGTACGCCGCGATGGCATACACATCGCTCTCGGGCAAATCGAGCAGCTCGTGCTCTGCGCCGGCGCGCGAGCCGAACAGCGCCAGCTCGCCGAGCCGCCGTCGCATCGCCAGCCAGTGCAGCCGGTCGATGGCGCGCACGCTGCCGGGCGAGCTCATCACGCGGCGCGTGGCTTCGAGCAGCGTCTGCCGCGTGGCCAGCGGGTGCTTGGCGACTCGCGAGACCATCGCTTCGAAGCAGGGCAGCCGCGCCGGGCCGGAGAGTTTTTCGACGTGGTCGCGCAGCACGCGCGCGTTCGGGATCGCCTGGGTTTCGGTCGCCCACGCCCGCAGCGCGCGCTCGTTGATACCCGGCGGCAGCAGCAGCGCCAGCACCACCGCGTGCAACTCGCTCGGCCCGTTGACGCGCGAGAGCTGATCGAGCGCTTCCCGCTCGCGCACGGCGGGCGTGTCGTGCGATGCAGTCGGGTCGGTCATCGGGCTTGCCCCATGCGCCGATTCATAGCGTGCCGGCCGCGCGAAAGCCGAGCAGCCGGGCGAGCAGCCAGGTCGGGAACTGCTGCACCGCGAGGTTGTACTCGGCCACAGCTTCGTTGAACTGTCGCCGCGCGAACGAGAGTGCGGCGTCGCTGGTCGCGAGCTGGGCGCCGAGGTCGGGCACCGAAGCGCCCAGGGCGGCGGCCACCGGAAGCCGCGCGCGGGCCTCGCCGAGGATGTCTTCGGCCAGGCGCAGGCTGGTGATCGCGCCGACCGCGCCCGGCCGCTGCTTGGCATGCGCGCGCGCCGTGTCGACCTGCACGCAGGCGGCGCGCAACGCGTCGAGCCGCGGCCCGGCGTTGGTGAGCACCGGCGCGAGCGCTTCGAGCTGCTGCTCGAGCAGCGCGTGGCGCAGCGCGAATTGTTCGTCGACCGGCGCGAAGCGGCGCACGATCGCGCTGCGCAGCCGGACCAGCCGGTTGTGCGCGCCCACGGCCCAGAAGAGCAGCACCGCCGCGAAGGCCCAGAAGGCGATGTGGCTTGTCATCATCGGAGGGGGACTCTACGACAGGCGACGGCCGGCTGCGTAACGCCGGCCCGCCGCCCGATCCGTCGGCGCGCGTGGTGTGTGCTTGTTCGACACTTCGGCCCGGCCCGAAGCATCGATGGTGCCGGCGCCGCGATCATCGAGGCCTCTTGACACCCGCCGCACATCGCCACCATGCCTGACGCCCACAACCTGCCCTTGCTCGCCCTCGTCGCCGCCGTGTTCGTGCTCGCCGGATTCGTCAAGGGCGTGATCGGCCTGGGCCTGCCGACCATCACCATGGGCCTGCTCAGCGTGGTGATGCTGCCGGTGCAGGCGGCGGCGCTGCTGGTCGTGCCCTCACTCGTCACCAACCTGTGGCAGATCGGCGGGTCGGGGCTGGCGGCGCTGCTGCGGCGAATGGCACCCATGCTGATCGGCGTGTGCGTCGGCGTGGCGGTGGGCGCTGGCTGGCTGACGGGTGGGGGCGCGGGTGACGACACAGCAGCGCGCTGGGCCAGCGGCGGCCTCGGGCTGGCACTGATCGTCTACGCCGCGCTTGGGCTCATGCAATGGCACCCGCATGTCGCGTCGGCGCACGAATGGTGGCTGGGCCCGCTGGTGGGCGTGGCGACGGGGCTGGTGACGGCCGCCACCGGCGTCTTCGTGATCCCCGCAGTGCCGTATCTGCAGGCGCTCGGCATGGAGAAGGAAGAGCTGGTGCGCGCGCTCGGCATCTCGTTCCTGGTCTCGACGATCGCGCTGGCGCTGAGCCTGGGCCAGGGCGGCGCGCTGGAGCCGGCGACCCTCCTGGCCTCGCTGATCGCGGTGGCGCCGGCGCTCGCCGGCATGATGATCGGCCAGTGGCTGCGGCTGCGTGTGTCGGCGGCGACCTTCAAGCGGATCTTCTTGCTCGGGCTGTTGCTGCTGGGCGCGTATCTGGCAATCCGTGCGATGCTGGCCTGACACCATGGAATCGCCCGAACCCCGCTTCGCCCGCATCGCCGCGACCATCGGCGACCCCACCCGTGCCCGCATGCTGGCCGCGCTGATGGGGGGCCGCTACATGGCCGCCGGCGAACTGGCCGCGGCCGCAGGCGTGACGGCGCAGACGGCCACCACGCACATCGCCAAGCTCATCGAAAGCGAACTGGTCGTGCTGCGCACGCAAGGCCGCCACCGCTACCTGCGTCTGGCCGATGCGCAGATCGCGCACGTGCTGGAAGCGCTCTCGCTCGTGGCCGAGCGCGGCGCCGACGAAAGCAAGTGGAGCCAGGGCGCCTACAAGCCGCTCAAGGCCGCGCGCACCTGCTACAGCCACCTGGCCGGCGAGCTGGGCGTGAAGTGGTTCGAAGGCATGCTGGCTCGCGGCACGATCGCGCCGCTAGACGGGCACTTCGTGCTGACGGAGCCCGGCCGGGCAGAGTTGCTGGCGCTGGGCGTGGCGTTGCCGGCGCCGCCGAGTGCGTCGGCCTCATCTACCGCGTGGGCCGCAGCCAACCGGCGATTCGCCTACCCCTGCCTAGACTGGTCCGAGCGCCGCGACCACCTCGCCGGCGGTCTGGCGGTGGCACTGCTCGCGCGTGCCATGGAAGCCCGCTGGCTGCGCCGCGTCGGCGACTCACGCGCCTTGACGCTCACCCCGGTGGGCGCGAAGGCGCTCGCGCCGTGGCTGCAAGACAGCCATCAGCTCGAAACGAGCCCAGCCCTCCATTCCTCGTAACCCTTGCGCCGCAGATCGCAGGCCGGGCACACGCCGCAGCCATAACCCCAGGCGTGGCGCTGCGATCGGTCGCCGAGGTAGCAGGTGTGGGTGTGTTCGACGATCAAGTCCGTCAGCGCTTCGCCGCCCAGATCGTCTGCCAGCGCCCAGGTTTGCGCCTTGGTGAGCAACATCAGCGGCGTCTCGACCGTCATCGCCGAATCGAGGCCGAGGCTGAGCGCCACCTGCAGCGCTTTCAGCGTGTTGTCGCGGCAATCGGGGTAGCCGGAAAAATCTGTCTCGCACATGCCACCGACCAGCACGTTCGAACCGCGCCGATACGCGATGGTCGCGGCGAAGGTGAAGAAGAGCAGGTTGCGCGCCGGCACGAAGGTGTTGGGCAGGCCGCTCGCGTTCATCTCGATGGCGCGCTCACTGGTCAACGCCGTGTCGGAAATCTGGCCCAGCAGCGAGAGGTCGAGCAGGTGGTCTTCGCCCAGCTTCGCGCTCCACTGCGGAAAGCGCTCGGCCAGCCGTTCGCGCACCTCGCGCCGGCATTCCAGCTCCACCACATGCCGCTGGCCATAGTCGAAACCGATCGTCTCGACATGCGCAAAACGCGCCAGCGCCCACGCCAGGCAGGCGGTGGAATCCTGCCCGCCGGAGAAGAGGACGAGGGCGCGTCTGGGGTCGGCCATGAACGGATCAGCCGCGCACTTCGCCGTGCCCCAGCACGATCCACTTCATCGACGTCAGCCCTTCGATGCCCACCGGCCCGCGGGCGTGGAACTTGTCGGTGCTGATGCCGATTTCGGCGCCCAGGCCGTATTCGAAACCGTCGGCAAAACGCGTGCTGGCGTTGACCATCACGCTGGCCGAATCGACCTCGCGCAGGAAGCGCATCGCGTTCGAATGATGCTCCGTCAGGATCGCGTCGGTGTGGTGCGAGCCGTAGCGGTTGATGTGGGCCATGGCTTCGTCCAGGCTCGCCACGACCTTGACGCTGATGATGGGCGCGAGGTATTCCTCCGACCAATCCCGCTCGGTCGCGGCGGCGAGCTTCGCGCCTGCGGTCGAGGCCAGCAAGGCGAGTGCAGCCGCGTCGCCGCGCATCTCCACGCCCTTGGCCGCGAGCACGGCGCCGATCTTCGGCAGAAAGGCCGGCGCAATCGCCTCATGCACCAGCAGCGATTCGGCGGCGTTGCACGGGCTGTACTTGTTCGTCTTGGCGTTGTCGGTGACGCGCACGGCGAGTTCGAGGTCGGCGCTGGCGTCCACGTACACATGGCAGTTGCCGTCCAGGTGCTTGATGACAGGCACCTTGGCCTCGCGCGAGATGCGTTCGATCAGGCCCTTGCCACCGCGCGGGATGATCACATCCACCGCCTCGGGCGAGGCGATCAGGAAGCCGACGGCCGCGCGGTCGGTGGTCTGCACCAGTTGCACCGCGTCGGGGGGCAGGTGCGCTTCGAGCAGCGCGGCCTGCACGATCTTCCACAGTGCCAGGTTCGAATGGATCGCCTCCGAACCGCCGCGCAGGATGGCGGCGTTGCCGCTCTTGATGGCCAGCGACGCCGCCTCGATCGTCACATTCGGCCGGCTCTCGTAGATCATGCCGAAGACACCCAGCGGCACGCGCATCTGCCCCACCTGGATGCCGCTCGGGCGGCTGCGCAGGTTGGTGATTTCGCCGATCGGGTCGGGCATGGCGGCGATCTGCTCGCAGCCTTGCGCAACCGTCTCGATGATCTTGTCGGTGAGCTTCAGACGATCGACCAGCGGCGTGGCGAGTCCGGCCGATTCGGCGGCGGCGATGTCTCTGGCGTTGGCCGCTTGCAGGGTGCCGGTGTCGTTGCGCAGGAGGCGCGCCAGCGCGATCAGCGCGGCGTTCCTGGCTGCCGTGGAGGCCGTGGAGGCCGCGGCCATCTGCGAGCTTGCGGCCCGCGCGGCGGCGCCCATGTGGGCGATGCTTGCCTGGATGTCGGTGGAGTTCATGCGCCATTCTCGCAAAACCAAGTACTTCGCAAAACGATGCGCTTCGCAAACCAAGGCGGCGCGTGGCAAAGGCCGGGGCACCGGCCGCCTGCCTATTCGCCGCTCGCGCCGCGGGCCGATACCCGCCCCTCCTGCGAACCCGACAGTGCGACCCACGCCTGGCCGTCCTCGCCCATCAGGAACACGTTGGACGAGGTCGCGTCCGCGAGGAGAGCCCCGAGCCCTGTCAGCGTGGAGCCGTTGCGTCTGACTTCTGCGCAATTGCTTTCGTGCAAGGTGACCACCCACACGTTGCGGTCGTTGCGCGGCGCGCTCATGATGCCGTTGGCCACGCAACCGTAGAGGTTCGAGACCGCCAGCGTGGCGATGCTGGCCGAGGTGGCGGAAAGGATCATCGTGCCGGAACGGGTCGCATACGTCCCCGTGAAATTGCGAGCGTCCGGGGCTGCTGCGGTGGCCGGGTCGATGGCCTCCATCGTGACGGGCAAGAAGGTGCTCGTGACGCCTGCCGGCGCGACGAAGGCCAGGGACAGCCGTTGCGGTGTGCTCGTGTCGTCCAGCTTGCCGGTGAAGCGGCCGTTGGCGCTCGCGGTCGCCATCGCGACGAATTCCAGGGCTTCCTCGTAGTGCCCCGCGGCGAAGGCGAAACCCGAGTCGGTCGACGAATAGCCGGTCGCCTGGAAGAAATGGATCGTGCTGCCGTCGATGCGATAGCCGTAAGCCACGTCGCCCAATGTCAGCATCAGCGTGGTCGACGCGGGGTCTGGGGCGCTGATCCACAGCCCTGCGATGTCCAGCAGTGGCTGCTGCGAGCCGGTCGATGGGTTGGACGACACGTTGCCGCTTGAGCCAAAGGGCGAACTGCCGCTGTCAGGGCCGCCACCGCCACAGGCTGCCAGCCACAGGCAACAGGCCGCCACCGACGCGGCGCGACGAAAACCGGGATGGTTTGACATGTGCGACCTTTGCGAAAGGTGACAAAAATGAAATCCTACAGACTTGTTTCACCTTCGAAACCTTTTAATCGCATGCAATCAACGGTTATTTCAGACGAGGTGCTGCGCACCGCAGCCGCAGTTCATGGCCGCGTGGTGAACGCAGCCTCTCAGCGGAGGCCGATCAGCCCAGCTCGCGCCACAGATGGCAGGCCACCATCTGCCCGCCACCGACGTCTTCCAGCATCGGCACATCGACTGCGCAGCGCGCGATGGCGTGCGGACAGCGCTTGTGGAAAGCGCAGCCACTGGGCGGGTTGAGGGGAGACGGCAACTCGCCCGTCAGCACCTGGCGGGTCTGGCGCGAGGCCGCGTCGATGCGCGGCGTGCTGGCGAGCAGCGCGCGGGTGTAGGGGTGGCGCGGCGCGGCAAAAAGCACCGGCTTGGCCGAGCGTTCGACCACCTTGCCGAGGTACATCACCAGCACGTCATCGGCGATCAGTTCGACCACCGCGAGGTTGTGCGAGATGAAGACGTAGCCGACGTGGGTTTCGTCCTGCAAGTCCATCAGCAGGTTCAGCACCTGCGCCTGGATCGACACATCGAGCGCCGAGACCGGCTCGTCCAGCACCACGACGGCGGGTTGCAGCATCAGCGCCCGCGCGATGGCCACGCGCTGCCGCTGACCGCCCGAGAACATGTGCGGATAACGCGCGTAGTGCTCCGGCCGCAAGCCGACGCGCGCCATCATCGCGCGGGCCTTGGCTTCGCGCTCGGGCTTGGCGAGTGATGTGTTGATGGCGAGCGGCTCTTCCAGCGCGTGACCGATCTTCTTGCGCGGGTTCAGGCTCGCGAACGGGTTCTGGAACACCATTTGCACCTG
>JAMFRW010000459.1 GCA_026224975.1 Rhodoferax sp. | reverse complement strand
CGAGGAAGAGCAGCACCATGGCCGCGGTGAGCGCGGCGGCGAGCAGCGCTTCGAGCACCACGCCCTTGACGGCCGCCTTGACGAAAACCGACTGGTCGAACAGCGGCGTGATCTTCACATCCGCCGGCAGCTGTGCCTGCACCTTGGGCAGCAGGCCGCGGATGTTGGAGACGATGTCGAGCGTCGACGCGCCGCCGTTCTTCAGCACCGAAAGCAACACGCCGCGCACGCCGTCCTGCCGCACGATGTTGGTCTGCGGCGAGAAGCCGTCGCGCACAAAGGCCACGTCGCGCAGGTATGTGGTGGCGCCATTCACGGTGCGGACCGGCAGGTCGTTCAGGCCGGAGATGGCGTCGGGCGAGCCGTTCATCTTCACCGTGTATTCGGTGTCGCCGAACTTGGCCGTGCCCGAGGGGAGGATGAGATTTTGCAGGTTCAGCGCGTTGACCACATCGGCAGGCGCCAGCCCGCGCGCCTGCAGGGCCTGCGTGTCCAGATCGACCGAGATCAGCCGGTTTTTGCCGCCATAGGGGAAGGGCACGGCCACGCCCGGCACGGTGATCAGCTGTGGCCGCAGGATGTTGACGGCGTTGTCGAACAAGGTGTTTTCGGGCAGCGTGGGGCTGGAAAGCCCGAGCTGGATCACCGGGATGCTGGAGGCCGAATACTTGATCACCAGCGGCGGCGTGATGCCTGGTGGCAGCTGCCGCAACTGCGCCTGCTCCACCGCCACGACCTGCGCAATGGCGGTCTGGATGTTGGCCGTGGGCTGGAAGAAGATCTTGATGATCGAAATGCCGGCGAGCGACTGCGACTCGATGTGCTCGATGTCGCTCACCGTGGTGGTGAGGCTGCGCTCGTTCTGCGCCGCGATGCGCAGCCCCATTTCCTGTGCCGACAGGCCGGTGTAGTTCCAGATGATGCTGATCACCGGAATGTTGATTTCCGGGAAGATGTCCGTCGCCATCTTCAGCAGCGCGAAGGGCGTCGCCAGGACGATCAGCATCGCCATCACGATGAAGGTGTAGGGGCGTTTGAGCGCTAGTTCGACCATGGAAACACTGGGTTACTTTTCGCGGAAATGCGAATGATATTCAGATATGCAATGACCTTGTTGAAAACCCCTCGCGACCGAACGCTGTGTTTTGTAAAGCTGCCGATGGCTACGGACGGGTCGCCGTTGCGGGCGAGAGCTTTTGCCAGGGCAGATCGCCCGGGTCGGCCGCCATCGGGCCAGGCGATTTAGCGACGAGGATGGTCGAGGCGATCGGCCCGAACGCCGCGCGAAAATGCACCGAGCTCTTGTTGACCAGCAGTTTCATCCGCGCCGGCTCGACGCCTAGGAACCGGTAGAGGTCGAGGTCGAGCATCTGCGCCTTGGCGCTGGTCAGCAGCACGCGAACGCCCTGCACGTCGACGCAGGCGCTCGGGCCGAGGCGCATCGTGGCACCGGCAGTCATCGGCCCGTGCATCGCGACCACGCCGTCGCTCACGGCGAGCACGCGGACCGACGCGGAAACGGGCGCTTCGGTGAGCTCGCCCGACCAGGTCCGGACGGCGCGGCCGATGGTCAGCGCGAGCGACGCGCCGACGCCCGCCTCGCACGCGGCCCGCGCCGATTCGGGGTCGAACAT
>JAMFRW010000458.1 GCA_026224975.1 Rhodoferax sp. | reverse complement strand
GGTCCAGCGGCTGGAGCTGCAGTCGGGTGATGGGCACGCCGTGCGGGGCGAGCGCGGTTTCCAGTGCGGCCAGGGGTTCGCGGCCGGCGGCGATCAACAGCAGCGGCCCCACCTGCTGCTCGCACAGTGCCGCGAGCTGTAGCACGCTGTCGTTCGCCATCCACTGCAGATCGTCGAAGAACAGCACCAGCGGCCGGCCCTTGGCCGCGAACACGCGCACCAGCCGCTGCAGCGCCGCCTGCATGCGGAAGGCGGCGCGGTCGGGCGGCAGGTCTTCGGGCGGCGCCTCGGGGCGGTCCGGCGCGAGCGGGCCGAGGACGCGGTACAGGGAAGGCATGAGGCCCGCGACCAGACCTGCATCAGTGCCCAGCGCTTCGGCGATGCGCTGCCGCGCTGTGGTGAGCTGCTCGTCGCTACCGGCCAGCGTGTGCCGCAGCAGCGCGCCCAGCACCTGGGCGAATTCGGCGTGCGGGAGGCCGGCGCTGTGGCGATCGGGTTGGCCGCTGGCGAACAGTCCGCCGGGTCTCTCAGCAGGCGAATCTGCCGACGCGCCGACCGGCCCGTTGATCGCGTGCTGCAGCTCGGCCACCAGCGCCGATTTGCCGGTGCCCGTTTCGCCGTTGATCAGCACCGCGCGCGGCTGGCCGCTTTCAGCGACGGCATCGAACGCCGCCAACAGTTCGGCCAACTCGGCGGCGCGCCCGTAGAGTTGTTGCGGCAACTCGAACCGGTCCGATACATCGAAGGCACCGAGCGCAAAGATGCGAATGATGGCGCCTGCGCGCCATTGCCGCCCACATTCGGCGAGATCCGCACGCAGGCCGGCGGCGGGTAGCGGTCTTCCGGCAGCTTGGCCAGCAGCTTGAAGACGATGGCGCCGAACGGCGGCGGCAGGTCGGGCACGGATTGTTCGGGCCGGCGCGGCGCGCGCGATGTGGCTGTGCACCCATTCGATCGCGCTGCTCGCCTCGAACGGCAGGCGCCCGGTGAGCATCTCGTAGAACATCACGCCGAGTGCGTACAGATCGGCGCGGCCGTCGACCGAACGGTTGATGCGGCCGGTCTGCTCGGGGGCGATGTAGGGCAGCGAGCCGTTGGCGAGCCAGGGCTCGGCGGATGCTATCGACACCACCGGCGCGATCGTTGACAGCGTCGCTCGCTCGGGCCGCGGCGCGGCGCTGCGGTCGAACAGCCAGACCTGGCCGCTGCGTTCGTCCGCCCGAACCTGCCCGGGATGCAGATCGCCGTGCAGTGCGCGCCGCCGGTGCACCTCGCCCAGCCCGCCGGCCAGCTCGATGGCGATCACCAAGAACCGGGACGGTCCCAAGGGCGCTTGCGCAATGAGCGACGTGAGTTCCGAAAAGCCGGCGTCCGGCGAAAGGTCCATACGGAGCATTGTCCGCAAATTTGATTTTCGTTGCCTTCGTGACTATCACTTTGGCCAATTGACGGGTCGGGTCGAGCCGACGCATCTGTGCGAGCGGACACCGCAACATGCGCCCCAGTGTCTCGCGGCCAACACATTCCGATACCCATTCGGCAGCAGGATGCCGGGTTCATCCTCCTTTCGAAGGATGCACGGCGGCGCGAAGCGAGCGTGGCATGCGTCAATGCCACGAGCCCAACTCTCACCGACCCGAGCCATGTCGATCGCCCTCGCTGCGCTGCCGCCCGACGATCTGTCCACACTGAGCTGCCTGCTCGACGAGGCGCTGGCCCTCGCGCCGCCGGCCGTCGATGCCTGGCTCGTCGCGCTTCCCGACGCCAACCAGCACCTGCTGCCGCTGCTGCACAACATGCTCGATGAGCACCGCGCCAACGCAATCCCATCAGAGCCCGCGCCCGAAGCCCTCGACTGCGTGGCCATCACCGAGCTGTGTGACGCCGCGCAACTCGACCTGAGCACGCGCTTGCGCCTCTTCTGTCAGGTGCTGGCGGCCATCGGCCGTGCGCCGGGGCAGATCGATGAAGCTGCGAATTCCACCGCGGCCGATGTCTACGCGCTGGGTTTGATGCTCTACGAACTGCTCGCCGGCAGCCTGCCGCAGGCGGATGCGCATGCCTCCACCGCCGACGCGGTGAACGGCCCCCACTGCATCGACCCCGTGCCCCCCAGCCGCGCCAACATGGAGCACGGTGCCGCCGCGCGCCGCGGCCTGCCGCACGTCTCCTGGCTGCGCGCTCTGCTGGCGGGTGACCTCGACGCCATCGTGCTCAAGGCGCTGCGCCCTTCACCGGCCGAGCGCTACGGCTGCGTCGAACACCTGGCCGACGACATCCGGCGCTTTCTGGCGACGGACGCTCAGGCCGAATCGAAGCGCCTGCGAAGTTGCGCAGAGCAGGCCTGAGTGTGAGTCGCCTGCGCTGCCCAGTTTCACAGGGGCTTCGCTGTGGCGACTCAGGCCGAATCGAAGCGCCTGCGAAGTTGCGCAGAGCAGGCCTGAGTGTGAGTCGCCTGCGCTGCCCACTTTCACAGGGGCTTCGCTGCGGCGACTCAGCCCGCGTACCAGAGTGCCGCGAAGAAGTGGCAGGTGCTGCCCGTCAGCACGAAGAGGTGCCACACCAGGTGGGCGTAGCGCAGCTTCGAATCGAGCAGGAAGAACACCGCGCCCCCCGTGTAGGCCACGCCACCGGCCACCAGGAGCAGGATGCCGTTGAAGGCCACGTGCTGGATCAGCGGCCCGGCGGCGATCAGCACCAGCCAGCCCATCGCCACATAGAGGCCGGTGGACCAGTACGGGTGCTTGAGCAGGCTGAAGCTCTTGAGCACAACGCCGATGAGCGCGAAGCCCCAGACCAGGCCGAAGAGCGTCCAGCCCCAGCCGCCACGCAGCGCGCCGAGCGCAAACGGCGTGTAGCTGCCGGCGATGAAGACGTAGATCGCCGAATGGTCGAGCTTGTTGAAGATGCGTTTGGCGCGGCCCGCGGGCAGCGCGTGGTACATCGCCGAGCTGAAGTACAGCAGCATCATCGTCACCGAGAACACACACGCGCCGACGATGCTCGCAGTGCTGCTGCGCTCGTTGCCGAGGGTCAGCAGCAAGGGCAGCGACG
>JAMFRW010000457.1 GCA_026224975.1 Rhodoferax sp. | reverse complement strand
CGGCCGTCTGCCCCGCAGTGCGGACGATGACCACGAAGGCGTCTGCCACATGGCCGCCGAACACCAGCGACTTGCGGCCTTCGACCAGGTAGTGGCCGCCTTCGGCCGTCGCGCGCGTCTCGTGGTGCGCCAGCTCGTAGCGCGCGTTCGGCTCGGCATAGGCCAACGCCAGTTTGCGTTCACCGGCCATCATCGGCGTGAGCCATTCAGCTTTTTGCTCGGCGCTGCCGAGTGCGGCGAGCAAACCGCCGGCCAGCACCACGTTGGCGAGATACGGCTCCAGCAACAGGCCGCGGCCCACGCCTTCCATGACGATGCCGGTGTCGGTCGCGTCACCGCCGATGCCGCCATCCTCTTCGGCAAATGGCACGGCGAGCCAGCCGAAATCGGCGTACTGCTGCCAGCACGAGGCATCGAAGCCAGGCTCGGCGGCCGTCAATTTGCGGCGGTGGGCGAAGCCGTATTCGTCGCGCACGAAACGCTCCACGCTCTCGCGCAACTGGGTTTGTTCGGGGGAGTATTGAAGGTCCATCGGGTGTCCTCAAGGGCGGTACTACAAGGAATTTCTACAGCGCCAGATAGCGCTGCTGGATGTGCGGGTTGCGGTCGAACTCGTCCCAGTCGCCGTGGAACATCACGCGGCCGGTGTCCATCACATACACCTCGTGGGTGCAGCGGCGCGCGAACCAGATGTTCTGCTCACACAGCAGCAGCGCGGTGTTGTGCTCGGCGCAGGTGCGCACCACGTCGCGCGCCATCTCTTCGACGATGATGGGCGCGAGGCCTTCGGTGGGTTCGTCGAGCAGCAGCAGGCTGGGGTTCGCGGCCATCGCGCGGGCCACCGCCAGCAGTTGCTGTTGGCCGCCGCTGAGCTGCCCGCCGTAGCGCGCGGTCAGCGGCGCCAGCATCGGAAAGCGGGCGACGATCTCGTCCACGCCCACAGGCGGCCGCGACGGGTTGGCGCCGTAGCGGGCCATGGTGATGTTCTCGGCGACGGTGAGGTGAGTGAAGATGCGGCGGTCTTCCGGCACCAGCGAGAGGCCCAGCCGCGTGCGCTTGTGCGTGGCCAGGTCGCCCAGCTCGCGGCCTTCGAAGCGGATGCTGCCCTTCACCCGCGGCCCGGCGTTCATCACACTCTTGAGCAGCGTCGACTTGCCGGCGCCGTTGCGGCCCAGCAGCGCCACGCGGCGGCCGGCACCAACCGAGAGCTGCACACCATGCAGGATGTGGCTGTCGACGTAGTACGAATCGATCTGGTCGATGTCGAGCATGGGCGATTCAGACATGGGGCTGCTCGCTTTCTGCCGCGGCACGCGCTACCGCATCGCCACCCGCCATCTCGTTGCCCACCATCTCTTTCCCGAGATAGACCTCGCGCACCTTCGGGTTGTTGCGCACCTCGTCCACCGTGCCGGTCGCCACGACCTCGCCATAGTTCATCACCATGATGCGGTTGGCCAGGCCGAAGACAACGTCCATGTCGTGCTCGGTCATCACGACGGTGATGCCGCGCTCGCGCTGGGTGCGGGCCACGAGCTGCGCGATCTCGGCCCGGTCGCTCGGCGACATGCCGGCGGTGGGCTCGTCGAGCATGAGGATGCTGGGGCGGCCGGCGAGCGCGATCACGAACTCCAGCCGCTTCTTGTCGCCGTGCGAAAGAAAGCGCGCATCGTGGTCGGCCAGGCCGGCCAGTGTCACATCGGCGAGCAATGCCATCGCCTCCTGCCGCACATCGTCGCTTGGTGCGCAACGCCAGCGCGAGCCGAGTGGCTCACCACGATGGCGGCGGCGCGCCTCGACCGCGACCACCACGTTGTCGAGCACCGAAAAATCGGGGAACACACGCGCCACCTGGAAGGTGCGGCCGAAGCCCTCGCGCACGCGCTGGTGGGCCGGGAGGTGGGTCACGTCCTTGCCATCGAAGCGGATGCTGCCGCCGTTGCTCGGCACCTCGCCGGTCATCACGCGGAACATCGTCGTCTTGCCGGCGCCGTTGGGGCCGATGATGGCAAGCACTTCGGCTTTCTCTACGCTCAGGCTCACACCGCGCAGCACCTCGATGGCGCCATAACTCTTGCGCACATCGTCGACTTGCAGGAAGGCACTCATCGGTGCACTCCCGGCTCGAGCATCGAGGGTGGCTCTCGACCTACCGCTTTCGCTTCTGCGGGTGTTGCCGAGCCGGCTTTGCGCGGCCCGAACAGGCGCTCTTCCACTTGCCGCCACAGGCCGACGATGCCGCTAGGCGCGAGCAGGATGATGATGAGCAGCCCCGAGCCGACGATCAGCTCCGACAGGCCCACCAGCGTGCGCGTGCCATAGGCAATCGCCGCAAACAGACCGGCACCGACCACCGGCCCCCAGAAGGACGTGACGCCACCGAGCAGCGTGTTGAGCATCGGCTGGGCCGAGGCAAGCCAGTGCACTTCGTCGACGGTGACGATGCGCGACCAGGGCGCATACATCGCCCCGGCGATGGCGGCCACCGCGCCCGAAAGCACGAAGGCCGCGAGCCGGTGGGCCGCCACGTTCGTGCCCATGAAGGTGGCGCGCTCGGCATCTTGCCGGATGGTTTGCAGCGCGCGGCCGAAGCGGCTGTGCATCACCCACCAGAGCAGCGCTGTGAGCAAGGCCGTGGCCACGAGCAGGAACCAGTAGTAGCCGTTCGAGCTGCTGATGTCGATCGTGGTCACTAACAGGTCAAGCTTGGGCCGCGGGATGTCGGTGAGGCCGTCTTCACGCCCCAGCAAGGAGCTGAAGCTGATGATGAGCCGCAGCGCTTCGGCCAGCGCCACGGTCAGCACCGCGAGAAACACCCCCGTCATTCGCCGCAGCGCCAATGCGCCTACCGCCCAGGCCACCGCCGCACCCAGCACGGTCGCGAGCGCGATGACGCCGAGGAAGGGAAAGGCCGGCACGTGCTTCAACATCAACGCCGTCAGGTAGGCACCGAT
>JAMFRW010000456.1 GCA_026224975.1 Rhodoferax sp. | reverse complement strand
CGCCGGCCCAGATGTTCAGACTCAATGCGTTGACCGTCGCCGGCGGACAGACCGGCCAGGTGATGGGCGCCGCGCTCTCGGGTTTCGCGCTCGCCTGGGCCGGCGCCGTCGCCACCGTCATCCTGACGGCAACCACCTTTGTCGCCTCCGCCGGCTTCAGCCTGCTGGTGGCGCGACGACTCGACGCCGCCGAACCGGCGCCCACGTCACGCGCGAGCGGGTTGCGTCACTATCTCGCGGAGCTGGGCGCCGGGCTGCGCCACATCGGCCAGCGCCCGCAGATCGCCTTCTTCTACCTGCTGATCCTGGCCAACCTCACCGTGATCTTCGGCATCAACGGCATGCTGGCGCCGTTCGTGCGCGACGAGCTGCGGCTCGGCCCCGAGGCGTTCGGCAAGATCGACGCTTGCTACGCGCTCGGCGCCATCGCGGGCGGACTGGCGATCGTGTGGCTGTCGCGGCGCTTCGGCAAGCGCCCGGTGCTGCTGGGCGCCTACCTTCTGTCCGCCGCCAGCCTGTGGGTGTTCGCACACGGTTCGGGCCTGGTCGTGCCGCTGCTGGCCTACATGGGCCTGGGCCTCGCGTTCCAGGCCAGCGTGATCTCGCTGAGCGCCGCACAACTCGCCGCCGACCCGGCCTTCCAGGGCCGCGTCAGCGCCAGCTTCGGGTTGCTGAACGGCCTGGTCGGGCTCGCCATCTACGCACTGATCGCCTGGTGCGCCAGCCGCCACCTGTTCCGCCCGTTCTACGAGGCGCAGGCGTTCACGATGCTGGCGGTGTTCGGCGTGGTGCTGGTGTCGACGCGGCGGGGGGAGGTTGCGAGGTTGCTGCGGCCGATGGTGGCGGCGGCGTGACGTGCTGTCGCAGGCGGATGGCGAATCGCCATGATGTTTCCTCCATCGAGCCCTCGAACGACCGCTGTCCGATGACGCGGCCGGCAGCTGCCGACCGAGCCTGTCCGATCGCCTTGCGGGGCCGATGGGCGAGTTGGATACACTCTGTTACCTAACAACTGTTAGTTCAGATTGACGGTGCGGTCGGTCGTGGTTATCGTTCACCTACCTGCTGTTAGGCAGTCCATCCAACCACCAAAGGTACACACCATGCCCGCCAACCAGCTGCAGCTCTTCACGTCTCCCTCGGCATTCCCCAACCCGCAACGCCTGCGCCTGTTCATGTACGAAAAAGGCATCGCCAGCCATTTCAACGAGACGATCTATGACATGACGCCGGTGGGCGAGCAGCGCGGCTGGCGTCATCTGAAAATGAATTCGTGGGGTGAGACGCCGACGCTGCAACTTGCCGACGGCAGCTTCATCTCCGAGACCGCCGCCATCGCCCGCTACCTTGACCAGGCCTATCCCGGCCGCAAGATCATGGGCAAGGACGCGCAGGAACAGGGCCTCGACAACATGTGGGACAACCGCATCTGGGTGCACATCCTCTACCGCATCGTCACGGCCTTCCACGTGTTGCACACAGGGCTCGGCTTCAAGCTCGAACTGACCAAGAACGAAGCATGGGGCGAGCACTGCCGCAAGGAGGCGCTGGCCCATGCCGCGCTGGTCAACCAGCATCTG
>JAMFRW010000455.1 GCA_026224975.1 Rhodoferax sp. | reverse complement strand
CTTCTTCCACCATCACCCTCACCGCCGCCGATGGCTTCGAATCGTTCGCCTATGTCTCGGAGCCGTCGGGCACGCCCAAGGGGGCGATCGTCGTGCTGCAGGAGATCTTCGGCGTCAACTCGCACATCCGCGGCGTGGCCGACGGTTATGCGGCGGCGGGTTATTTCGCGATTGCGCCTTCGACCTTCGACCGCGTCGAGCGCGACATCCAGCTCGGCTACACGGGCGACGACATGACCGAGGGCATGCGTCTGAAGGCGGCGGTCGAGGCGCTGCCGGCGCCCGGCGTGCTGCAAGACATCCAGGCCGCGGTCGACTACGCCGCCAAGGCCACCGGGGGCGGCAAGGTGGGCATCGTCGGCTATTGCTGGGGCGGGCTGCTGGTGTGGCGGGCGGCCGAGAAGGTGACCGGCCTGTCGGCGGCGGTGGCCTATTACGGCGGCGGCATGACGATGGGCACGGAGCCTTCGCGCCAGGCTGCGGTGCCGACGATGGCGCACTTCGGCGACCAGGATGCGCACATTTCGGTCGAGAGCGTGAAGGCCTTCGAGAAGGCGCAGCCGGCCGTCGAAGTGCATCTGTACGCGGCCAACCACGGCTTCAATTGCGACCAGCGTGGCTCATGGAACGCCGGTGCCGCAGCGACGGCGCTGGAGCGCTCGCTGTACCACTTCGGCAAGCACGTGGGGTGACGTGCCGTTTGCCTACGGCTCGTCGCTCGCAGCCAGCGCTTCGGCGGCATCCTGGGTGAGTGATCGGCCCTGCTGCACCAGCGCTTGCGCCTCTGCAGGCCCCAGGGCCTTGCTCGCATCCGCGAGCAGGCGCGCCAGGCCGGCCTCTTCTTCGGGCTCGAAGGTCACGCCCTGGGATTCGTAGCGCTGGCGCGCGTGGCCGAGCAGCCGCGCCGCCGCTCGATGCCGCTGCTCGCCGGCCGCCAACCCGCAGAGCAGCGGCACGACCATCGCGGTGGCGAAGCGGCGGCCGGCGGCGACGAGGCGGGGCAGCAGTGCCCGCGCCTCTGCCAGCCGGCCCAGCGCGAGCAGTGCGGCGAACAGCCCACCGAGCACCCAGGGCAGGTTGCCGTTGCGGCCGCTGCCGTCGGCATCCACACGCGCCAGCAGCACCCGGCCGCGCTCCACGGCCTCGGCGTTCCGGCCGAGATAGACCAGGGTGTTGACGATGCTGGACTCGGCGGCGTCCCGCGGGTCGAGATCGCTGAGTTCCTGCGCGAGCACCACTTCGGCCTCACGCCCCGCCAGCACGGCCAGGTGGTCACCGCGGATCACGGCGGCCCGGATCAGCGCGCCGAGCACGCCCAGGCGCTCGCGCCCGGTGAGATCTGGAATGGCCGCGGCCTGGGCCTCGAGTTCGGCACAGGCTTCGGCCAGTTCGGCATCTGGCACCGCGATACTGCGCACCCATATCAATGTCGCGCGCAGTGAATCCCGCGGCCGCTGCAAGGGCCGCCATAGCGCTACCGCACGCCGCCCGGCGACGCGCGCGCTGGCCTCGCGGCGAATCCCCCCGATGCGCGCCCGCTCGGTCCACCATGCGGCCTGGATGTCCAGCGGCAAGGCCAGTCCCTCGGGTCGATTCATGGCCGATTCGAGCGCCAGCAACCAGTTGCCCGACTCGTGGCGCCAGACGCTGAAGGTGGTGACCAAGGTGACGCGCGCCGTCAACCGCGCCGCCACGCTGAGGTCGTGCTCGCGTGCCCAGGCGATGGCGTCACGCGCGTTCTCCATCTCGGCCATGCAGAGCGCCGCAGTCGTGGTGTTGCCCAGCGCGTGGCGTGCGAAAAGTGCGAGCACTGCTTCGGCGTGGCGGAGCCGAACGGCGGCTCCTTCGCTTGCGCGCTTTGTCGACGGTCCGGCCGATGGCTCCTTCGATGGATCGGTCGATGCGTTGGCCGCGGGCTCGTCGCTTCGATCGAGCTGGTCGAGCGCAAAGGCGCGCATCGTCTCCAGCAGACGAAAGCGTGGTGGGTCCTCGTGGCCGACAACCAGGAGCGAGCGATCGGCCAGGGTCGAGAGGCCGTCGATCACCACCCAGCGCGCGCCGGTGTCGTCCGTCATCAAGGCCACGGCCAGGTCGAGCGTGAAGCCGTCGGAGAACATGCCCAGCGCGCGGAACAGCCGCTGTTCCTCGGGCCCGAGGAGGCGGTAACTCCAGTCGAGCGCGTTGTGCAGCGTGCGGTGGCGCGTGGCCGCGTCGCGGTGCCCGCGGGTGAGCATGGCGAAGCGCTCGGCGAGTGCATCGTGCACACCTCGCAGGCCGAGCAGGGGCACCCGCGCGGCGGCCATCTCGAGCGCCAGCGGCAGGCCGTCGAGCTGCTCGCAAACAGCGCGCAGCAAGGGCAGCGCTGCGGGCGTGAGCGTGAAGCGATGATCGGCAGCAACGATGCGTTCGATCAGCAGCGCCGGCGCGCCTTCGGGTGCCGCGCCGTCCAGGTTCGCCTCGGGCCTGGGCACGGCCAGCGGTTCGAGCCGCAGCACCCGCTCGCCAGCCAACGCCAGCGGCGCCTGGCTTGTCACCAGCAACTGCACGCTGGCGAGCGGGCGCAGCAGCGTGACCAGCGCGGCGCAGGGCTGGATCAGGTGTTCGGCGTTGTCCAGCACCAGCAGCAGGGCCTGGCCTTTCAGGGCGGCCGCGAGCTGCGCGGGGGCCTCTTCATCGCTGCCCGTCAGTTGAAGATCGAGCGCACGCGCGAGCGCGCCAGCAACCTGGCTGCCCTGCGCCAAGGCGGCCAACTCGACCCAGACGCTGCGGCCGGGCCAGCGCCCCGCCACGGCACGCGCCAGGCTGGTCTTGCCGACGCCCGAGGTGCCAACCAGCGAGACGGAGCCGCCCGCTTGCAGCAGGGCTTCGAGACGAGCGATGTCGTCGTCTCGACCGATCAGGCCATGGGCGGCGGGGGGTGGCGGCGTTGGGGTGGTCGATGGCGGTGAAGGCGCCGATGCCGATGCCGATGGGGCGTTGCCCACCACCGCCGCAAAGCGATAGCCGCGCCCCGGCACCGTCGCGATGAGGTCGCCGCCCAGCACCTTGCGCAGGTTGCTGATCTGCATCTGCAGGTTAGCTTCTTCCACCACCAGGCCGGGCCAGACGCGTTCGAGCAACTCGTTCTTGGTCAGCAAGTGGTCAGGCCGCGCGGCCAGCACGATCAGCAAATCGAGCGCCCGCCGGCCCAGCGCCGCTGGCACGCCATCGACGAGCAGGCGGCGCTCAGCGGGCTGCAACTCGAAGCGTTGCAAGGGGCCGAAGCGCAGCGAGTCGGCGGCCGGCGGTGCGGGCTCGGTGTGGGGCAAGACGTTGATCTCCGTGCGCATGGGCTGCAGGGCCGTGGCCGCAGACTCGGCCGGAGCGCAGGATAACCGCGGTGCTTTAGGGGATGCTTGGGCGCCTGCGAAGGCCACATGGCGGGTTCGCCGAGGCATCCAGTGCTTGTCGAATGTTCTTGCATCCCGCCGAATTGCGAGACCGGATAGAGCGTCAACTCATGGAGGAAGCCCCTGCTGCCGAACTTCGGGACGAGCACCACGCTGACCGGTATCGATCCGGGCCTGGCCCCGCGAGGCGGCCACCAACTACGCGATCATGTAGCGCGGGCAATGTTCAACCCACCCGCCACCCAAAATGGCTGGCCCGTGGTGTAGGGCATCCGCCCGGCAGCCAGGGTGCTGACGGCAAGGCCTACATCTTCGGGCCGACCCCAGCGCGGCATCGGCACGCGGCCTTGCGCAATCCACTGGTCGATGACTTCGCTGCCGGCCGAGGCGGTCATGTCGGTGCGGATGAACCCGGGCCGCACTTCATGGACGTGGATGCCGTGTGGCGCAAGCCGTGTGGCGAACAGCCGGGTCACCATGGACAACGCCGACTTGCCGATGCAGTACTGCGACCGGTCGATGGAAACCATCTCGGCGGCAATCGACGTGATGATGACGATGGACCGATAGACATCCGGCGGCGGCTGCGGTGCATCGACCAGCATCTTCGCGAAGGCCTGGGTCAGGAAGAAGGTGCCGCGCAGGTTGACGTCGATCGAGCGATCGAAGGCGGTTGCCTCGAGCGCGAGGATGTCGGTGAGCGGGCGCGCGGCGATTCCCGCGTTGTTCACGAGGCACGTGACGGGACCGAAGTCATCGCGAATCTGCGCCAGGGTGGCGTCATGACGCTCGATGTCGGCAATGTCCAGCGCGTAGTACTTGAAGCGTGCGCCACTCGCGGCGAGCGGTGCCAGCGTTGCATCGCATTCGGGGCTCGGGGCCGGGAGATCGATTACTGCGAGGTCGAAGCCTTCACTTGCCATTTGCTGGGCGATGGCGAGGCCGAGGCCGCGCAGACCGCCCGTCACGATGGCTACAGGGCGGCTGGTGTTGCTTGTCTTTGCGTCTGGCATGGGTGTCCTGGGTTGGGGTGGGTGTTTCAGTCGATGAATGCGGCCATCTCGCGCGCCGTCTTCAACAGGCGCGGGGCGAGTTCCTTCACGCGTTCGGCGTGGAGCCTGTCTTCGACCGCCGAGATCGATACGGTCATGTAGGGCGGCAGCGTGGCGGACAAGATCGGCGCCGCCATACCGGCGATGCCGGGCATGACGATGTTCCTGCCCGCGCAATAGCCCAAGGCTTCGACCTCGGCGACCTTGTCGCGAATTTGGCGTTCCAACTGGCGGCGGTGCTTCTCGACCCAGTCGCGCGGCGCATCGAGCGCCAGCTTGTTGATGGCCGTTCGGCGTTCATCCTCGCCCAGCGAGGCGAGCATCACCAAACCGGAATAGCTCGCGGTGAAGGGCTTGGTGTCGTTCACCGATACCAGGTGCGTGCGGATGGGGTAGTTGCCCTCGGCGCGCAGCAGGTAGTGCACGCCGTCGAACTTGCGCAGCGCAACGTACACCACGTCACCGCAGTGGTCAGCCAACGCCTGCGCGAGTTGTCGAATGGCCGCGAGGTCCCGAATCGGATTGGGTGCCGACAGGCCCAGCGAGAAAAGTGCAGGCCCCAGCGTGTAGCGCTTGTCCGGCCGCTGCATGACATAGCCCACAGCCCCCAGCTCTCCGAGGATGCGGTGCACCGTCGGGCGGGCGATGCCCGCGTCGATCGCGACGTCCTTCAGGCGGGCCCCCGCCGAGCCTTGGCGCGAGATGGTCCGAAGGATCTTGGCGACGCGCTCGACCAATTGCGGCCGGTCTTCCGGGGCATCGGCGTCTCTCGGGTCTTGGGCCATCGGCTTGCCTCGTCGTTGAGTCCATCAAACGGACTATTTTTCTGCGTTACTTGAAGAATGCTGCCTAAGATTATTGTCGACGATTGACTTTGAAGAGTGGGTACTGGTGCCAGAAACAGGCATTCAATAAGTCCGTTTAACAGACTATTTCAAGAATACGGAGACAAGATGAATGAACCATTGAATGGTCAGGTAGCCGTGGTCACGGGTGCTGGCGGCGGTATCGGCGCGGCCGTGTGCGGCAAGCTGGCGCGTTTGGGCGCTGGCGTGGTGGTCGTGGATCTCGATCGAACGGCAGCGGAGCAGGTCGCCCAGTCGCTCGAAGCATCGGGTGGAAAGGCCGCCGTCCTGGTCGGCGACGTGTGTGACCCGGCGCTGGGCCCGCGGGCCCTGGCCCTGGCCAAGGAACACTTCGGCCGCCTCGACATCCTGGTCAACAACGCGGGCATGGGCAGCGCCATGCTGCCGCTGTGGGAGGTGGAGCTGGCGGCGTGGCGGCGCGACCTCGATGTCAACCTCACCAGCCAGTTCCTGATGTGCCGCGCGGTGGTGCCGCACATGGTGCAGGCGGGTTATGGCCGCATCCTCAACGTGGCCTCGGCCGCGGGCATGGAAGGCCATCCGCTCAGCGGTGCCTATGCGGCGGCCAAGGCGGGTGTGATCGCGATGACCAAGACGCTGGGCAAGGAGTTGGCCAAGAAGGGTGTCGTGGTGAATGCCATCGCCCCGGCGCTGATCGAGTCGCGCATGTTGTCCAGCGACTGGTTCGACCCCCAGGTCAAGGCCGATCTGCTGAACCGCATTCCCATGGGGCGCGCGGGGCGGCCTGACGAGGTGGCCGAGATGGTCGCCTTTCTCGTGAGTCCGTCGGTGAGTTTTTCCACCGGCGCTGTGTTTGACCTTTCCGGTGGCCGCGCCACGTACTGACATGAACCCCAACGATCACAACCGAAGCACCGACAGCGTCTTCGTGGACGGCACCGAAGTGCCTTATTACGCCGCTGGCGCAAGCCAGGGCGACCGCCCGGTGCTGGTGATGGTGCACGGCAGCACCGGCAGCACCGACAGCCACTACGGCTACCTCTTCCCCATGCTGGCCTTTCGCCAGCGCGTGGTGTCCATCGACCTGCGGCAACCCGCGCAAGATGGTCCGCTGACATTGCAGCAACTGGTCCGCCAGGTCGGCGCGGTGATCGACCGTGTCAGCGGCGGCAAGCCCATCAGCCTGATGGGTTATTCGCTGGGCGCGGTGGTGGCTGCGGCCGTGGCGGCCGAGCGGCCCGACGGCGTGCGCAACCTGATGCTGGTCGCAGGCTGGATGAAGACCGATGCGCACCAGCAACTGCGCAACGGCATCTGGCGCGAACTGCGCGCTGCGGGCTCGCAGGCCATCCGCAACACCATGCTGTTCTGCGCCTTCAGCGCGGGCTTCATCGCCGCGCGCACGCCGCAGGAGCTGGCCGGCATGGCCGAGAAGATCACGCTGGACGGCTTCGTCGACCAGCAGATGGACCTGAACGGCCGCATCGACATCGTCGATCAGGTGTCGAAGATCCGCGCCACCACGCTGGTGGTGGGCTGCACGCAAGACCAGATGGTGCCCAAGGCGCACAGCCTGCAACTCTTCGGCGCGATCGACGACGCGCGCTACACCGAAATCGATTCGGGCCACGCCGTGGTGTTCGAGCGCCCGGCCGAGCTGCTGCGCCTGGTCGACAGCTTCCTCCGCGAACCCTCGGCCAGCGCCGCCGGTTCGATCCTCCCCGCCTCCCGGCCCTGAACGCAGCGCGCTGCAGCAAGACACCTATGAACTCCATCGACACCGGGTCGGGCACGACCTTTACAGACATCCTCATCGTCGGCGCAGGCTTTGGCGGCCTGGGCATGGGCATCCAGCTCAAGCGCCGCGGCAAACACGCCTTCCTCATCCTGGAGCGCGCCGACGACGTGGGCGGCACCTGGCGCGACAACCACTACCCCGGCGTGGCCTGCGACGTGCCTTCGCACCTCTACTCGTTCTCGTTCCGGCCCAACGCCCACTGGTCGCATGTGTTCTCGCCCGGTGGCGAAATCCAGCAGTACCTGCGCGACAGCGCGCGTGACGAAGGCCTGCTGCCGCACATCCGCTTCGGCACCACCATGCGCGACGCGCGCTGGAGCGAAGCCGACCGGCAGTGGTCGGTGCAGACCTCGCACGGCCTGTTCACCTGCCGGGTGCTGATCGCCTGCCCGGGCCACCTGGCCGACGAACATCTGCCGGAGATCGAAGGCCTGTCCAGCTTTGCGGGCGACATCTTCCATTCGGCGCGCTGGAAGCACGACGTGGCGCTGAAAGGCAAGCGCATCGGCGTGGTCGGCTCGGGTGCATCGGCCATCCAGGTCGTGCCCGAGATGGCCGCCATCGCCAGTGAACTGGTGGTGTTCCAGCGCAGCGCGCCCTATGTGATCCCGCGCGCCAACCGCCGCTACACCGAGGCCGAGAAGCGCCTGTTCATCCGCGACCCGTCGCTGATGGACAAGCTGCGCGCCGACTTGTTCTGGGCGGGCGAAACCAACTTCGCCCAGCGCCGCAACATCCCGCGCTTCGTGCGCGAGGCCAAGGAGATGGCACTGGCGCATCTGCACAGCCAGGTCGAAGACCCGACGCTGCGCGCCGCGCTCACGCCCGACTACGAGATCGGCTGCAAACGCGTGCTGATCTCCAACGACTACTACCCGGCGCTGGCGCGCAGCAAGGTCCGGCTCGAAGCCTCGGCGCTGCAGCGGGTCGAGGGCCATACCGCGATCAGCGCGCGCGGCGAACGTTTCGAGCTCGACGTGCTGGTCTGCGCCACCGGCTTCGAGGCCACGCGCCCGCCGTTTGCCAAGCTGATCCATGGGCGCGATGGCCAGAGCCTGGACGCGCACTGGGACCAGGGCATGCAGGCCTTCGACTCCATCGCCGTGCATGGCTACCCCAACCTCTTCATCATCAACGGCCCGAACACCGGCCTGGGCCACAACTCGGTGGTCTACATCATCGAGGCGCAGGTGGACTACATCCTCGGCGCGCTGGCCCATGCCGAGCAGCAGCAGGTGGCGGTACTCGAAGCCGATGCCGCCGCCGAGGCCCGCTACATGGACATGCTCGACACCCGCGCCCAGGGCACGGTGTGGCTGGCCGGTGGCTGCAAGAGCTGGTACGTGGACACGCGCAGCCGCCGCCTCACCCTGGTCTGGCCCGACTACGCCTATGCCTTCCGCGAGGCCAATGCGAGCTTCCACCCGGAAGGCTACCTGCAGACGCAGGCGGTCGAAGCCACACCCTGAATGCGCGACCAGACGCAGCCACCCACCCCACTTCAACAGGAGACAAACCATGCCAATACACAAAACCATCGTCGTCACCGGTGCCGCCTCGGGCATCGGCGCCGCCACCGCGCAACTGCTGGCCACGCAGGGGGCCGAGGTCATTTCGGTGGACCTGAACCAGCCGGCCGAACCGGTGGGCCGCTTCATCCGGGCCGACCTGTCCGACCCGGCTTCCATCCAAGCACTGGTGAGCGCACTGCCCACCGGCATCCACGGGCTGGCCAACATCGCCGGTGTGCCGCCCACGCGGCCAGCGCCGCAGGTGCTGAAGGTGAATCTGCTGGGCCTCAAGCAGCTGAGCTTGCAACTGCTGCCGAAGCTGGCCGATGGCGCGGCCATCGTCAACCTGGCCTCGCTGGCGGGCATCGGCTGGCCGCAGGCCGTTCACGCCATCCGTGCCAGCGAGGACCTGGGCTTCGACGAGGTGGATGCCTTCTGCCAGGCCCACGCCATCGAAGGCGCGCGCAGCTACTTCTTCGCCAAGGAGGCACTGATCGCCTGGACCTTGCAGAACCGCTGGACCTGGCGCGAGCGCGGCATCCGCATGAACGCGGTGAGCCCGGGGCCGGTGGACACGCCCATCCTCGGCGACTTCATCGAGACCCTGGGTGCGCGTGCCGAGGAAGACATGCGGGTGATGGACCGGCCAGGCCGTCCCGCCGACATCGCCCCGGTCGTGGCCTTTCTGCTGTCGGACGCGGCGGGCTGGATTCGCGGCGCCAACATCCCGGCCGACGGCGGCATGCACGCCAAGGTCCTGTGCGACATGAACGGGCTCTGAAGGCCGCGAGAAAGACACCCCCATGAACATCCAGATGCTGATCGGCGGCCAGGAAGCCGCTGCCCAATCCGGTGCCCGCTTCGTGCGCCGCAACCCGATCTCTGGCGAGGCCGTCACGCAGGCCCCCGCCGCGTCCACCGCCGATGCATGCCGCGCTGCCGATGCCGCCGCTGCCGCCCTGCCCGCCTGGGCCGCGCTCGGCCCGACCGAACGCCGCCTGCTGCTGCTGCGCGCCGCCGACGCGCTGGAGCGGCGCATGGCCGACTTCACCGATGCCATGGCGGGCGAGACCGGTGCCACCGCGGGCTGGGCCGGTTTCAACGTGCGCCTGGCCGCGGGCATCCTGCGCGAGGCCGCGTCCATGACCACGCAGGTTGGCGGCGAGGTGATCCCGTCCGACAAGCCGGGCTGCCTGGCCATGGCGGTGCGCAAGCCCGCGGGCGTGTGCCTGGGCATCGCGCCGTGGAACGCGCCGGTGATCCTCGGCGTGCGCGCCGTGGCCATGCCGCTGGCCTGCGGCAACACCGTGGTGCTCAAGGCCTCGGAACTCTGCCCGCGCACGCACCAGTTGATCGGCGCAGCCCTGCAGGACGCTGGCCTTCCCGCCGGTGTCATCAACGTGGTGACCAACGCACCGGCCGACGCGGCCGAAGTGGTCTCGGCCCTGATCGCGCACCCGGCCGTGCGCCGCATCAACTTCACCGGCTCCACCCGCGTGGGCCGCATCATTGCGCAGCAGTGCGCGGGCCTGTTCAAACCCGCGCTGCTGGAGCTGGGCGGCAAGGCGCCGTTCCTGGTGCTGGCCGATGCCGACCTGAACGAGGCGGTGAACGCCGCCGCCTTCGGGGCCTTCATGAACCAGGGCCAGATCTGCATGTCCACCGAGCGCATCGTGGTGGACGAGGCGGTGGCCGACGAGTTCGTGCGCCGGCTGGCCGAGAAGGCCGCTTCGCTGCCCGCGGGCGACCCGCGCGAGGCGGTGGTGCTGGGCTCGGTCATCAGCGCCGAGGCTGCGGACCATGTGATGGCGCTGATCGACGACGCGGTGACGCAAGGCGCCACGCTGCGCAGCCAGCCCGAACGCCAGGGCTGCATCCTCAAGGCAACGGTTCTGGACCACGTGAAGCCCGGCATGCGCATCTACGCCGAGGAGAGCTTCGGCCCGGTGGTGACGGTGGTGCGCGTGCGCGGCGACGAGGAAGCCATCCGCGTGGCCAACGACACCGAATACGACCTGGCCGCGGCAGTGTTCAGCCGCGACATCGCGCGTGCACTCAAGGTGGCGGAGCGGATCCAGTCCGGCATCTGCCACATCAACGGTGCCACGGTGCACGACGAGGCGCAAATGCCTTTTGGCGGTGTGAAGGACTCGGGCTGGGGCCGCTTCGGCGGCCGCTCCGCGATGGCCGAGTTCACCGACCTGCGCTGGATCACCGTCGAGACACAGCCGGGGCACTACCCGTTCTGACGGCAGCCTGGCCACGGGCTGT
Source organism: Rhodoferax sp. (assembly GCA_026224975.1). Taxonomy (GTDB): domain Bacteria; phylum Pseudomonadota; class Gammaproteobacteria; order Burkholderiales; family Burkholderiaceae_C; genus LMDS01. The sequence continues at coordinate 22,720 of JAMFRW010000455.1, read as the reverse complement.
TGGCCCGTGTCGGGCATCGCCATTTCAAAAAAACAAGGAGACATGACCATGACAACGAATGCCGAACTGAAACTGCCGGGGACCGTACCCGTGCCCAACATGGCACCGGCGGCGGCCCCCGCCCACGCACTGAAGGACATCCTGCGCGCGCGCTCGATGATCGCCACCGGCGTGGGCAATACGCTGGAGTGGTTCGACTGGACGATCTATGCGGTGTTCGCGCCCTACATCGCCAAGGCCTTGTTCAACCCCGCCGACGCGGCCTCGGCGCTGCTCAGCACGCTGGCCATCTTCGCGGTCGGCTTCGTCTTCCGGCCCCTGGGCGGCCTGGTGTTCGGCAGCCTGGCCGACCGGATCGGGCGCAAGGGTGTGCTCTTGTCCACCATGCTCTTGATGAGTGCTGCCAGCCTGTTGATCGGCCTGGCACCCACCTATGCATCGCTTGGCGGCTGGGCCTCGCTGGTGCTGGTCATCGCGCGCCTGGTCCAGGGCTTTGCGCATGGCGGCGAATCCACCGCGTCTTATGCCTATCTCGCCGAAATCGCCCCCCCCGCCAAGCGGGCCACGTGGTCGAGCAGCATGTTCTTTTGCGTGGGCATCGGCGTCCTGATGGCGACTCTCTTCGGTTCGCTGCTGACCCGGAATCTGGACGCCTCAGCCATGAGCGCATGGGGCTGGCGCGTGCCATTTCTGGTCGGTGCGGCCTTGTCCCTGGTGGTGCTCTACCTGCGGCGTCACATGATGGAAAGCGATGTGTACCAGGAGGAGCAGGCGACCCATCGATCGACGCCTTCTGAAGCAACCGGGCATGCTCCCGCCGATGAATGGAGCCGCCGCAAGATCGTCAAGCGCGGCCTGGGCATCTTCTTCTACCAGGCGGGCACCACGTTGCCCTACTACATCTGGACATCATTCGTGGCGGTCTTCGCGATCACGCAGCGCGGCATGAGTCCTGGCAGTGCGTTTACCGCGAGCGTCGGTGCGCAGCTCATCAACATCGCACTGGTCCCCGTGGCCGGCTGGCTGTCGGACCGGATCGGCCGCAAACCGCTCACCTTGTTCTACTACCTTGCCACCGCCGCACTGACGGTGCCGATGATGCACCAGATCAACAGCGACCCCTGGTCCTTGTTCACCGCGCAGGCGGTCATGCTGGCCATCAGCGCCTGCATCGGCGGAACGCAGCCGGCGATCATTGCCGAACGGGTTCCAACGCGCTATCGGGCTCGCATCATGGGCACGGCCATGCCGCTGGCGGTCGCCCTGTTCGGCGGCACCGCGCCCTATCTCACCAGTTGGTTCTACGGCCACCAGCTGGGCTGGGTGTTCAATACCTACGTGATCGTGGTCTGCCTGGTAAGCGCTGCGGTCGTCTCGACCTGGAAAGAGACCAAAGGGATCGAGTTGAGCAAGATCGACTGACGATCCAACTTCTTCCAGGCAACTTTCATCGGAAGGAAAGCAACCATCGATCAGGCCCCAGCGCGCGCACTCCCCCGCTCATTGACCCGGTCGCGCCAGGCCTGCAAGTGCGGCATGCCGTTCTCGCCGGGGCGGAACTTCATCAGCCCGCGCGCGAACTCCATGGCGACGAAGCCGGTAATGTCGGCGATGGTGAATCGATCGCCGGCCACGAAGGGGCGCGCCGCCAACTCGGCATCCAGCCAGCGCATCACCTCCTTCGCCTTCTCGCCTTGCGACGCGCCGAAGTCCGCGAACTGCGGTTGCTCCAGCGGCGCGAGGCCGGGGTGGGTGTGGCGGATCCAGTTGGCGATGCCGGCAAGCAGGTACAGCTCCATGCGGCGGTCGGCCATCTCGATGAAGGCTCGCTCCTCCGCGCCCTCGCCCATCAGGTTGGGCTGCGGCGCGATGCCTTCGAGGAAGGTGCAGATCGCGCGGGTCTCGCCGAGCATGCGGCCATCGGGCAGTTCGAGCACGGGCAGCTTGGCGAGCGGGCTCTTGGCAACGAAGGCCGGGCTGCGGTGTTCGCCGGCGGCGATCGATACATCGACCAGTTCGATGCCGGTCATCTGCTTTTCGGCGATGAACATGAGCACGCGGCGCGGGCTGGGCGCGCGGGCCGAGACGAAGAGTTTCATGGCGTTCCTCGCTGAGGGGCGTCGCGCTCAGGCCGCGTAGGCGTACGCGCCGCCGCGCTCGACGGCGCGCTGATACGCGGGCCGCGCGTGGAAGCGTTGGACCCACGCCTCGATGTTCGGAAAGCGCTCCCGGTCACCGCGGCTGCCGGCCACTTCGCCGACGAAGCTCATCTGGATGTCGGCGCCGGTGATCGCATCGCCGACCAGCCATTCGCGACCATCGAGTGACTGGTTCACATAGCCCAGGTGCCTGGCCAGTTCGCTTTCGATGCGCGGCGAAAGCGGCGCACCGGCATCGCCGAGCCGGCCCACGTAGAGCTTGAGCATGAGCGGCAACATGGCCGAGCCTTCGGCGTAATGCAGCCATTGCTGATAGGCCTCGAAGTCGGGCGTGCCAGCGGCGGGCTGCAGCTTGCCGCCACCGTGGCGGCGGATCAGCGAGTCGATGATCGCGCCCGATTCGATGAGCTTCAGGTCGCCATCGACGACGACCGGCGATTTGCCGAGCGGGTGCACGGCTTCGAGTTCGGGCGGCGCGAGCCGAGTCTGCGCATTGCGCTCGTAGAACTTGATCTCGTAAGGCAGGCCCAGCTCTTCTAGCAGCCAGAGCACGCGCTGCGAGCGCGAATCGTTGAGGTGGTGAACGGTGATCATCGGGGCTCCGGCGCGCGCGCTTGGGGTTGGAATGTGAGGTCGATCGCGCCGCAGGATAGATGATCGGCAACGCCGGGCGCAGCCGGGTTCACCCCGGCTTGCGGTAGCCGCCTTCTATCCATGCCAGCGCGCTCGCGGCGTTGAGCCTGAAGCCGGCGCCGACGCGAACTTCGGCCAGCACATCGCCACCTTCGTCGCGCGCGGCGAGCATGGCGTGGGCATCGTCTTCGTCGAGCACGATGTCGAGCGTGACGGTGATGCGCGCCGCGCCCGCCGTCACGGCCACGCTCTTGTGCAGCGTGGCGTGGAGCTGCTGTTCGTGGCGGCGCAGCACTTCGGCGGCAGTCTTCACGAGGGTGTTGAAAGCGGCGGTGTCGAGTGGCTTGGGGTTCTTCTTGTCGCGGCCCATGGTCCACGGTCCTGTCAGCGCGGGCTCGGGTTCGCCGGCCTTGATCATCTCGACGGCCCAGCCGTCGTCGTCTTCGTTCTTGATGACGCGCGCGGTCCAGGTGGCATCGCGCCAGAGGGTGGGTTCCTGGGCAAAGCTCTCTTCGGGGTTCTGGTTCATGGGGTGAAGTTATCAGATGCCGGAGCGGCGGCCGGATCGAGCATGCTCAAGTCGAGATCAAGTCGCGCACGAAGAGGCGCTCGGTGGCCGTGAGCGTGTGGCCGATCGCCTCCTCCGCCGTGGCCTCATGAAAGCCCAGACGCGCCAGCAAGCGGCTCGAACGGTGGTTCTCGACTTCGACGGTGGCCAGGCAGCGCTGCACCGCGTAGTGCGTGGCCAGGTGTTCGATCATGGCCAGCGTGGCGGCGTGCGCATGGCCGCGGCCCCATTGCGGCTGCGCGAACACATAGCCGATCCACGCGATGCCGGGCACGCTGATGGTGGCTTGCACGTAGCCCACCGGCGGCGCGCGCAACTCACCCGCAACACGTGCCACCCAGTTCAGCCAACGCTCACCGAAGCTCGTGGTCTCGCCCGATGACTCATGCGCCTCGACCATCGCATAGTTGTAGCGAAGGTGATCGAGCGATGGCGGCGGGCCATAGTCGAGATAGCGGTACAGCGCGGGCTCGCGGAGCAGCTCGAACATCTCATCGGCATGCGCAACGCTGAGCGGCTCCAGCACGAGCTGCGGCGTGGTCAGCGTCTGCATGCGCTGCGGTGCCACCGCCGATTCAACCGCCTGCAGGCGCCGCGACCGTGGGCGCCAACACCGCCATGGTGATGCGCGAGACGCAGGTGAGCTGGCCCTTCTCGTTGCTCATGTCGATCTGCCAGACATGCGTGGTGCGGCCGATGTGCACCGGCCGCGCGGTGCCGATCACCCAGCCGTCGCTCGCGCTGCGCAGGTGGTTGGCGTTGATGTCCAGGCCCACGGCGCGGTGGCCGGGCGGCGATGCGCAAGCCGCGCCGCAGGAGCCCAGCGTTTCGGCCAGCACGACCGAGACGCCGCCGTGCAGGATGCCGTAGGGCTGGCGGGTGCGCGAATCGACCGGCACGCGGGCGCGGATGAAATCGTCACCGACTTCGAGGAACTCGATGCCGAGGTTGGCGACCGCCGTGTCCACATGGATGGAGGTCAGGTGGTCGACGGAGATGGGTTGCTTCCAGATCGAGCTCATGGGTCAGGTCGTTCGTTGTGGGGTTGTCAGTTTGGCAGATCGCTCGTGAGGGCCGAGCCTCATGGCGGATCGTCGCGCAGCGCGGCGGCTGCCACCGGTTGCGCCACATCTTGCGGCACCGCGATGCCGAGCGCCTGCGCGAGCGTGCCCGAGAGCGCCAGCCATTGCGATTGCGCGCTCAGCAGCCGGTAGTCGTTGTCGGCGCTGCGCTGTTCGGCGGTGAAGCGCTGGTCGCGCAACTGGATCAGTTGCAGCAGGCTGCGCCGGCCGGCGTCGTACTGCAGTTCGCTGGTGCGAACCACGTCTTGCAGGTAGCCGGTCTGGCGCTTCAAGGGCTCGAGCGCGGCGCGTGCCTGCTGGGCGCGAAAGCGCGTGGCGGCCAGGTCGCTTCGAACGCTCTGGCCCACGCGGTCGGCATCGGCGAGTGTGGCCTGCGCCCGGGCACGCAACTCGTCGCGCTTGTAGCCGATCTCGCCACCCAGGGGGATTTCGTAGGTGAGCTGCAAGGTCCATGAGCCGCGCTGCGAAGGGTCGAGCGCGGGGGCGGTGTGGTCGGCCAGGCGCCGCCGCAGATCGAGGTCGAGCTTGGGCAGGTAGTCGGCCGGCACCGCGCCCACACGCAGGCGTGCGGCCTCGGCGCGCTCTTCGGCAGCGCGCCATTGGCCGTTGCCCTGGCGGGCTTGCGCCAGGGCGTCGTCCAGCGGCAATTCGAACCCCGCCGCCACCGCGGCGTCGGCCGGCAGCGCCCAAGGCGTAGGCTGGCCAAGCCGCGCGCCGGCCAGCGTTTCGATCTTGGCGCGGGCCGCTTCGCGATCGGCAACGATGGTCTCGTGCGCGAACTGCGCATCGATCAACGAAGAGGCCGCGAGTTGCGCATCGCCTTCGGTCACCTTGCCGCCCGCCCACTGCTGCTGCACGCGCGCGGCCAGCATGCTGACCTGCTCCACGCGCAACGCCGAGCGTTCGCTTTGCCGGGCCAGCCGAAGCCAATCGAAATAGGCCTCGATGCTGCGCTGGCAGGCGTCGTCGAGCGCGCGTTGCAGGTCGGCTATTGCCCCCAGCCGCTCGTGGTCGGCCGCGTCGATCTGCGTCCTGTCGGAGAGGCCGTTGAACAGGTTCCAGCGCAAGTAGGCCTCGCTGCGGTTGGTGGCGCGGTTGAACAGCGCGCCTTGCGAGACCTCCTGGCTGCGGCCGTAGTTGGTCGAGAGACCGATGCGCGGAAAGAGCCGCGACTGCGCCTGCCCCGCCTGTGCGATCAGCACGTTCAAGGCCTCGCGCGCCGAGCGCACCTGCGGGTCGCGCGCCATGACGAGGGCGAGCACTTCCGGGAAGGGGCTGGTGGTGGCCTCGGCGTTCGCGGCAAACACCGTCGTGCCCGATACCATCAGGCCGAGGACCAGGCAAACAGCGCCTGCCAGACGCCGAAGTGAACATGCAGTCTGCGTCATCCTCAACGCTCCTGCAAAGCCGAATCGAAGGTCTTGACCAAGGGCTTGAGCACATAGCCGAGCACCGTGCGCCGGCCGGTCAGGATGCTCGAATCGACCGACATGCCGGCCGTGAGCACGAGCGGCTTGCCGGCGTGCACCATGCCCTTGGGCTCGGCGCGCAACTGCACCTCGAAGTAAGGCTGCTTGTTCTCGTCGAGCACCGCATCGGCGCCTACGCGTTCGACCACCGCATCCAATTTGCCGTAGATCGCCGAGTCGTAGGCCAGCACGTTGACGCGCGCGGTCTGCCCCACATGGATGAAGCCGATGTCGGACGGCTTGACGCGCACGCTCACGCGCAACCCGGCCTCGATGGGCACGATCTCGAGGATGGGCGCACCGGCCGCCGCCACGCCGCCATGCGTGGGAATCAGCACGCGGTTGACGATGCCGTCCATCGGCGAGCTGATCTCGCGCCGACCGAGCTTTTCGGTGCGGCCGCGCACTGTGGTGCCGAGCGTGGCGGCTTTGCCTTCGATCTCGCTGCGCTGCGCGCCCCATTGCGCACGCGCCTTGGCCACCGCCTGCGCGGCTTGCGCGCGGGCTTCGGCGAGCGCGGCCTCGGCCTTGGGCACGGCCTTGCGCGCGGCTTCCAGATCGCCGGTCAAACCGACAGCACGTTGCTGAGCCGCGAGGTAGTCGGCACGCGCACCGGCGCCATCTTCGAAGAGCTTTGTCTCCAGCGCCAGACTCTCGCGCGCGACCCGCATGGAGGCTTCTATCGATTGCACGCGGGCCTGCATCTCGGCCAGTTCGGCGGTCTGGCGCTGCACGGTTTGTGCGGCGGTGGTGATGCCGGCCTGGTACTCGCCGCGGGCTTCGAGCCAGGCGCGGCGCTCTTGAGCGACGATGGTCGGCGCCGCCGCTTCCAGCTCGGCGCCGAACTCGGGCGTGGTGCCGGCCAGCAAGGCATCGGCGCGGATGCGCGAGGCGCGCAAGGCCAGCAGTGACTGCTGGCTTTCGCCCAGCTCGGCTTCGAACTGCGAGCCCTCCAGCCGCACCAGCACCTCGCCCTGTTTGACGGCCTGCCCGGGCTTGACCAGCATCTCGCGCACGATGCCGCCTTCCAGGCTCTGGATCTCCTGCACGCGGCTCGGCGCGATCATCGTGCCCTTGGCGCTCACCGACACATCGAGTTGCGCCAGCGACGCCCACACCAGCGCGATCACGAGAAACGCGGCGATGAGCAGCACGGTTGCGAGCGCGGCGCGGTGCGGCCCGGCATCGAAATCGGCCGCACGCGAACCGGCGTCACCGGCCCCGCCGATCGAAGCCCTCCAACCCATGGACCTCATGCCGGCACCCCGCCGGCCGGGGTCGGCTTGGCGGCCACGCCGATGTTGGCGAGCGCCTTCAACACCTCGTCACGCGGCCCATCGGCCACGATGCGGCCACGGTCGAGCACGATCAGCCGGTCGATCAGCGGCAGCATCGCCATGCGGTGCGTCACCAGCAGCAGCGTAGTGTCCTTCAGCTCGCGCAGGCGCACGATCAGGCGCTGTTCTGTCGCCGGGTCCATCATGCTGCTGGGTTCGTCGAGCAGCACCACCGGTGGCCGGGTGACGAGCGCGCGCGCGATCGCCACGGCCTGCCGCTGGCCGCCGGAGAGCCGGTCGCCGCGCTCGCCCACCTGCGTGCCCAGACCGTTGGGAAGCTGGGTGAGGATGTCGTCGAGGCAGGCGGTGCGTACGGCGTGCAGCAGCGCTTCGTCGCCACCGTGGTTGCGGCCGAGTTCGATGTTGTCGCGGATGCTGCCGTGGAACAGCGGCACGTCCTGCGGCACGTAACCGAGCTGGCGGCGCAGGCTCAGCGGTTCGAGCTGGGTCGAGACCATGTCGTCGATCAGCACCGAGCCCGTCTGCGGGCCGTAGAGGTTGAGCACCAGCTTGAGCAGCGTGCTCTTGCCCGAGCCGAGCCGGCCGATGAAGCCGACGCGTTCGCCGGGGCGGATGTGCAGGTTCAGCTTGTCGAGCAGCGGCGGCGTGCCGGGGTAGGCAAAGCTCACCTCGCGAAACTCGATGCGGCCGGCGAGCGGGGGCGTGTGCAGCGCACCGGTGATCTCGTCGGTGGGCGACTTCATGATCTGCTCGATCGACTGCATCGAGAGTTTCGTCTGCTGCCAGCGCACCATCAGGCTGGCCATTTGCGCGGCCGGGCCGAGGGCGCGCGAGGCCAGCATGGTCACGCCGATGAGCTGGCCCATGGTGAGCTTCTGCTCGCCGATCAGCAGCGCGCCGACCACCACGATCACGATGTTGGCGAGCGTCAGCAGCGAGGCCGAGGCATACCCGCTGTTGGCCACCAGCTCGCGGGTGTGAAGGCTGTTGTCGGCAATCGCCACGGTGAGCTGCTCCCACTTGCGGCGGCTCCAGGCTTCGGCGCCGAGCGCCTTCACCGCATCGAGCCCGTTCATGGTTTCGAAGAGATGCGCGGTGCGCTGAGCGCTTTCTTGCGAGGCCTGCGCCACGCGGCGCGCGAGCGGCTTGCGCACGAAGAAGGTGGCCACGAAGAGCAGCGGGATCATCGCGATCGGCACCAGCACCAGCCAGCCGCCGATGAGGCCGATGACGACGAGGTAGACCGCCATGAAAGGCAGGTCGCCCATCAGCGTGAGCGTGCTGCTGGCAAAGAACTCGCGCACCGATTCGAAATCGCGCACCACGTTGGCGAGCACGCCGCCGGAGGCCGGGCGGTTGGCGGCGCGCAGTTTCAGGCACTGCGAAAAAATGGTGGCCGAGAGCGCCACATCCATGCGCTTGGCGGCCGATTCGAGCAGGTAGCCGCGCACCATCTTCATGAGCAGTTCGAAGCCGATCAGCAAGGCCGCCGCGCTGGTCAGCACCCAGAGCGAATCGACGGCGTTGTTGGGCACGACGCGGTCGTACACCGCCATCGAGAAGAACGGCAGCAGCGCGCCGAAGATGTTGAGCGCAATCGTGCCCAGCAGCGCCCACTTGAAGATCCAGCGGTTGCGGTTGAACACGTCCCAGAACCAGCGCAAGGGCTGATCGAAGGTGTAGAGCAGGCTGCGCTGGTCGAAGAAGAGCGCGGGGCGCACGGCTGTCCAGCTCGCAGCTTCTTGCAACTCGCCGAACAGCGTGGCGCGGGCTATCCAGCGGGCGCCTTCGATGCCGGGTACGTGGCATTCGAAGCGGTCACGGTCGAGGCCGATGACGACGAAGCAGACAGACGCGTCGGCGCTCACCGCCATCACCGGCAGCATGGTCGCGCGCAGCCGGGCGGGGTCGCTCTTCAGCGGCGTCACGACCAGGCCGCCGCGCGCGGCGCACTCTTGCAAAGCGCTGGCGGGCACGCGGCCGCCGTCATCCAGCGGCACGCCGGCGCGAAGGCTGTCGACATCGGCGGCCTGCCCGAAGAAGCGCGCGAGGAAGGCCAGGCCCAGCAGCAGCGGGTCGGCCGCATCGGCACCGGGACGAAGCCGCGAGGGATAGTCGGGAGGCGCCTGGCCGCCGGAGGCGGGTGCGGACGCAGGTGCGGGTGCGGAAGCGAGGGATGGCGCAGCAACGGTCATGGAAGTGCCCGCATTCGGACGAGCAAAAAAGGAGGCCACGAAAATCGGCCCGCTGGCAAAGCCGGCGGGCCGAGGGGCGCCGCGCGATCCGGTCTACGGACTGCGCCGGCGCGTCAGCAAGGCGCTCAGAGCGCCATGTGCGCCGCCTGGGTGCCGTGGGCGTTCCACGACGTCAGCAATTGGCGAAGCGTTTCGCCGCCGTCGACCGTGGCGTGCCCGGCCGCCGGGTCGGTCGCGTTCATGTTGCCGTTTTGGGCACCGAGGGTCTGGTCGAGCAGGTTGTTGCCCGTGTCGAGCAACTGCGAGAGCTGCGGCGCGGCCGAGGCCACCGTGCCGGCATCCGCCGGCGCGACATTGAAGTACACATCGGTCATCGCGATCGAGCTGCCATCGGCCCGCGTGGCCGTGCTGGTTTCACCCAGCACGTTGCCGAGCTGGTTCACGGCCTGGTCGGTGAAGGCCACCGTCAGGCTGGCAATGCCGGCCTGGGCCAACGTGCGCAGTTCGCCAGCATCGGTCTGGTGGTTGCCGTTCAGGTCTTGCCAGACGAGCAGCTTGGCGTAGTCGGCGTCCTTGGCGTTGACGACACCGTCGTGGTTGCTGTCGTAGGTGGCGAGCTTGGCGAAGCCGTCGCCCTTGTTGCCACCGAACAGCTCGCCGATGTTGTCGATCTTGCCGTTGCCGTTGAGGTCAACCGCCAGGAAGCCGTCACCCGACGAGAGCCAGCCGGAGTTGACCGCCTTGCCCGTGCCCAGATCGAACTGGCCCTGGCTGTCGATCAGCGCGGTGGTGTGGATGCCGTTGCCGTCGAGGTCGAGCGCGATCGGGCTCACCACCGTGTAGCACGAGGTGTCGCCGATGCTGACCGTCTTGTTCGGCTCGCAGAAGGTGACGCTGGCGTTCGAGCTGTTGCTCAGGTTGAGCGTGAAGTTCTCCCACGCCGCTTCCTGCCACCAGCCGGAAGGCAGGCTGGGGAAGGCGTCGCGGTCTGCATACACGGTTTCCTGGTAGGCCTGGACGTTGAAGGAGGCCGAATCGGTGGTGCCCGCCTTGATCGTCACGTAGAAGCCCCCGGCCGAACCGACGATGTTGCCGTTGGTGTCGTAGAGGGAGTAGTCCCAGCTCTGGTCCGACGGGCCGGTCGCGGTGGTCCTGTAGCTGCCGCTCGCATCCCAGTACTGGTTGTAGTAGCGCGTGCCGTTGCCGTCGTCGCAATAGCCCCCGGCCGCGATGGACTGGTTGGGTGCGTAGGTGCCCGTGCGTCCGGCAGTACCGTCGATCGCGCTGACCCAGACCTTGGTGTCGTACGACACCGCTTGCGAAAGGTGGACCTTGTAGGACGCGCAGTTGCCTTCGTAGATCGATCCGGTGCCCACGATGCTGGCGCAAGCGGTCGGCACGCACTTGATACCGGCATCGATGGTCAGGTTGTCGTTGCAGCTGGCGACGGTGTAGACCCCCGTTGTGTAGGTGGTGCTGGCCGGAGCGCTCAGGTGCGCGTTGTCGATCATGCCGCCCAGGCTGTCGTCATCGCCCGCTTGCTCCCGGAACGACAGGCGATCCGTGCCACCGGTGCCCACCACGCTGAACTTGTAGGTGCTGAACGTGGTCGAGGTCGGATCGATGGTCGCGATGCGGGTATTGCCCCACCACACTTCCACGGTGTTGGTCGCCAGCGAGGTGCCTGCACGGGCGGCCAGGTCGACCGACAGCTGGTAGGTCTGCCCGGCCACCGTGCTGACATCCTGGTAGAGGCCGGTGCCGCTGCCGGCAATATTCGCATCCAGTTCGACCGCCTTGGCGCCAGTCGCGCCGGTCACGCCAAACCAGGACCAGGAAGGGTTGACCACTTCGATGGTGTCCCCCAGGCCGGTCCAGCCCGTCGTCCCATTTTCGAAGCTGCCGTTGGTGATCAGCTCGGGGCCTGCACTGGTGGTGACCACCTGGAAATCGGAGTCCACGGCATCGTTGCTGCCCACGTTGGCCGTCGTCAGCCCCATGCCGGCTGGCATGGTCATGACGACCTTGTACTGGCCCCAGGCCACGTTGCTGAACAGGTAGTTGCCGTTGGCGTCTGTCGTCGTCGTGCGCGAGGTGTCGTCGGTGGTGCCGAACACGCCGTCGGCGCCTGCCCCCTTGAGCTGCAGGGTGACGCCGGCCACGCCGGTTTCGCCGGCGTCCTGGATGCCATTGCCGTTGGTGTCGCTCCAGACGCGGTCGCCGAGACTCACCTTGCACGCCACCAGCCCGGCGTCGACCGTCAGGTTGGCCTGGTTGTCGGTCAGTGTCACGACTTGCGACAGGCCGGTCGTCACGTTGGCGTCGGAATCGGTGGCGTCGTTGCCGCCCAGGTCCTTGCCCGTGAAGTCGTTGCCCGCCCCGGTGGTGAACTGGACCTGGTACTGGCCGGCCGTCAGGTGGTCGAACAGGTACTTGCCGTTGGCATCGGTCGTGGTGGTCTTGAGCACCACGTCATCGGAGGTGCCGAACACGCCGTCGGCGCCCGCCCCCTTGAGCGAGACGGTGAGTCCGGCGACACCCAGTTCGCCGGTGTCTTGAACGCCATTGCCGTTGGTGTCGAACCAGACGCGGTCGCCGATCATGGCGTTGGGAATGCTGAACACCATGTGGTGCTCGAGGCTCAGGTCGCTGGCGTTGCAACCCACGGTGCCGCCGTCGTCTCGCACTTCGAAGCCGAAGGCCGTCTGGCCGCCGAAGGCAGCGTTGGGCTGGTAGACAAGGTGGCCGGCGCGAATTTCGGCGATGGGAATCTCGGCGCCGGCGGCCACCGCCACGCCGTTGAGCAGCAGCGAGCCAGAGGGCGGCAGGCTGGTGATCACGACCGACGCGAAGTTGTTGCCCGCCGGATTGACCTGGTTGGCCGCGGTGGCGTCGTGCGGGTCGGAAAAGCCGAAATCGGTTTCCTTGATGACGTAGCCGGCTGCGCTGTTCAGCGCGACGGTGTGGTCTTCGGCGATGGGCGCGTCATTGACCGGGTCGACGATGACCTGGATGTTCACGATCACCTGGTTCGGCCCGGCGTCGAGCACGATGGTGAGGGTGTTGAACGTGAAGTTGCGGTCGGGGTAGACGGTGGCGTCGACCTTCACCGTGTCGGCATCGACCTGGGTGAAAAGGCCCGCGGGCGCGCTCGTGTCGGGCAAGCCGGCGGCGTTGAGCACGTACATCTGGGTGATGCTGATCGGCAGCGTGGCGGTGTAGCCGGCTGCGACCAGGAGGTCGAGAAGGTCGAACTGCTTGGAGGTGTCCTCGCAGAGATGAACGACGCTGTTGATCTGGGAAATGGCCATGGCGATCTCGCTGAATGCGGCCGGCCACACGCGCGCAACTCAGCGCCGTGCGGGTGACGGGCCTTCGGATTCGAATTCGGAAAGAGCGGGCGCGCACGAGGCGGCACGCTCACCAAGGGGCTGCGCCGAGGATCAGCGGCGGCGGCGCATCGCGAGGCCGATGACACCCAGGCCTGCGAGCAGCAGCGCGTAGGTTTCGGGTTCCGGCACCGGCGTGACTGCGCCGATGAAGTCCTGCGAGCTGGCGCTCTCGAAGCTCACCAGTTGCAGGTGCGTGGTGGCATCGGGTGCCGCGGCCAGGCCGGCCAGCAGTGCGTTGGCGCTGGCCACGGCTTGCGTGTCTGCCGCCGAGAGACCGATGCGCTGGTAGGCGCCGCTCGCGAGCGAGTAGCTGCCGCTGGTTTCGAGCAGCAGCTCTTGCAGCGCCAGGGCGAAGGGAGCTGCGGCGCTGTCGGTGGTGCTGGCATTGCCGTAGTACAGGTCGAACAGCTTTTGCACCGAGGCCGACGGCGCGGCGGTGAACGACGCGGTGTAGCTCGAATCACCGCCGATGCGCGCTTCTGTGCTGATGGTTTGCAGGGGTTCGATGCACACGGCGGCGAACGAGCCGTTGAGCAGCACGTTGGCGTTGCCGCTGTTCGTCACGGTGGAGATGCCCACTGTGTCGAACCCTGTACCGGTGCTGACGGTGGCAAAGGTGCCGAACTGCTGCACGCCGAGCGTGTCTGCCTGGGCGGCGGAGCCGAGCGCCATTGCGCAGGCAGGCAGTGCGTGGGATACATAAAACTTCGATTTCGTCTTCTTGCTCATTCTTGTCCTCGATCGTGATGGTTGGCGGGCTTGCCACCTGAGGCCGAAGGAATCGCAACGCCGATTCGGCAAACCCGGCTCATTTTGGCCGATAAATTCGACAAGAATCGATACATAAATTAACCAAAACGCTTTTAACGTGTACCTATCTGTAGCCAGATTAGATCACTTTTGCTGGATATATGGGCATCAAGCAACGTCACCAACCCCGGACGCTCCCGCGTCGGGGCTGTCACGCGCAAAAGTTACCAACCGCAACGATCACGTTGCCGGGCCGGAGACTATCGGGCGACTATCGAATGACTAACGCTTGCTGAACAATTCGTCGAACAACGCCGCCGGAACCGAATCCGGGTCGTCGTTGACTTCCACACCGGCCAGCAGTTCGTATGAGGATGCGACGAAACCGGGCGGAGTGACTTCGGTGCGCTCGGCGCGCACCGGCAGGGCGAGTTGGTCCGCGTCGACGAATTCACCGGCGGGTGCCGCCTCGGAAATGCGCCAGACACGGCGCTTGCGGATTTCCACTGTCTTGCTCTGGGCCATCGGCCGATGTTATGCAAGCATCGCCATACCTCACCAGCATGGCAGGGTTACCGGTGAAACCAAGTGTTTTCAACAACGGCTTTCGCGCTGATATTTGTGCCGAAATTAACGCATTTATGCGACTAAATCGGCCAAAGCCGCATGCACGAGGCCAGCCAACCGCTCCAGCGTGAATTCCTTCTGCAGCAGGCTGCGCACACCCACTTGTGCGGCCGCGGCGCGCATTTCTTCGGAGATGTAGCCCGACGTGATCAGCACCGGCAAGCCGGGGCGCACCCGCGCCAACTCGGTCGCAAGGTCGAGCCCGGTCAGCTCGGGCATGTTGTAGTCGGTCACCAGCACATCGAAATCGGCCGGCCGCGCGGTCAGCATCGCCAGCGCCTCCGCCGGCCGCTCCATGGCGGTAACGCGGTAGCCGGCGCGCACCAGCAGGCGTTCGACGATCAGGAGCATCGCCGGGTCGTCATCGACGTACATCACGTGCTGGCCCCGCCCATGCGGCGTGTCGCCTGTCGTTGCGCCGGGTGCCGCCTTGGCCGCCGCCGGCTCGGCCTGCAGCGGCAGGTAGAGGTGGAAGGTACTGCCGCGGCCGGGCATGCTCTCGACCGAAACCGCGCCGGCGTGCGTGGTGACGATGCCGTGCACCACCGAGAGCCCCAGCCCCGTGCCCAGCCCCACACGCTTGGTCGTGAAGAAGGGTTCGAAGACGCGCGCGCGGGTCGCTTCGTCCATGCCCGCGCCGGTGTCGGCCACCCAGAGATGCGCATGCGGGCCGGCGTGCAGTTCGCCCAGCCGTTGCGCCGCCTCGGCGTCCAGCACGGTCGATTGCAGGCCGATGGTGATGCGCCCGCGGCTGCCGTGCAGCGCATGCCAGGCGTTGGTGCAGAGGTTCATCAGCACCTGCTGAACCTGTGTGGCGTCGGCATCCACGAAGAGCGGTTCTTCGGTGAGTTCGACCCGCAACTCCACCTGCGCCGGCAACGTGGCGCGCAGCAAGGTGATGGCCTCTTCGATCAGCGGGCGCAGCGCCTGGCAGACCATCACATGCGGCTGCATGCGGCTGAAGGCGAGTATCTGTTGCACCAGCGTGCGGGCACGCACGGCGGCCTTGTCGATCTGGTCGAGGTTGGCCACCGCCAGCGCACCGCCCTCCGGCGGAAGCTCGCGCCGCGCAGCCGCCACGTTGCCCAGGATCGCCGCGAGGATGTTGTTGAAGTCGTGGGCGATACCGCCGGCCAGCGTGCCGATCGCCTCCATCTTTTGCGACTCGCGCAATTGCGCTTCGAGCAGCGCGCGGCGGGCTTCCGCCTGGCGGCGGTCGGTGATGTCGGTGCACATGCCGAGCGCGCCGGCAAAGCGCCCGGCGTCGTCGAAGATCGGGCTCACCGAGAGCGATGCCCAGAGCGCCGAGCCATCCTGGCGGCGGATGCTGAGTTCGCGGCGGCCGGCGGCTGTGTCGGCGGTGGCGTCAAGGGAGCCGGTGGGCGCGCCCTCGGATGCCGACACCGGCGCCGCCAGGCCATCGGTATCACTCACGAAATCCGCAATCGGCCGCCCGAGCATCTGGGCCTCGGTATAGCCCAGCATCTGCTGCATCGTCGGGTTGGCGAAGGTGATGCGCGCCGCGGCGTCGATCAGCCAGATGCCTTCGCTCGCGGTGTCGACGATGCGGCGGTAGCGCTCCTCGGAATCGCGCAGCTCGCGCGTCATCGCGCGGGCGGTGTCGAAGGCGCGCGCGCGGCCGGTGACGAGTTGGTAGGTGAGCATGGCAAGCAGCAGGCTGAAGGCAGCGCCGGCCGCGGCGATGATGCGCGCCGCGCCCTGCACATGCAGGGCCTCGAACTGCGGCAGCGTGCGCACCCGCAGCGTCCAGGTGTGACCGTGAAAGCCGATGTACTCCTGCGCTTCGAAGCGCGGCGCGGGCTCTGCTGCGCCGCTGGCGTGGCTGCCCGCCGAAGGCGTGGGGTCGCCGTGGCCGCCGACGGATTCATGCGCCGCGCTCGACCGGTACATCAGCGAGCGATCGTCCAGCGTCACCCCGTCGTACACCCGCACCTCGAGGCCGGGCGTGCCTTCGCCGTAAAGCCCGGCCATCAGGTCGCCGACCCGCATCGCGGCGAAGACCCAACCGGCCGATTGGGCACGGCGCGCGTCCACCGAGCCTACCGCGCTGCCCTTGCGGTAGATCGGCAGGAACATCAGGAAACCCGCCTGCGGCGGTGCTGCCGATTCGGTGATCAGGTCGACCTTGCCGGTGATGGCCGCGCCGCCCGAATCACGCGATTGCAGCATCGCCTTGCGCCGCACCGCCTCGCTCAGCGGGTCGAAGCCCATCGCCATCTGGTTGAACATGACCAGCGGCGCGATGTAGGTGATGGGCGCATAGGCGGGCCGCTCGCCGGCCGGGCGCATGGCGTATTGCTCGAAGCCGTTCGCACGCACTGCCGCCTCGTGCGCGGCCAGGCCGTTGGCGACGACCACCGGTGCATAGGCGATCGACTGCAGGCCGGCGATGTCGCTGCCCACCAGCACCGCGTCGGCATAGGCCGCAAAGCTCTGGCGATCGACTGTGCCGGAGGCCTCGAACAAGCCCTGAACGCCGCGCAGCAACTGCTCGTGGCCGGCCATGCGCTGCTCGATGCGGCTGGCGGTCTGGCGCAGGCCGAAATCGAAGCTCGCCCGCAGTTGGGCCGCCTCGTTTTGCCGTTCGTGCGACCAGAGCCAGCCGGTCACGGCCAGCGACACCGCACCGACCACCAACGGCAGCAGCGCCGACAGCCACGCGCTGCCCCGGGCAGGCGCCGAAGACGTGAGCGAAGGCATCCTGAGCGGGCCGCTCTGGGTCTCAGGCAAATGTGGCTTCGCCACTTTGCTGGACCCCTGGAGGCGGGAATGTCGCAGACATTTCCTGGAGGGCTTTAGAACTGGGTCATGGCGAGTGCCAGATCGGGCGTGAAGTATTTTTCGAAGATGCGGCGCATGCTGCCATCGGCGCGCATGCCGTCGACCACCGCGCGCCAGGCCTGCTGCTGCTCGGGCGAGAGCGAGCGCCTGGACATGATCAACCCGTGCGGCACCGCCGGGTCGTCGAAAGCCAGGATCGCCGTCTGGTCGCGGATCTTGCCGCGCTCGATGCTGGGGTAGTCGAAGGGCTCGATGATCATCGCGTGCACGCGCTTGTCGAGCAGCACCTGGTAGAGCGGCTCCAGGCTCGTCGCGTAGCTCACGCGGCGATCGGCGTCGAGCGCATCGACCAGCCGGTTGGCGCTGGCGCTGTAGCGAAAGCCGCGGATCACGCCGAGCCTGAGCGCAGGGTTTCGTTCGAAATCGGCCACGCTGCGCACATCGGCGTCTTTATGCACCAGCAGGTAGTACTTGTTCGACACATACCAGGCGAAGGCGGCGAAGCGGTCGCGCGCGTCGTTGGTGATGCCCGAGAGGCTGAAATCGAGCGCGCCGGATTCGATCAATTGCCAGATGCGCGCCCGCGGCATCACGCTCACGATGATCTTGCAGCCGCTGCGGCGGATGAGTTCATCGGCAATGTCCTTGTCGATGCCCTCGCCCGTCTGCCCCGAATACAGCAGGCCGTGGTCATGCAGCGCGAGGCTGAGCGGGCGTGAGCAGTCGGGTTTGTCTACTACGGGTTTGTCGGCCGCCCACGCCGTGCTCGCAACGACGAAAGATGCGGCGATCAGCCAGGTGCCGATGGCCCTGAAGCGTGCGACCCGGTGCATGCTCACTCCCATTCGAAGAGGTGGTGCGCGCGGGGGCGGGTCGCTTCGATCAGGCGCGCGTTCGGTTCATCGGTGGCCGCCACCCAGGCGCGCGCCGCCTCGGGGCTGCGGCCGAACTGCTCGTGCCGGCGCAGCAGCCGCTGGCTGCGCAGGGTGTCGTCGACATCGACGTACCAGATCTCGTCCAGCAGGCCCGCCACCTCGCGCCAGGCCCCAAGCTGCAACAGCAGGTAGTTGCCTTCGGTGATGACGAGCTGCGTCGTCGGTAACACGGCGATGGCGCCAGCCACCGGCTCTTCGATCTCGCGGCGGAATTCGGGGGCGTAGACGATGTGTGCATCGGCATCGGCAGGCTGTTCGCGCAAGCGGCGCAGCAGCGCCACATAGCCGGC
Source organism: Rhodoferax sp. (assembly GCA_026224975.1). Taxonomy (GTDB): domain Bacteria; phylum Pseudomonadota; class Gammaproteobacteria; order Burkholderiales; family Burkholderiaceae_C; genus LMDS01. The sequence goes on along the minus strand of JAMFRW010000455.1, from coordinate 4,520 downwards.
GCTGTCGAAGGTATCGGGCGCACCCTTGCGGTCCGCGCGGCCCAAACGCGCGAGTTCCGCATTGGCCAGGTGAAAGCCATCCATCGGCACGATCTGCGAAGTGCCCGGCAGCGCGTCTTGCAAGGCCGTGGCCAGCGTCGATTTGCCCGAGCCCGGCGCACCCACCAGCCCGAGCAGCTTGCGCCCGCCACCAGCCATCAGCGCCTGCAGGCGAGCAAGGTGCTTCGCCGCCAACGGCGGCTTTGGTTCGCGCTTCGGTGCGGTGTCGTTCATCGTCACGGTTCTCTGCATCCACCCCTTATCGGCGCTTTTGGCGGCGACCACCACAAAACTTAACTTCGTGCGAGCCCGGCTAGGGGTGGACGTGGGTTGCGTCCGGTGCGAATCATGCCGTCACGCCGCTGCATTGTGCAGGCGGCGCTGCGATTCGGATGCTCACTGTCGAAAGGAAACATCATGGCCACACAACCCACCCGCCACGCCATCCCCGGCAGCGAACGCGTCGCGCTGCCCGGTGCCAAAGCCCTGGGCGCCGTGCGCGGCAACGAACGCATCGAAGTGACCGTGCGCCTGCGCCCCAGGGCACCCCTGCAGGCACTCGCCGCGCGCGGTGTGCAGAGCGACCAGCACCCCAGCCAACGCCAGTACCTCACGCGCGACGAATACGAAGCTGCCCATGGCGCCGATGCACACGATGTGGCGCTCGTCACCGCCTTCGCCAAGGCACACCGCCTGAGCGTGGTCGAGACCGATGCGGCCCGGCGCAGCGTGGTGCTCTCGGGCGACGCGCAAGCGCTGGACACGGCCTTCGGCGTGGCGCTGCAGCAGTACGAGCACGAGTCCATCACCTACCGTGGGCGCACGGGTCCCATCACCGTGCCGGCCGAGCTGGCTGGGATCGTCGAAGGCGTGTTCGGGCTCGACGACCGGCCGGCCGCCGAACCGCGCTTCCAGCGCTACCTGCCGACCCGTGGTCTGAACCCACATGCGGCTGCCTCCTTCACGCCGCCGGCGCTGGCCAAGCTCTACGGCTTTCCGACCGGGCTGGACGGCAGCGGCCAGTGCATCGCCATCATCGAACTCGGCGGTGGCTACCGGCCCAAGGACTTGAAGGCCTACTTTGCGACGCTGGGCCTGGCCACACCCAAGGTCAAGGCCGTGCTGGTGGACCATGCACACAACACGCCGACCACGGCCGACGGCGCCGATGGCGAGGTGATGCTCGACATCGAGGTCGCCGGCGCCATCGCGCCCAAGGCCACCATCGCCGTCTACTTCGCGCCCAATACCAGCCAGGGCTTTCTCGATGCGGTCACGACCGCAGTGCACGACAAGGTCCACAAGCCCTCGGTCATCTCCATCAGCTGGGGCTCGGCCGAAACCAACTGGACCGGTCAATCGATGACCCAGTTCGACCAGGCCTTTCAGGCTGCGGCAGCGATGGGCGTGACGGTCTGCGTGGCGGCGGGCGACAACGGCTCGGCCGATGGCGTGGCCGGCGGTGCGGCGCATGTGGACTTTCCGGCGTCGAGCCCGAATGCGCTCGGCTGCGGCGGCACCAAGCTGCTGGCCAACGGCAGCGCTATCGGCTCCGAAGTGGTCTGGAACGAAGGCACGACGAGTTCGACCGGCGGCGGCGTGAGCAGCTTCTTCGCGCTGCCGGCGTACCAGGCCAAGGCGCAGGTTCCGAGTGGCACTGGCGGCAAGGCCGGCCGCGGTGTGCCCGATGTGGCGGGCGATGCCGACCCGGCCACCGGCTACGAGGTGCGCGTCGACGGGCAGAGCTTCGTCATCGGTGGCACCAGCGCCGTGGCGCCGCTGTGGGCCGGGCTGATTGCGCTGATGAACCAGGGACTGGGCCACCCGGTCGGCTTCCTCAACCCGCTGCTCTACGGTTCGCTGGCCGGCAAGGGGCTGACGAACGACGTCACCGCGGGCAACAACGGCGCCTTCAAGGCGAAGGTGGGCTGGGATGCCTGCACCGGCTGGGGCTCGCCGCGCGGTGCGGCCTTGCTGAAGGCGTTGATGTCGTGACGCGGCACTGTCGCTGAGTTCAGGCGAACCACTTCTTCACATCCACCGTGGAACGCCGGCCGATGCCGCTGGCGTTCTCGGCCAGCCATTCATCCGCGCGCTCACGGCCCTGGCCGTGCAGCCGCTCCAGGAACGGGCCATGGGCGAGCAGCTTGGTGTCGGTGCGCTGCATGCTGGTGAGGTCGTGCGAATCGATCATGTGGAAACGCAGGTTGCGCAGCCGCCGCTCCAGCCGCCCGGCCGGGATCAGCGCCGGGCCGGCGAACTCGCGTGCGTGCACGAACATGCGCATCTCGCGCATGAAGTTGGCGTTGAACCCGAGTTCGGTGATGCGCGCTTCGATGTCGTCCACATTCGTCGGCGTGCCTTCGCGCCGCAGCGGGCTCAGCAGCACGAGCAGCACATCGCGCGAATCGCAGTCGTAGAACAGCGGAAAGACGGCAGGGTTGGCCGAGTAGCCGCCATCCCAATACGGCTCGCCGTCGATCTGCACCGCGTGGTGCAACTTGGGGAGGCAGGCCGAGGCCAGCAGCACCTCGGCCGATAGCTCACTCTCGCGGAACACGCGCAGTTTGCCGGTGTTCGCTTGCGTCGTGCCGACGAACAGCTTGAACGGGCTGTGCATGCGCAACTCGGCGAAATCGATGGTGCGAACGAGCAGGTCGCGCAGTGGGTTGAGATCGAACGGGTTGAGCTGCGTGGGCGAAAAATACCCGGCCATGTTGACCATCATCTTCGCCGCGGCATTCAACCCGATGCCATCGCCCTGGCCTTGCGTGACCATGCTCGCCGGCATGTTCTTGCCGATGGCGGTCCAGAAATCGGTGAGGGCTTGGCGCGCGCCTTCGCGGCCACCCTTCATCCAGCCATCGGCCAGCACCACCGCGTTCATCGCTCCGGCGCTGCTGCCGCTCAGGCCCTCGAGTTCGATGCGCGGATCTTGGAGCAAACGGTCGAGCACGCCCCACGTGAAGGAGCCGTGCGCTCCTCCACCCTGCAACGCAAGATTGATCTTGCCGCGGGCGGGCGCGAGGCCCATCCACCGTTTGGCAGCGTCTGCGGACGCGGATGGCTTTGCGCTTGCGGGCGTCCCGTCGACGACGGCCGGCGAAGCGCGCTTCTCTACGAATCGCTTCAGGAAAGGCCACGCCGAAGATTCGTCCGGCGCCAGCCTGCGCTCGGCGGTTGATGTGGTGACGCGACTCAAAAGCAAACCCCTATGACAAAAATCAGGGTTTACCCTAGCATATTGTGCTAGCCCTTGCTGGTCACCACACCGACGCGGATGTGCTAGTCGTGGACTTCAGTGGCAAATTTCAGTGAAAGAAGAAATACGCGATCACCAGCACGAAAGCGGGAACGCCCAAAAACCAAGCCAAAACATATTTGCCCATGACTGTCTCCGTTGAAAAAGGTTGCGATGGAGAGAGCTTAGGGAACGCGCCTCGCGGAGCACGCGGGAGCGGTGCGCCATCGGGTGTAGGAAAACCGCGCTGGTGGGCGTGAGCAGGCACGCCCGGGCTTGGCTTGGTTGCGCCGTAGACTGCCTGCCACATCCGCCCCGAGCCAACCATCACAGAGACAGCCGATGCGTCCATCCGCCACCTTCGATCGAGTCGTTGCTCGTGCAGCCCATCGCGCCCTCCAGCGAACGGCATCACGCCCTGCCTGCAGAGCCCTCGCCTGCCTCGCGTTCGCCGCCGCGGCGCCCGCCTGGGCCGACGACGACGCGCCCGCCGTCACGCCCTATCGCCCAAGCGTGTCGACGCCAGCCGCCCTCTCTGCGCCGGGTTGGCTGGAAGTCGAAGCCGGGCTGCTCAGAACGCATGCCGACGACCCCACGCGCCGTCAAAGCCTGCTCTACACGCTCAAGCTGGCCTTCACGCCCGACTGGGGGGTGCGGATCGGCGGCGATGCCGTCGTGCACCAAGTGAACGCCGATGGCTCGAAAGTGACCAGCGGCGGCGACACGAGCATCGTGCTCAAGCGTCGCTTCGCGGTGAGCGAGGCATCCGCCTTCGGGCTCGAACTCGGCACCAAGCTGCCGACCGCCAGCCGCCGCATCGGCAGCGGCCATGCGGACGTGGGCGTCAACGGCATCTTCAGCAGCGACTTCGCCGAGAACTGGCACACCGACATCAACGTGCTGGCCACGCACTTGGGTGGCACCGACCTTGGCACCAGTGCCTGGCAGGCCGGCTGGGCGGCCGCAGTGTCACGCAATCTGACCGACACCTGGGGCGTGACTGGCGAACTCTCCGGCACGCACCAGCGCGGCAACGGCAGCACCTCGCAGGCGCTGTTCGCGACGAGCTACGCCCTCTCGAAAGCCGCCACCGTCGACATCGGCGTGAGCAAGGGGCTCAGCGCGGCATCGGGTGGGTGGTCGGTGTTCTCGGGGGTCACCTTCCTCGCCGCGCGGCTGTTTTAAGCCTTGGCGACTTCGTGATCCGCCATCACCTCCAGCGCCCTCACCAGCGCCGAAT
>JAMFRW010000454.1 GCA_026224975.1 Rhodoferax sp. | reverse complement strand
GATCGAGGTGGCGTGCTTTTCCTTGACGGCCGTGTCGATCAAGGCGAGCGCCGCATCGAGATCGGGGGCGATCGCGTCGAGATAGCCGATGGCCTGGCGCTTTTTCGCCCGCTCGGGGTCGATATCGATGCAGAGGATCGCGGCGCCCGCCATGCGGCCGGCGAGCGGCTGCGCGCCGCCCATGCCGCCGAGCCCGGCCGTGAGGATCCACTTGCCCGCCAGGCTGCCGCCGTAGTGCTGGCGCGCGGCTTCGGCAAATGTTTCGTAGGTGCCTTGCACGATGCCTTGCGTGCCGATGTAGATCCACGATCCCGCCGTCATCTGCCCGTACATGAACAGGCCTTGGCGATCCAGCTCGTGGAAGTGCTCCCAGGTGGCCCATTTCGGTACGAGATTCGAATTGGCCAACAGAACCCGCGGCGCATCGGTGTGTGTCTTGAACACGCCCACTGGTTTGCCGGACTGGATCAGCAGCGATTCGTCGTCTTCGAGCACACGCAGACAATCGAGGATCTTGTCGAAGCAGGCCCAGTCGCGGGCAGCGCGGCCGATGCCGCCGTAGACCACCAACTCCTCGGGGCGCTCGGCCACGTCGGGGTCGAGGTTGTTCTGCAGCATGCGAAAGGCGGCTTCGGTGAGCCAGGACTTGCAGTGCAGCGTGGTGCCGTGCGGCGCACGCACCACGCGGCCGGGAGCAGAGCGGGCCGCGCGAACGGCGGCAGCGGCCGCATCGGCGATGGTTTTCGAATCGGTGCTGGAGTTCATGGCGGGCGGCTTTCGAGAGATCGAGGCTGGTACTGAAGATTCAAAGTGGTCTAGACCACTTTGCCAAGCGGAGCATGCAAGATGTCGCGCGTGGCGTCAACTGCCGTGCGCGCCGCCGCCAGCATGCCGGCGCGCAGCCACTCGTGCGCGCTGGCGCGATCGTGGCGCATGTGCCAGAGCATTTCGATGTGCAGGCCGGCCATGGCAAACGGCAGCGGGCGCGTCACGACCTTCTCGAGAAAGCCCGTGGCCGGGATGAAAAACGCCGGCAGCACCGTGATGAGGTCGCTGTGTGCCACCACTCGCCCGGCGGTGAAGTACTGGTTGACGGTGAGCACCACGCGCCGCTGGCGGTTGAGCGCCGCCAGCGCTTGGTCGGCCTGGCCGTGGGCGCGGCCCGAAAAACTCACCAGCACGTGGTGCGCCGCGCAGTAGGCATCCAGCGTGAGTTCGGCGCCGGCCAGCGGATGGTCCTTCCGCATCACGCACACGTAATCACTCTCCAGCAGCCGCTCGTGACGCAACGGGCTGCCGCTGGTGCCTTGTGCGATGAGTGTGCCCACGGCTTGCGGAAAGTAGCCGATCGCCAGGTCGACTTCGCTGCGCTCGAGCAACAGCCGCGGGTCGCGCGTGGTGAGCGGTGTGAGGCGCAGATCGACCAGCGCCTGGGTCTGCTCGATCTGCGCGATGAGCGGTGGCATGAACATCGAGGCGGTCGCGTCGGCCATCGCCAGCCGAAAGCTCACCGCGTCGTTCTGCGGATGGAATTCGCCCGGATCGAGCACCGCGCGGAGCTGGCCGAGGGCCGCTCGCACCTCCGGCCACAGCGCCTCGGCGCGCGGTGTGGGCTTGACACCAAAGGCCGAGCGCGTGAGCAAGTCCTCACCTACCGACTCTTTCAGGCGCCGCAGCGCGTTGCTCACGGCCGGCTGCGTGATGGAGAGCCTTTCCGCCGCGCGGGTCAGGTTTCGCTCTGCCATGACCACGTCGAAAACGCGCAGCAGGTTGAGATCGAGGGTGCGGAAGTTCATCGCGGGCAGCCCGAAGTCATTCACCAACGGTATATCAATGATTCATAACATTGATTGGTGAAATGCTGGGGTTAACCCTAATGTTCAGTCCATCGAAGGCCGACATACCGGCATCGCCACAGAAAAGGATTTTCCCATGAGCACTTTCGCAACCCTCCCGACCCGCAGCGGTGCACTGCGCCAAGCCGACCAGAACACCGGTCGCCGCGCTGGCAGCTTCTTCTCGCGCATCGGTACGTCGGTCTGGAACGCGCTGGAGGCTTCGGGCCGGGCGCGGGCAGCAGTCGAGCTCAATTCGCTCGCCGAAAGCTTCGAATCCAGCCAGCCGAACCTGGCCAAGGAACTCCGCGCCGCGGCTGCCTACCAGGCCTGAGCCGCAGATTCATCCACAGATTTCAGTCAAGCAAAGGACACATCATGACGACGACCACCCTGCACAGCAACGTGCAACGCAGCCGCTTCTTCCAACACGCCACCGCCGCGCTCGCCTCGGCCATGCCGGCAGTGTTTCACCTGTTCAAGCCGGCGCCGGATGCCGCCTCGCCCGAAGGCGCTGCGCGCGAAGCCGCCAAGGTGCGCGAGCTGGCCTCGACCTACCTCAAGACCGAGCCGAGCTTTGCCGCTGACCTGTACGCCGCGGCCAGCCGCCACGAATCGCAATACGCAGACTGAATTCAGTCGAAACGCCGACTGAACGTGGCGTCTTCCACCGTCAGAACTCCCAGGAGCACTCCATGAGCCAAAACCACCAGACCCTGAGCATCCAGGTTCCCGCGCAACGCGCAGAACCGCGCGGCGCCGTGCTGGCAGCGTGGCTCGCGGGCGGCGTGCTGCGAGCGATTCGCGCGGTTCAGGAATGGGCCGATCGCCCGATGCGCGCCAACGGTGACAACGCCCGTGAACTGGCGATGAGCATCGGCCGGCTCGACCCGCGCTGGACGAGCGAGCTGCTCGCCGCAGTGGACCGCAACGAGGCGCTCGCCAAGCGCTGAGACTAGAGCTGCGTGGCGCCGTTCAGGCGGCCAAGCGCGCTTCGATGTCGGCCTTGGTGGCCGACATTTCCATTGGCAGGTGGTAGGCGAGCTGCTCGAACAGCGCCTCGTGCAAACCGAGTTCGGTCTTCCACGCGGCAGGGTCGATGCTCGTGACTTGATCGAACTGGGCCGCGGTGAAGTCCAGCCCGTTCCAGTTCAGGTCGCCGTAGCTTGGCGTGGTGCCGAAAGCGTGTTCGACGCCGGTGGTTGCGCCTTCGATGCGCTCGATCATCCACTGCAGCACGCGCATGTTCTCGCCGTAGCCCGGCCAGACGAACTTGCCGTCGGCGCCCTTGCGGAACCAGTTGACGCAGAAGATCTTCGGCAGCTTGGCGCCTGACGCTTGCAGCTTCTGGCCCATGTCGAGCCAGTGCTGGAAGTAGTCGCTCATGTTGTAGCCGATGAAGGGCAGCATGGCGAACGGGTCACGGCGCACCACGCCTTGCGCGCCGGCGGCGGCGGCCGTCGTTTCCGAGCCCATGGTCGCGGCCATGTAGACGCCTTCCAGCCAATCACGTGCTTCGGTCACCAGCGGCACGGTCGTCGAGCGGCGGCCGCCGAAGATGAAGGCGTCGATCGCCACGCCCTTGGGATCGTCCCAGGCCGGGTCGAGCGCCGGGTTGTTGGTGGCGGCGACCGTGAAGCGGGCGTTCGGATGCGCGGCCTTGGCGCCGGTCTCCTTCGCGATCGCCGGCGTCCAGTCCTTGCCCTGCCAGTCGAGCAGGTGGGCAGGGGCCTCGTCCGTCATGCCTTCCCACCATACATCGCCGTCATCGGTCAACGCGACGTTGGTGAAGATCACATCGCGCTTCAGGCTGGCCATGCAGTTGAAGTTGGTCTTGTCGTTGGTGCCCGGAGCGACGCCGAAGTAGCCCGCCTCGGGATTGATGGCGTAGAGGCGCCCATCGGCGTTGGGCTTGATCCAGGCGATGTCGTCGCCGATGGTCGTCACCTTCCAGCCGTTCATGCCTTCCGGCGGGATCAGCATCGCGAAATTGGTCTTGCCGCAGGCGCTCGGGAAAGCCGCTGCCACATGGTGCTTCTTGCCTTCGGGGGAGGTCACGCCGAGGATCAGCATGTGCTCGGCGAGCCAGCCCTGGGCGCGGCCCATGTTGCTGGCGATGCGAAGCGCAAAGCACTTCTTGCCCAGCAGCGCGTTGCCGCCGTAGCCGGAGCCGTAGCTCCAGATTTCCTGCGTTTCGGGGTAGTGGACGATGTACTTGGTCGTGTTGCACGGCCAAGCCACGTCTTTCTGGCCAGCTTGCAGGGGCGCGCCCACGGTGTGCACACAAGGAACGAAGTGACCATTGGTGCCGAGCACATCGAGCACGGCGCGGCCCATGCGGGTCATGATCTTCATGTTGACGGCCACATACGGGCTGTCGGAGAGTTCCACGCCGATGTGTGCAATCGGCGAGCCGAGCGGGCCCATCGAAAACGGCACCACATACATGGTGCGGCCCTTCATGGCACCGCGAAAGAGCGCGCTCGAACCCGTCTGCAGCAGCTCGCGCATCTCGGCGGGCGCCATCCAGTTGTTGGTGGGGCCGGCGTCTTCCTTCTTCGCCGAGCAGATGAAAGTGCGGTCTTCGACACGGGCCACATCGCTCGGGCTGCTGCAGGCCAAGTAGCTGTTGGGCCGCAGCGCGGGGTTGAGCTTCTTGAAGGTGCCGGCTGCAACGAGCTGGGCACAGAGGCGGTCGTACTCGGCGGTGCTGCCGTCACACCAGTAGACCTCGCTGGCTTCGGTCAGCGCGGCCATCTCGGCCACCCATTCGATCAGCTTGGCGTGGGTCACGCCGGCTGGAACGTTCAGACGCACACCTTCCATCACGGGACGATTCATGTCGCAGGTCCAATCTTCGAAGTCAAAAAAAGCGGGATTGGGCAAATCGGTCCGGCCTGGCTTCAGGCTTGGCACCAACTTGCCCAATGCCGCGGGGCATGAGCGATCACAGACGAGTTACAGCGAGTTTCAGGCATCTGGTCGAGCGGACTCGAACCGTACCGGGCGTCATCGTCCGGGTCATTGTTATCTCAGTGTAATGGGGTCGTAATCACCACAAATCGGGGGGTCATGCAGATCAGGAATAAGGTCATGCATTCGATTTTTCAGTCGTCGTACGAGTCGAAACGCATCGGGCGAACCACGCTGAGACGGTTTTTAGCGACACCCTCATCGCGATAATTGACCGCATGCCGACCACCCTGCTCAGCCTCAACGCCGCCCTCGTCCACGAGGTAGAAATCGGCGGACGCCCGGTGATGACCGGCATCGCCAAGCGCTCGGTGGAAGGCCCGCGAGCGGTCATGCCGCTTGGCCTCGAAGGCGACGAGCAAGCCGACCTCTCGGTCCACGGCGGCCTGAGCAAAGCGATCTACGCCTACCCGAGCGAGCACTACCCGTTCTGGCAGACGGTTCGGGCGCAAGCGCGTGTCGCAACGTGGAATGACGTTTTGCCACCCGGTGCGATCGGTGAGAACCTGACGATCACCGGCCTGCTCGAAAACCAGGCCTGGATCGGCGATGTGCTGCGCTTCCCGAACTGCGAGTTGGCCGTGAGCGAACCGCGCTTTCCGTGCTTCAAGTTCAACGCCGCGATGGGGTTCAACCAAGCCGTCAAGCTGATGACGGCCAACGGCTGGTGTGGCTTTTATCTGGCGGTGCGGGTGCCGGGCACGCTGCAGGCCGGCGAAGCTTTCGAGGTGATTCCCGGCCCGCGCGAGGTGGGCATCTCGGAACTATTCCGCTCGCGCGTCGCCGCACAGCGACGCTGACAGCGATTGCCAGGGCGCTTGTTACAGAATGGTTCGAACGGCTTGATGCCTGCGTGCGGTAGCCGCCTACATTGCGAGGCTGCATCGGCCGGCACACGCTCAGGCGGAGCCGCGATACGGTCTGTTCCCCGCCTCGAATCAACCAGAAAGCACCCATGAGCATCATCAGTTTCATCAAGGAAGCCGGCGAAAAACTGTTCGGCGGCAAGGAAGCCGCTGCCGCCACACCCGCAGCGCCCGACGCGGCCACGCTGCAGGCACAAGCCGATGCCGCCAACCAGACGGCTGCCACGGCCATCACCGGCTATATCACCGCGCAGAACCTGAGCGTCGACGGGCTCGACGTGGCCTTCGATGGCGCGACCGGCACGGTCTCGGTGGCCGGCGAAGCAGCTGATCAGGCAACCAAGGAAAAGGTCGTTCTTTGCTGCGGCAATGTGCACGGCGTGAGCCAGGTCGACGACGCGATGACGGTCAAGGAGCCCGCCGACGAATCGACCTACTACACCGTGGTGCGCGGCGATACGCTTTCGGGCATCTCCAAATCGCAATACGGCAACGCCAACCTCTACAACAAGATCTTCGAGGCCAACAAGCCGATGCTGAGCAACCCGGACAAGATCTACCCGGGGCAACTGCTGCGCATTCCGGCGGCCTGAACCTCACCCAAAGCGCTTACGGCGCGCACAAAAAAGCCTCGCGAAGCGAGGCTTTTTCTTTTGTCGCGGCCCGACGGGCCAAGGCCCAGCGGCTATCAGGCCGCAGCCGTTTCCAGCGCCGGGTAATCCGTGTAGCCCTCGGCACCACCGCCGTAGAGCAGCTTCTGGTTCAGCGGCGCGAGCGGCGCGTCTTCGCGCAGGCGGCGCACCAGGTCCGGGTTGCCGATGAACGACTTGCCGAACGCGACCAGATCGGCCTGGCCCGAGGCCACCACATTCAGCGCCATCTGCCGCGTGTAGCCGTTGTTGACCATCCACGCGCCGTGCTCGTTGCCCTGCTTGAAGCGGCTGCGCAACGCGGCGTAGTCGAACGGGGCGATGTCGCGCGGTCCGCCGGTCGAGCCTTCGACCACGTGCAGGAAGGCCATGCGCATCGGCGCGAGCTGTTCGACGGCGTATTCGAACAGTGCTTGCGCGTTGCTGTCTTGCGCGGCGTCGTTGGCCGGTGTGACGGGCGAGAGGCGCAGGCCGGTGCGGCCGTGGCCGATCTCGGAGGTGATCGCCTGGATCACTTCGAGCAACAGGCGCGATCGGTTCTCGAAGCTGCCGCCGTAGGCATCGGTGCGGTCGTTGACGCTGTCGCGCAGGAACTGCTCGAAGAGGTAGCCGTTGGCGCCGTGGACTTCCACGCCGTCGAAGCCGGCATCGATCGCGCAGCGCGCCGCATGGCGAAACTTGGCGACGACGCCGGCGATTTCGTCGAGGCGGAGCGCGCGCGGCTCGGAGACGGCCTCGAAGCCAGCCTTCGTGAAGGTCTTGGTCTTGGCGGCACGAGCGGTGGACGACACCGGCACCTGCCCCAGCGGCAGCAGCGAGACGTGCGAGATGCGCCCCACGTGCCACAACTGCGCCACCATCTTGCCGCCCGCCGCATGCACGGCGTCTGTGACGCGGCGCCAGCCTGCCACCTGCTCCGCGCTGTAGATGCCCGGCGTGTCGAGGTAACCCTGGCCATCCGGAGACACTTGCGTGCCTTCGCTGACGATCAACCCGGCGCTGGCGCGCTGCTCGTAATAAGTGGCCATCAGCGGCGTCGGCACCTGGTTCGGGCCGGCGCGGTCACGCGTGAGCGGCGCCATGACGATGCGGTTGGCCACCGAGATTTCGCCAAAGCGGAGGGGGTCGAAGAGTGTGGTCATGAGTGTTTAAGTAGTGATTGCTACGGAATGGTAGCGAAAGAACGGAAATCGCGTGCGGCGCGGGCCATCTGCCCGAAATCCGGCATTCCGCGTGGCGATCGGTCACCACCGACGCCACCACCGACAATAGGCCGCCCCCTCCAGCTCCACGGACGCACGCCATGCTCGCCTATCGACACGCCTTTCACGCGGGCAACCACGCCGACGTTCTCAAGCACACCATCCTCACGCTGGTGCTGCGCTACATGAATGAAAAGCCCAAGCCCTACCGGCTGATCGACACGCATGCGGGTGCGGGCGGCTATTCGCTCGAAGGCCGTTATGCGCAGAAGAAAGGCGAGTTCGAGCAGGGCATCCTGCGGCTCTGGGGCCGCGACGATCTGCCGCCGGCCGTGGCCGATTACGTCCAGCTCGTTCGCGACTTCAACCCCGACGGCATGCTGGAGCAATACCCCGGCTCCCCGGCCTTCGCCCAGATGCTGCTGCGCGCGCAAGACCAGCTCCGAATGTTCGAGCTGCACCCGACCGATCACCGCATCCTCGCCTCGTACATCGGCGAAGTGAAGGGCGCCGAGGTCTATGACAAGGACGGTTTCGACGGCCTCAAGGGCCAGGTGCCGCCGTCCTCGCGCCGCGGCGTGGTGCTGATGGACCCGAGCTACGAAGGCCACGGCGACTACAGCCGCGTGATCGTCTCGTTGCGTGAAGCGCTCTCGCGTTTTGCCGAGGGCGTCTACGTGATCTGGTATCCACAGGTCAGCAAGCTCGAGGCGGCGCAACTGCCCAAGCGGCTGGAAGGCCTCGCGCCCAAAGGCTGGCTGCATGCGCGACTCACGGTGCAGCGCCCCGACAGCCAGGGCTTCGGCCTGGCCGGCAGCGGCATGTTCATCATCAACCCGCCCTACACGCTGCACGACCAGTTGCTGACCGTGCTGCCGTATTTGACGGATGTGCTCGGGCAGTACGACGAGGCGAACTACCTGCTGGAGCAGCGCGCTGCTTGAGGCGACTCGGCTACTTCGGCGTTGAAGTCGCCTGAGCCTCGTGAGCCTTCTTCAGTGAAGCCATCCACTCGGTCCAATCGCGCGGGCCGGTCTCGAAGCGCGTTTTGAGGTTGCCGAGCACGTAGCTCCACGCCTTGTCGAAGTAGGCATAGGTCTTGTCCCACTCGCCACCATCGCCCCAGCCGGTGTGGTGCAGGGTGACGCGGGTGCTCTTGCCGTCCAGATCGGCCAATCGAACGACGACGAAGGTGCGCTGCTGGCGCGCCTCGGGCAGCGAAGGCGGCGCGTTCCAGTCAAAGCTGAGCATCTTCGGAGGCTGCAAGGCCATGAAGCGCATGTCGTCTGCGCCTTTCATGCCGCGCTCGGCAAGCGGATCCATGTGGATGTGGAAGGCGCCGCCCACGCGCGGGTCGACCTCGGCCTCGGGCGCGAAGAACGATTCGATGCCTCCCTTGGTGGTCCACGCCTGCCAGACCGCCTCGATCGGCGCGGCGACGATCACTTCCTTGTCGAGCGACCGCTCCAGCGCCACGGCGCTTTCCGCCGCGCCCAGACCCGACGCAGCCAACGCCGATGACAGCACCACAGACCGCATGCTCTTGCGCATGGTGATCCTCCTGCGAAACAGGCGAACTGCCCGTGGCTCCATGATGCACTTCCCGGCCGCCCAGGCAAAGCGTTTGGTCACCGCGGGCGCACTACCATCTGCGCCATGGACGCTCCGCCTACCACCGCTCCCCGCACTGCGTCTGGCCCGCTCGCGGGACTGAAAGTGATCGAACTCGGCCAGCTCATCGCCGGGCCGTTCGCCGCCAAGACGCTCGCCGATTTCGGCGCCGACGTCATCAAGATCGAACCGCCCGCCACCGCCACTTCGCCCGGCGGCGACCCGCTGCGGCAATGGCGGCTGCTGCACAACGGCACCAGCGTCTGGTGGCAGGTGCAGTCGCGCAACAAGCGCAGCGTGACGCTCGATCTGCGCGACGCCGACTCGCGCGAGACTGTGCGCCGTCTGATCACTGAGGCCGATGTACTGATCGAGAACTTCAAGCCCGGCGTGATGGAAGACTGGGGCCTGGGCTACGAAAGCCTCGCCGCCGAAAACCCGGGACTGATCATGCTGCGCATCAGCGGCTACGGCCAGACCGGGCCGTACAAGGACCGGCCCGGCTTCGGCGTGGTGGCCGAGGCCATGGGCGGCCTGCGCCACCTGACCGCCGAGCCCGGCCGCGTACCGGTGCGAGTGGGCGTGAGCATCGGCGACACGCTGGCCTCGCTGCACGGCGTGATCGGCATCCTGATGGCGATGCAGCACCGGCACGCCAGCGTGAGCGCGGAAGCACCCAAGGGCCGCGGCCAGGTGATCGACGTGGCGCTCTACGAGGCCGTCTTCAACTGTATGGAAAGCTTGCTGCCGGAGTACAGCGCGTTCGGTGCCGTGCGCGAGCCCGCGGGTTCGGCGCTGCCGGGCATCGCGCCGAGCAATGCCTATGCCTGTGCCGATGGCTGGGTGCTGGTCGCGGGCAATGGCGATTCGATTTTCAAGCGGCTGATGACGGCGATCGGCCGAGACGACCTGGGCGCCGACCCCCAACTCGCCGGCAACACCGGCCGAGTTGCCCGCGTGGCCGATATCGATGCGGCCATCGGCACCTGGACCGCGCCGCGCACTGTCGCCGAGGTGCTGGAGGTGCTCAACGCCGCCGCCGTACCCGCCGGCCGAATCTACACCGCGAAAGACATCGCCGAAGACCCCCACTACCGCGCCCGCGACATGATCCAAAGCGTGACCACCGCGGACGGCTTGAGCGTGGAGGTGCCCGGCATCGTGCCCAAGCTCGGCCTCACGCCGGGCGCGATCACGCGACGCGCGCCGACGCTGGGCGAAGACACGGAGGCGGTGCTGGGCGCGCTTGCCCCGCGCCCAAACGATCGTTGAATTTCGAAACCGCACCTGCTACACGACGCCCATGACACCCAACGACCCGGCCGCTGAGCGCGCCCACCCGAATCAGTTCGCCCTGCTCCGCCAGCGTCGCTTCGCGCCGTTCTTCTGGACGCAGTTTCTCGGCGCCGGCAACGACAACTTGTTCAAGTTCGCCTTCACCGTGATGGTGACGTATCAACTCCAGGTGAGCTGGCTGCCGCCCTCTTTGGCGGGCCTCGCGATCGGCGCGTTGTTCATCCTGCCGTTCCTGCTGTTCTCGGCCACCAGTGGGCAGTTGGCCGACAAGTTCGACAAGACGGTGCTGATCCGCTTCGTCAAGTTGCTCGAGATCGCGATCATGGCGCTCGCCGGCTGGGGCTTCATCGCGGCCAACGTGCCGGTGCTGTTGGCGTGCGTGTTCCTGATGGGCCTGCATTCCACGCTCTTCGGCCCGGTCAAGTTCGCCTACCTGCCGCAGCACCTGGGCGAGCGCGAGCTGACGGGCGGCAACGGCATGGTCGAGATGGGCACCTTCGTCGCGATCCTGCTGGGCAACGTGGCCGGCGGCTTGCTGATCGCCATCCCGCACGACGGCGCGCGGTACGTGGCGGGTGCCTGCGTGGCGCTGGCCGTGCTCGGGCGGCTGGTGGCGCAGGTGATTCCGGCATCGCCCTCGACCGATCCCGCCTTGCGCATCAACTGGAACCCGGTCTCGGAAACCTGGCGCAACCTGAGGCTCGCGCACGAGAACATCGTCGTCTTTCGATCGCTGCTCGGCATCTCGTGGATGTGGTTCTTCGGCGCGGTGTTTCTCTCGCAGTTTCCGTCGTTGGCCAAGGAGGTGTTGCACGGCGACGAGCAAGTCGCCTCGCTGCTGCTGGTGGTGTTTTCGATCGGCATCGGCACCGGCTCGCTGCTGTGCGAAGTGCTGAGCAAGCGCCATGTGGAAATCGGCCTGGTGCCGTTGGGCGCGATCGGCATGAGCGTGTTTGCTATCGATCTCTACTTTGCCGCGCGCGGATTGCTGCCGAGCGCAAGCCTGGCGCTGCGTGACTTCATCGCGCAGCCGCCGCATTGGCGGGTGATGGCCGATCTGGCGCTTTTGTCATTGTTCGCGGGTTTGTACAGCGTGCCGATGTACGCGCTGATCCAGTTGCGTTCCAAGCCGACCCATCGCGCGCGCATCATCGCGGCCAACAACATACTGAACGCGCTGTTCATGATCGCGAGTTCCATCGGCGTGGGCTTGCTGCTCTCGGCCCACTTCACGATCCCGCAGGTGTTCCTGATCACCGGCCTTCTGAACGCCGTGGTGGCGTTCTACATCTTCATGCTGGTGCCGGAATATTTGCTGCGCTTCGTGGCCTTCGTGCTGACGCGGATGATCTACCGCTTTCGCGTGCGCGGCGAGGAGCACATTCCCACGCAGGGCGCGGCCATTCTGGTGTGCAACCACGTGAGCTTTGTGGATGCGGTGCTGCTGATGGCGGCCAGCCCGCGGCCGATCCGCTTCATCATGGACCACCAGATCTTCACTGTGCCGCTGCTGGGCACGCTGTTCAGGCTGGCCAAGGCGATCCCGATCGCACCGCAGCGCACCGACCCGGCCGTCTACGAGAGCGCGTTCGAGCAGGCGCGCGAGGTGCTGGCGGGCGGCGACCTGCTCTGCATCTTCCCCGAGGGCGGTTTGACGCGCGACGGGCAGCTCGGCGAATTCAAGGGCGGTGTGATGAAGCTGCTCGAAGCCAACCCGGTGCCGGTGGTGCCGTTGGCGCTGCAAAACTTGTGGGGCTCGTTCTTCTCGCGCATCGACGGTGCGGCGATGCGCCGGCCGTTCCGGCGAGGTCTGTTCAGCCGCGTCGGGCTCGTCGCGGGGCGTGCAGTAGCGCCTGCGGATGTGACGCCGGCCGGGCTGCGCGACGAAGTGGGGCGCTTGCTGGCGTCCTGACGCGCTGGAGCGAATGACGCTGCTGCCACACGCGGCGCGCCCTTTGTGTCAAAAGCCCTGCTTTGCAGCACCCTTTTTCCGGGGGGTTGCTGGGCGCAGGGGCCGGCAACGACACTGGCGGCCCACCGCCAGCTACCGCCAGCGGCATGGCCCCAAGGAGTCCTTCCCCCGATGGCTTTTCAACTGAGCCGCGCCGCCGTGGTGCGCACCGTTCCGTTCGCCGTCTTCATGCTGCTGCTGGGCGTGCGCGGAATGATCCCCGGCGACGGCTCCTGGGGTTTCGACCCGCGCTGGGTTTACGGGCTCACGGTCGTCGTTGTCGGCGGCCTGCTGCTGCACTACCGGCGCGAATACGGCGAGCTGTTCGCGCAAACGCTGCCGACGATGCGCGAGACCGCAGTCGCCGTCGCCGCCGGGCTGGTGGTCTTCGGTCTCTGGATCATGCTCGATGCGCCCTGGATGACGCTTGGCGAAGCGACCGCCGCCTTTCGCCCGCTCGACGCACAAGGCGCGCTGATCTGGCCGCTGGTCGTGGTCCGCTGGATCGGCGCGGCGCTGCTGGTGCCGGTGATGGAAGAACTGTTCTGGCGCTCGTTCCTGATGCGCTGGGTGCAAAGCCCGCAGTTCGAAACCGTGACACCGCAGCGTGTGGGCATCCGGGCCGTGGTGCTCTCGACCTTCGTCTTCATGCTGGCCCACAACCTCTGGCTCGCCGCCATCATCGCCGGCCTGATTTTCGCGTGGCTCTACATCCGCACCGGCAAACTCTGGGTCGCGGTCATCGCGCATGGCGTGACGAACGGGGTGCTGGGCGTCTGGGTGGTGATCACGGGGAAGTGGGTGTTCTGGTAGGCGCAGAAGCGGCGCGTCTTGCGCGAGGCGGGCGACCGGGTTAATATAACAATCGTTATAACCAGTCGGATACCACCATGCACGCACTGAAACTCACCCAGATCGGCAATTCCGTCGGCGTGATCCTGCCCAAGGAAGTACTCGCGCGACTCAAGATGGAGAAGGGCGACGTGCTCTACCTCACCGACAGCGCCGACGGCGTGCGTCTCACGCCGCACGATCCGAACTTCGAGGCACAAATGAAGGCAGCGCGCACGATCATGCGCAAGCGCCGCAATGTGCTGCACGAGTTGGCCAAGTGAGCTGGCGGGAGGAACCACGATGACTGCCGCCAACGAACACTGGATCTGGATCGACGCCTCGGTGATCACCGCCATCCACGATGAACAACTGGCCGAACACGGCGGCGCGGCGGGCGTGCGCGATGCCGGCTTGCTGGAGTCGGCCCTGGCCCGTCCGCTGCAATTGGCGGTTCACGGCGAGCCCGATGCGGCGGCGCTGGCGGCGGCTTACGGCTTTGGGCTGGCCAAGAATCATCCGTTCATCGACGACAACAAGCGCAGCGCGTTCGTTGCCGTCGAACTGTTCCTGGCGCTTAACGGTTGGCAGCTCGATGCCGACGATGCGAGCTGCGTGATGGCGATGCTCTCGCTGGCGGGTGGCGATTCGAGCGAGGCCGAGTTCGCGCAATGGATCCGCGCCAACAGTTCGCGCTGCTGAAGCGGCAAGCACTGCGTGTTACAACGGCGGCATCGGCGTACGCGCCAACTGCCGCCGCGCGCCCAGGCTCTCGAACTCCGAAATCACCTGCGCGCCCACGAGCAGCAAGGTCGCGGCAATCTCCAGGCTCAGCAGCACCACGATCGCCGTCGTCAGCGAGCCGTAGACCACGCTGACTTGCGACAACGTCGAGAAGTACCAGACCAGCACGTGCCGCGTGATCTCCCAGAGCACCGCCGCCGTCACACCGCCGATCAGCGCATGGCTCAAGCGCAAGCGGCCCACCGGCATCACCAGATACACCGAGGTCAGCACGAAGATTTCGCCCGCGAACCCTAGCAGGTACAGCAGCACGCCCGAAATGCCGTGCAGCGACCAGCTTCGGCCGAAGAGGTTGACGGTCTCTTGCCCGATCGCCTGCAAGCTGCCGGCCACCAGCGTGACGAGCAACATGCCCACGCCGAGCGACAGGATGTACACATATGGCAGCAGCGCCGAGATCCAGAAGTGTCGTTTGCGGCGCGCCACGCGGTGCTTGAAGATCACCGCCATCGCGCTCTCCAGCACGGTGAACGCGAGCGAGCTGAAGAAGAGCATCGTCACCAAGAGCACGCCGCCGATCAGGTCGCGGTGCTGCAAAAAGTTGGCCAGCTCGGCGACGATCGCGCGCGACTGCCCTGGCATCAACCACTCCAGATAGCGCCCAAGCGTGGTCAGCAAGTCGGCCTGTTCGATGACATGCGAAAGCGCGATCACGATCAGGATCAGCAGCGGCACGATGGAGAGCAGCGCGTAATACGCCACCGCGCCGGCCAGCAGCAGGCCCTGGTTGGCGCGGAACGCGCGCAGCGTGCCGAGCGCAAAGTCTGCAGGGTGGCGCAACACATGCTGCGCTTGATAGCCGACCCGCGGGATCAGAAAGTCACGGGCTTGATGCAGTCGGCTCATTGCACGCATCGTAACGAACGAGTCGCGCGCAGGCTGTCGGAGCAAGGCGATGCGGGCGTCGGACAACGCCGACGTTCAGCCTGTTCACCGCACGCTTCGAAAGCGATTCGCCCTCGCAGCCAGCGACGTCAGACGCCCCGCGCGCGATCCTCGCGAAACCGCTTCGTGAACACCTCGAACGTACCCGCGTCCAGCGCCTCACGCACCTCGCGCATCAGGTTCACGTAGTAGTGCAGGTTGTGAATGCTCGCCAGCATCGGCCCGAGCATTTCTCCGCAGCGATCGAGGTGGTGCAGGTAGGCGCGCGAGAAGCCGGCGCAGGCGTGGCAGGTGCACGTCATGTCGATCGGGCTTTCGTCGGTCTTGTGGCGCGCGTTGCGGATCTTCAAGTCGCCGAAGCGGGTGAAGAGGTGGCCGTTGCGCGCATTGCGCGTGGGCATCACGCAGTCGAACATGTCGACGCCGGCTGCCACGCCTCCGATCAGATCCTCCGGCGTGCCCACGCCCATCAAATAGCGCGGCTTGTTCGCCGGCAAGCGGTGCGGCGTGTGGGCGACGATGCGCTGCATGGCTTCTTTCGGCTCGCCCACACTCACGCCGCCGATGGCATAACCGGGCAGGTCGAGCGCCACCAGCGCATCGATCGACGCCTCGCGCAGGCTCTCGAACATGCCGCCTTGGACGATGCCGAACAGCGCGTTGGGGTTCTCGAGCCGCGCGTGTTCGTCGAGGCAGCGCTGTGCCCAGCGCAGGCTCAGCTCCATCGAAACGCGCGCCTCGCGCTCGGTCGTCAGGTGGCCCTTGGATTCATAAGGCGTGCATTCGTCGAACTGCATGACGATGTCGCTGTTGAGCACGCGCTGGATCTGCATGCTCACTTCCGGCGTGAGAAAGAGCTTGTCACCGTTGACCGGCGACGCGAACTTCACGCCCTCTTCGCTGATCTTGCGCATCTCGCCGAGCGACCACACCTGAAAGCCGCCGCTGTCGGTCAGCATCGGCCTGTTCCAGCCCTCGAAGCGGTGCAGCCCGCCGAACTGCTTCAGCACCTCCAGCCCCGGCCTCAGCCACAGGTGAAAGGTGTTGCCCAGGATGATCTCTGCGCCCATCGCTTCGAGCGAGGTCGGCATCACGCCCTTGACGGTGCCGTAGGTGCCCACCGGCATGAACACCGGCGTTTCCACCACGCCGTGGTTGAGCGTCAAACGCCCGCGCCGCGCGTGGCCTTGGGTCTTGGAGATGTCGAACTTCAGCATGGGGCGGATTGTCGCAGCGGGCCTTCGCGGGCCAGCAGCATGGCGTCGCCGTAGCTGAAGAAGCGGTAGCGCTCCTCCACCGCCAGCGCGTAGAGCGCCATCAGTTTGGCGTGGCCGGCGAAGGCGCTCACCAGCATCATCAGCGTGCTCTTGGGCAGGTGGAAGTTGGTGACCAGCACATCGACGACCGAGAACTCGAAGCCCGGCGTGATGAAGATGTTCGTGTCCCGGCTGCCAGCCTGCAGTGTGCCTGCTAGCGCCGCCGATTCGAGCGCGCGCAGCGTCGTGGTGCCGACCGCCACCACACGGTGGCCGGCCGAACGCGTGCGTGCGATCGCCTCGACCGTGGCTTCGCTCACCTCGAACCACTCGCTGTGCATGCGGTGCTCGGCGAGGTTTTCGGTGCGCACTGGCTGGAAGGTGCCGGCGCCCACATGCAAGGTGACGTGCGCCATGTTCACGCCCCGCTGCATCAGCGCATCGAGCACGCCATCGTCGAAATGCAGCGCCGCCGTGGGCGCGGCGACGGCCCCGGGCTTGGCGGCGAAAACGGTCTGGTAGCGGCGCTCGTCGTCGGCGCTGTCGGCATGGGTGATGTAGGGCGGCAGCGGCACGTGGCCGTGGCGCTCCAGCAGCGTCACCGGCAGCTCGGGAAAGCGCAGATGGAACAGCGACCCGTCCGGCCCGGTGCGACCCAGCACCTCGGCATCGAAAGCGCCCGCAAAGCGGATCACGCTGCCCGCCTTGGGCGACTTGCTCGCGCGCACGTGCGCCAGCACTTCGTTCCCCGGCAGGAGCCGCTCGATCAAGGCCTCGACCGTACCGCCTGTGGCCTTGGCGCCCAGCAGGCGCGCCTTGATGACGCGCGTGTCGTTGAACACCAGCAGATCGCCTGGCTCCAGCAGGCCCGGCAGGTCGCGAAAGATGCGGTGCACCGGCGCCGCGCCGCTGCCATCGAGCAGGCGCGAGCCGCTGCGCTCGGCGGCGGGGTGCTGGGCGATGAGTTCGGGCGGGAGGTCGAAGTCGAAATCGCTCAGCGAAAAAGAGCGCGCGGCGGGTGGGTCGGGAGGTCGGGTCATGGGTGCGGGCAGAATTCTCCCATGCCCTCCCCGCCGGCCCGCGCCGCCGCCCTCGAACCCGACAGCTTGCCGGCCAGCGCTCCGACTGCGTCAGCGCCACCCCAGGCGCTCGCCAAGCCGCCGCCCAAATCCGCCCCGCAAAAGGCCATGGAAAAGCTCGGCCTGCGCCGCGACATCGACCTCGCGCTGCACCTGCCGCTGCGCTACGAAGACGAAACCCGCATCACGCCGATCAGCGCATTGCGCGACGGCGATTCGGCGCAGGCCGAAGGCGTGGTCAGCGCTTGCGAGGTGCAGGTGCGCGCGCGCCGGCAGCTCATCGTTCATGTGAACGACGATGGCGATGAGCTGATCCTCCGATTCCTGCACTTCTACCCCTCGCAGCAGAAAGCGCTCGCGGTCGGCAACCGCGTGCGCGTTCGCGGCGAGGTGCGCGGCGGCTTCTTCGGGCTGGAGATGGTGCACCCGGCCTGCAAGGTCGTCACCGAAGCCACGCCGCTCGCTGCCGCGCTCACGCCCGTCTACCCGACGAGTGCGCAACTGCCGCAGCTCTACCTGCGCAAGGCCGTGGCCGCCGGCCTCAAGCGTGCCGACCTGCGCGAGCTGCTGCCGCTCGATGTGCTGCCCGCCGGCATGATGAGCCTGCGCGATGCGCTGACCTTCCTGCACCAGCCCGCGCCCAGCGTCGGCATGGAAACGCTGGAAGACCACAGCCACCCGGCCTGGCAGCGGCTCAAGTTCGACGAACTGCTGGCGCAACAGCTTTCGCAGTTGCAGGCCAAGCGTGAGCGCGAATTGCAGCGCGCGCCAAAGCTCGTGGTCGATCGCGACGGGTTGCAAGACCGGCTGCTCGCGGTGCTGCCGTTCGGGCTGACGGAGGCGCAGCGGCGCGTGGGCGAGGAGATCGCTGCCGATCTGCAACGGCCGATTCCGATGCACCGGCTTCTGCAAGGCGACGTGGGCTCGGGCAAGACCGTCGTTGCCGCGCTCGCCGCCGCCATCGCCATCAACGCCGGCTGGCAATGCGCGCTGATGGCGCCGACCGAGCTGCTCGCCGAGCAGCATCTGCGCAAGCTCGTGGGCTGGCTGGCGCCGCTCGGCATCACCGTGGCGTGGCTCACCGGCAGCCGCAAGGGCAAGGCGCGCAAGGAGATGCTGGCGCAGGTGGCGTCGGGCGAAGCGGCGCTGGTGGTCGGCACGCACGCCGTCATCCAGGACCAGGTGCAGTTCGCGCGGCTCGGCTTGGCCATCATCGACGAGCAGCATCGCTTCGGCGTGCAGCAGCGTTTGGCGCTGAGAGAGAAGCTCGCCGCGCAGCAACACGACGGCGCGCCGCTCGAACCCCACACGCTGATGATGAGCGCCACGCCCATCCCGCGCACCCTCGCGATGACGCTCTTCGCCGACCTCGACGTGAGCACCATCGACGAGCTGCCGCCCGGCCGCACGCCCGTCGTCACCAAGCTTTTTGCCGACGGCAAGCGCGAGCAGGTGATCGCGCGCATCCGCGACGAAGTGAGCCAGGGCCGGCAGGTGTACTGGGTCTGCCCGCTGATCGAAGAATCCGAAACGCTCGATCTGCAAAACGCAACCGCCACCCACCAGCACCTGTGCGACGCGCTGCCCGGCCAAATGGTCGGCCTGCTGCACGGCCGCATGCCTTCGGCCGAGAAGGCCGCGGTGATGGCGCTCTTCGAAGGCGGGCAGATCGGCGTGCTGGTCTCGACCACGGTGATCGAAGTCGGCGTCGACGTGCCCAACGCCTCGCTGATGGTGATCGAACACGCCGAGCGCTTCGGCCTCTCGCAACTGCACCAGCTGCGCGGGCGCGTGGGCCGTGGCGCCGTGGCGAGCGTCTGCGTGCTGCTCTACAGCGCACCGCTTTCGCCGACCGGCAAGGCGCGCTTGAAAGCGATGCTGGAAACGACCGACGGCTTCGAGATCGCCCGGCGCGATCTGGAGATCCGCGGCCCGGGCGAGTTTCTGGGTGCGAGGCAGTCGGGCGCGCCGCTGTTGCGCTTTGCGGACCTCGCGCTCGACGAAGCCTTGGTGCACCTCGCCCGGCAGGCCGCCGAGCGTTTGCTGGATCGGCATCCACAAACTGCGCTGGCGCATGTGGCGCGCTGGCTGGGAACGCGGTCGGATTACCTCAAGGCGTGACCAACCCGAGCGAACGAATCTGGCGCTCCAGGGCGTCGACTGAATCCCAGGGCAGGATGGGCGCGTTCTGACGCTCGTCGGGCGGGTTCTGCAGCAGGCTGTCCGACCAGCCGCCACAGCCTGTCAGCGGCAGCAGCGGGCGTTTGTGGAGCCACGCCAGGCAGCCCTCGGAGATCGTGCCCGCGCGGCCACCGATGACAAGACAGGCTTCGCCGGACAGTGCCATCAGCAGGTTGCGCGCGTCGCCCATGCCGCACGGGATGACGACGCTGGCCGGCCAGTCCGCCGCGGGCATGTCGGCCTCCGGGACTATGCTGACGACCAGCCCACCTGCTGCCTGGGCACGTTGCGCGGCGAAGCGGGTGGCCGGGCTGCCGCAGCCGCTCACGACCGTGACGCCCAGGCGGGCCAGCAGTTCGCCGGCGGCACCGGCCAGTTCGTAGGCTTTGGAACCGGGTTCGGCGCTGCCGAGAACAGAGACTTGGTGACGGCGACGGGTCATGATGGCGTGGGCGCGGGTCAAAGGGAGCCCATTGTTCAACATGGCGGTTCGACACGGCGATCCGGCACAGCGCAGAGCGTGGGATGGGTGATGTCGCGAGCCTGGGTTACCTTCGCCGCTCGACAACAAGGCGCCAGCGCCAGCCGGGGGAATCGCCCATGAACCTGATCCAACGCGTGCAAGACATCCTGCTCCGTCCGAAGGAAACCTGGCCGGTGATTGCGGCCGAAGGTGGCGACACGGCTTCGATCTACAGCAACTACCTGGTCTACCTGGCAGCGATTCCGGCGATTGCCGGGTTCATCGGCATGTCGTTGATCGGCATCGGCGGCTTCGGGCTGAACATCCGCATTCCGTTCATGGCCGGGCTGGTGCAGATGGTGGTGAGCTATGTGCTCACGCTGGTGATCGTCTTCGTGATGGCGCTGATCGTCGATGCGTT
>JAMFRW010000453.1 GCA_026224975.1 Rhodoferax sp. | reverse complement strand
GTTGCCGCAGGCGATCGCGACCGGGAACATCCACATCGGGACCATGCACGGGAAGTTGAACGGCGTGACGCCGGCGACCACGCCGAGCGGCTGGCGCAGCGTCCAGTTGTCGATGCCGGTCGAGACTTGATCGGTGAAATCGCCCTTCAACAACTGCGGCACACCGCAGGCGAATTCGACGATGTCGATGCCGCGGGTGACTTCGCCCTGTGCGTCGGTGAAGACCTTGCCGTGCTCGGCGGTGATCATTGCGGCGAGCGTGTCGCGGTGCTGGTTGAGCAACTCCAGGAACTTGTTCATCACCCGCGCGCGGCGTATCGGCGGCGTATCGGCCCAGGCCGGGAAGGCGGCCTTGGCGGCAGCGACGGCGGCGTTGACCTCTTCGACCGAAGCGAGCGCCACCTGGCGCGCGACGGCGCCGGTCGAGGGGTTGTAGACGGCCTGGCGCCGGCCCGAGGTGCTGGCGACGGCGCGGCCGTTGATGTAGTGGCCGACTTCTGTCGTGGCGGTGAATGCTTCGGGTGCGCCCATGCGGTTTCTCCTGGTGTCTGGCGTAAACGCGCAGTCTATTCCAGCCGCCAGCGACAACACGCAGGCAAAAAAAGAGCCCACCCGCGTGAGCAGGTGGGCTGCAGAAGTCCTCGAGAAAAAGGACGTCGTTGGGACTGGTTGGTCTCTTGCTCGGCTGGTGTGGTGTTCTTTAGCCGGACCCTGTGGACCTGTTTGCTAGATCTGTGAAGACCGTGTGACAGCAATGGAGCGGATTCTGGTGGGCAGAATTCGCAGCGACCATCCCCCGTTCGCGGGTGCAGACTTGTGATTTATTACCCGCGCGACAATGCCTCATGGCTGCTCCCCCGAACCGACCCCGCCCGCGCCCGCCACAGCGCCCACCCCAGCGCGCTGTAGTGCCGCCGCCGGTCAACATGCCACGCCTCAGTGAGCGCGAACTCGACGAGTTGCAAACCCTGCTCGACGCGGTGCCGGCGCCCCTGGAAGCGCTGGACGTGAGCATGCTCGACGGTTTTTTGTGTGGCCTGCTGGTGCAGCCACGCGCCGTGCCGCCGGCGCGCTGGCTGCCGCACGTGACCGATGCCGATGGCCGCCGCCTGCCGCCGAACTTCGATGCCAGCCGGCTGCACACGTTGGCGCTGCGACGCCACGCCGAGTTGAACGATGCCATCGCGCGGCGCCAGTGGTTCGATCCGTGGGTGTTCGAACTCTCGGACGAAGAGGATGCGGCTGCCGACGCGCATCACCAACACGATGACGCGGATGAAGAGGACGAAGACGAAGGTGATTTCGGCGACGCCGGCACCGATGCCGTCTACCCCTGGGTCGCCGGCTTCGCGACCGCCTTGGAGGTGTTCCCGGAGCTGATGCGCGCCGATGCCGACAAGCTCACCGAACCGCTCGCCCTGCTCTACCGCCACCTGGCGCCCGACGATCTGGAAGACGCCGACGAACTGCTGGCCGAGATCGACTCGCTGGAGCCGCCCGCCGACCTGACCGAAGCCGTCGAAGGCCTGGTTCGCGCGACCTTGCTGCTGGCCGACGTTGGCCGGCCGCTGGCGTCACCGACGGCGCCATCGAGACCCACGCGTTCGACGCGCCCGCCGCCGCGTCCGCGAAACCGCTAGATCGACAGCGGGTCCACGTCCACCGCCCAACGCAGGATTCGCTGCTCGGCGGTCGCGTGCCCACGCCGCAGCGTATGCAGCGCAGGCAGCCACAGCACCAGCAGGCGTTGCAGCGCGACGCGAGAGCTGGATTCGATCAGCATCTGCATGCGTTCCACGTTGGCGACGCGCGCCACGCCCATCGGCACCGGCGGGTAGACCATCACCGCGTCGGCGCCGGGCAGGGTGGTCGCCAGCTCGGTCGCCGCCAGCAGGAACGCCCGAGCCGCTTCGGGCGTGCGGGCTTCGGCGCGCAGCATCGCCAGGTGCGAATAGGGCGGCAGGCCGGCCATCTCGCGTTCCTTCAGCTGGCTCTCGGCAAACGCGGTGAAGTCGTGCTGGCGCAGCGCGTCGTAGAGCGCGTGGCGCGGGTTCCACGTTTGCACCCACATCTCGCTGCGCGCGGCCTGCTCCGCATCGCGCCCCGCCCGCCCGCCCGCCTGCATCAGCAGTGCGAACAGGCGCTCCGGCGCGCGGAAATCGCTGCTGAAGAGCGACGAATCCGGGTTGATGGCCGCGACCAGCGTGATGCGCCGGAAGTCGTGCCCCTTGGTCACCATCTGCGTGCCCACCAGCACATCCACATCGCCCGCGTGCACCGCGCCGAGCTGCGCCTCCAAGGCACCCTTGAGCCGTGTGCTGTCGGCGTCGATGCGGGCGATGCGCGCGGGAGTGCCGTCGGCGTTGCGCAGCACGTCGGCGAGCTGTTCTTCGAGCCGCTCGGTGCCGCGGCCGACGGGGGCGATGTCGAGGTTGCCGCAGTCGGGGCAAGCGCGCGGCACGCGCTCGGTGAAGCCGCAGTGGTGGCAGCGCAGCGTGCGGTCGAGCTTGTGGAACACGCGCCAGGCACTGCAGTTCGGGCAGCCGCTTTTCCAGCCGCAATCGCCGCAGCTCAGCACGGGCGCGTAACCGCGGCGGTTGAGGAACACCAGGCTTTGCTCGCCGCGCGCGATGCGCTCCTGCAGCGCCGCCACCAGCGGCGGGGATACGGCTGTGCCGTTGGCCTTGGGCAGCAGGTTCATGTCGACCAGTCGCACTCGCGGCAAGGCGCCACCGCCGATGCGCGAAGGCAGCGCCAGCCGCACATACCGGCCTTCGTTGGCGCGCTGCCAGCTCTCCAGCGATGGCGTGGCCGAGCCCAGCAGCACGGTGGCCGATTCGAGCTTGCCGCGGTAGACGGCCAGGTCGCGGGCCGAGTAGCGAGCGCCTTCCTGCTGCTTGTAAGACGGATCGTGTTCTTCGTCGACCACGATCAGGCCGAGCCGCGGCATCGAGGCAAACACTGCCAGCCGCGTGCCCAGCACCAGATCGGCCAAGCCCAGATGCGCCGCGAGCCAGTGCCGCAACCGCTGCGCCGGTGTGAGCCCGCTGTGCAACGAGACGATGTGCCGGCCGGCAAAACGCTCGGCGAAGCGCGCTTCGAGCTGCGGCGTCAGGTTGATCTCGGGCACCAGCACCAGCGCCTGGCGGCCTTCGTCGAGTGCCTTGGCGGCGGCGCGCAGGTAAACCTCGGTCTTGCCGCTGCCGGTCACGCCGTGCAGCAGGACGGTCGGCGCGGTCGGTGGCTTGCTGGTGTCATCGGTGGTGATGACGGCGGAGACGGCCGCGAGCACGTCGATCTGCACCAGCGCGCGCGCCTGCTCCTCGCTCAGTGCCGGCAATTCAGGCGGGGAATGCTCGGCCACATCCGAGGCGAGCGATTTGTGCAGCTTCTTGATCCGATTCGCGATTTGCGCGTCGTCCAGCTTTCGCAATTCAGGTGGCAAAACCGACAACGCCACCTCGCCGATGCTGCGCTGGTAGTAGCCCGCCGTAAATTCGATGAGCTCGCACCAGCGCGCGGAAAGCGGCGGCAGCGCGGTCAACGCCTGCGCCACCGCCTTGAGTTCGACCGGCGAATCACCCGACGCCGCGCCCGGCCAGACGATGCCCGGCACGTCGCGACGCGCCAACGGCACGCG
The DNA here is from genome assembly GCA_026224975.1 of Rhodoferax sp. Classification (GTDB taxonomy): domain Bacteria; phylum Pseudomonadota; class Gammaproteobacteria; order Burkholderiales; family Burkholderiaceae_C; genus LMDS01. The sequence continues at coordinate 6,551 of JAMFRW010000453.1, read as the reverse complement.
AACCAATGTGCCCGGCGCGAGCGTGTGCTCACTCGTGTAGTCGAGCGGCGCCGTCAGCCCGGTGTGCTGCGGCGCTTCGACCGCTACGCGCAGGGTGAAGCCTTCGGTGACGTCTGCTGGGGGAGCGGTAGGCTCCGAGTTACGCGACAAAGTTCGAGAACTCCTCAACGATGGGCGCTAAGCCACTGATTCCAAAGACCTTTTGAAGCTTTCCACTTCTCCTGTGGATAACTTTGTGGGCAACTTGGGTAGAGCAGCGCCAAATGCTTGCTGGGCCTCGCGTGGAGACAGGTTGCCCGCTTTATTGGCAACCCGGCACTTTCAATGAAATCAAGCACTTAGCGGCTTCGCGTGAAATGCACGTGCTGCACTGCAACAGTCTTTGACACGCGAAACGCAGGGTCGGAATTTGGGGATAAGTCAAGCCCCACTTGGCTTTCTACCGGGAATGTGCGGATATTCCGTCCAGGAATCGCCGGCTGTGCTTACGGGCGCTGCCAAGTGGCATCCGGCCGAAAAAAGCTTCGATTCACGCCGAGCACCTTCAAGCGGATCGCATCCGGCGCGACACCTCGTGCACCGCATCCACCAGCACCGCCACGCTCTCCGGCGGCGTGTGCTGGCTGATGCCATGGCCGAGGTTGAACACATGCCCGCCGGCGCGGCCGTCGGGGCCGATCGGCGGGCCGTAGCTCGCGAGCGTTCGCTCGACTTCGGCGCGGATGGCGGCTGGCGGCGCGAACAGCACGTTCGGGTCGATGTTGCCCTGCAGCGCCACGCGGTCGCCGATGCGCGCGCGCGCCGCGCCGAGGTTCACGGTCCAGTCGAGCCCCACCACATCGGGCTGGATCGCGGCGATGTCTTCCAGCCAGAGCCCGCCGCCTTTGGTGAAGACGATGTGCGGAATGCGCTGGCCCTCGTGTTCGCGCTTGAGCTGCTTGAGCACGCGCTGCGTGTAGGCCAGGCTGAATTGCTGGAACGCGCCATCGGCCAGCACACCGCCCCAGCTGTCGAACACCATCACCGCCTGCGCGCCGGCCTCGATCTGTGCGTTGAGGTAGAGCGCCACCGCGTCGGCGTTGATCGCCAGCATGCGGTGCATCAGGTCTGGCCGGCTGTAGAGCATGCTCTTGACGAGGCGGTAGTCGTCCGACCCCGCGCCTTCGACCATGTAGCACGCCAGCGTCCACGGGCTGCCCGCGAAGCCGATCAGCGGCACGCGGCCGTTGAGCGCCTTGCGGATGGAGGTGACCGCGTCGAACACGTAGCGCAGCTTGTCCATGTCGGGCACGGCGAGCTGGGCCACGGCAGCTTCGTCGCGCACCGGCGAGGCAAAGCGCGGGCCTTCGCCGTTGACGAAGCTCAGGCCCAGGCCCATGGCGTCGGGCACGGTGAGGATGTCGCTGAAGAGGATGGCGGCGTCCAGCGGGTAGCGGTCCAGCGGCTGCAGCGTCACTTCGGTCGCGTAATCGGTGTTCGTCGCCAGGCCCATGAAGCTGCCGGCGCGCGCCCGAGTAGCGCGGTATTCCGGCAGATACCGGCCCGCCTGGCGCATCAGCCACACGGGGGTGTGCTCGGTAGTCTGCCGCAGGCAGGCGCGCAGAAAGCTGTCGTTTTTCAGGGGGGCGTACATCGCGGCATTGTCGCAAAGGAGCGAACTTCGGGCGATTGCGGAACTGCGTCACGCGCCTCTGTGGTGGCGTCCCACGTTCGCGGGGGCGAAGACCATCGGTGGGATTGAAACAATTCGTTTCTGCCTGCTTCTTCCCGCTCCGTCCCTTTGATCCCCAGGCCCCTTTTTTGGAAGCATCCCCATGAAGTCCTTCAAGCTCCTGACGCTGGCCCTCGGCCTGGCCGCCTCCGCCCTGACGCCGGCCTTCGCGGGCCTGTCCAACGATCTGGTCGCCAACGGCAGCTTCGAGGATTCGCCGCCGGCCTTGTCCGGTTCGGATGGCTCGTATTGCTACCAGAACTCCGCGACTTACCAATGCAACTACCTCGTGCCGGCCTGGGATGGCGCCATGCCCGTCATGAGCAGCACCAGCGGCCCGTGGTCGGCGACGTCGGACAAACCCACCGATGCGATCCAGATCGGCCTGCAGAACGACAGCCACATCTCGCAGTCGATCAGCATCCTGACGCCGGGCCTCTACACACTGTCGTGGTCGGATGCCGGCCGCGCGGGCTACAACGAGCAGAGCTACGCGGTAGCGTTCGGCGGCGTCACGCTCGTCACGCTGACAACCACGCCGGGCCAGGCCTGGGGCGCCCATTCGGTGACCTTCGGCGCGCTCGCCGGCAACCAGACGCTCTCGTTCACCGGCCTGAACACCTGGGGTGATTCCACCACCTTCATCGACAACATCAGCATGACCGCCGCCGTGCCCGAGCCCACCACCTGGGCGTTGATGCTGGGCGGCCTGATCGCCGTCGGTTCGGTCGCGCGCCGCCGCCAGGCCTGAGCGTTCACGCTCCCGCCCGCAGGCGTTGGTCGCCGCGGGCCAAAACGGCACCTTCGGGTGCCGTTTTCGTTGGTGTGCCCCTTGGCGACGGGGCGAGGGTGCATCATCCGGCCGCACGACCTTCATCGCCTGCCAACCGGAGACGCCCCATGCTCGCCAACGACATCCTGCAGACCATCGGCAACACCCCGCACATCCGCATCAACCGGCTGTTCGGCAACACGCACAGCGTCTACATCAAGAGCGAGCGCGGCAACCCGGGCGGCTCGATCAAGGACCGGATCGCACTCGCGATGGTCGAAGCGGCCGAAGTCTCGGGCGCGCTGAAACCCGGCGGCACCATCATCGAGCCGACTTCGGGCAACACCGGCATCGGCCTGGCGATGGTCGCGGCCGTCAAGGGCTACAAGCTGATCCTCGTGATGCCCGACAGCATGAGCGTCGAACGCCGCCGCCTGATGCTGGCCTACGGCGCCAGCTTCGAACTCACGCCGCGCGAAAAAGGCATGAACGGCTCCATCGCCCGCGCCATGGAATTGCTCGCGCAAACACCCGGCGCATGGATGCCGCAGCAGTTCGAGAACCCGGCCAACATCGACGTGCACGCGCGCACCACCGCGCAGGAGATAGCGGCCGACTTTCCGAGTGGCATCGATGCGCTGATCACCGGCGTGGGCACCGGCGGGCACATCACCGGCTGCGCGCAAGTGCTCAAGGCGATGTGGCCCAAGCTGCGCGTCTACGCGGTGGAGCCGAGCGCCTCGCCGGTCATCAGCGGCGGCAAGCCCAGCCCGCACCCGATCCAGGGCATAGGCGCCGGTTTCATCCCGAAGAACCTGCACACCGACCTGCTCGACGGCACGATCCAGGTGAGCGCCGACGACGCCCGCGAGATGGGCCGCCGCGCCGCGCGCGAAGAGGGCATGCTGGTCGGCATTTCGTCCGGCGCCACGCTCGCGGCCATCGCGCAAAAGCTGCCCGACTTGCCGGCCGGCGCGACGGTGCTGGGCTTCAACTACGACACGGGTGAGCGTTATCTGTCGACGCCGGAGTATCTGCCGGCGGAGTGATGGATAGACGAGGGCCGGCGCTCAGCCCGGCCCATCAAGCGCGTTTCACCTCGGCCTGCGTGTAATCCAGCAGCACATCGATCAGCGTCATCAGGTTCTTCTGCAGGCTCTCGTAGCCGGCATGCCGCAGGCGCGTGGATTCGTCCATGTAGAGCCGCTTGTTGATCTCCAACTGCAGGCTGTGGCGGCGCAGCGCGGGGTTCGAGTAGGCGCGCACGAGTTCGACGCCCTTGTACGGGTCGTTGACCTTCACCTGGTAGCCCATGCCGACCAGCACCTCGCGCACGATGGCGGTGAAACCCGGCGCGCAGGTGCTGCCGTCGCGGTCACCGAGCACGATGTCGGCGCGCTCGCTGCCCGCGCCGCCTTCGCCCTGCGTGCCGGCCACCGCGTTCATCGAATGGCAGTTGATGTGCCAACTTGCGCCGAAGCGTTCGTGCGTAGAAGCTATCCAGCGCTGCAAGGTCTGGTGATAGGGTGTGTGGCAGCGTGCGATGCGGCCCTGCACTTCGGCAACCGGGAGCGTGCGGTCGTAGATCGGCCGGCCATCGTCGAGCGTGCGCCAGAGCAGCGCCTTGCCGATGGGCGCCTTGCCGCTGGGCGCGAGTTCGTCCGGCCACGCGCCGCCTTCGATCAGGTCCAGATCGATGTCGCCGCGGTGGCGGTTCGGGTCGAGGTAGGTGCGCGGGAAGCGTGCCGCGAGCAGCATCAGGCCGCGTTCGGTGGCGGGGCGGTACAGCTCGTCGATGAACGAATCCTCGCCGTCGCGCAGGTCGAACTCGCTCGCGATGGCGCCGAAGTCATCGGGGAAGTCGAAGCCCGAATGCGGTGAATCGAGCAGCAGTGGCACGACCGGTTCGGCCGGTCCGTCGGTGGTGAGCAAGTGGCTTGGGGTCATGGCACGGCTTTCTCGAAAATGCTGAGTTGATGATGCTCGCGCTGGGCCCGATCTGCATCGGAAGGCAGCTCGCAACGCACTGCATCGCCCACGCGCAGCAGGCCACCCGTGAGCACACGTGCCGTCACGCCGCCATGCCCGCGCATCAGGTTGTAGCCGCCGTCGCCGATGGCAGTTTCCATCTTCGAACAGGGCTCGCAGGGGCCGGTGATTTCGAGCATCACCGCGTCGCCCAGCCGAAGGATGAGTGGCTGGTCCTTGAACAGCGAGCGCGCCGCCAGCAGGTTGAGGCCGGAGACGACGAGGTTGCGCCGCAGCAGCGCCGCGTCCAGTTCGGTGAGTCGGGCCAGCGCGGCGATCACCGGCAGATGCTCGGCCTGGATCAGCGTGACTTGCCGCCTTCCACCACCCGCAGCCGATGGCTTGCTGACAGCGCTGCGGTCCCCTTCCAGCCCGCGGTCGATGATCGCCACCGCGCTCTTGACATCGACCGCCGCCACACCCCGCGTCGGCCGCAGCAGCACGCGTTCGATGCGCCCGGCGCGCGGGAAGCGGCGCGTCAATTCACGCAGATCGGCAGCATGCCCAAAGCTCGTCGTCATGCCGACGTTGTACCCGAGGCTGCCAGCAAGCGCCGGCAGCAGGGCATGCGGCATCAGGCCAGAACGGGCGTCTGCGAAGTTGCGCAGGGCAGGCCTGACCATGAGTCGCCTGCGCTGCCCAGTTTCACAGGGGCTTCGCTTCGGCGACTCAGTCGTTGGCGATCTTCAGCAGCAAGTCCGCATGGCAGGGGCCGTCCAGCGGGCACCAGCACGCGAGGTTCTTGCCACGCAGCGCCTGGCGAATGTCGTCGACCGCCGGCGGCAGCTTGCCATCGGGCGCAGCTGCGCTGCCGGCCATCCACTGCCCGTAGAGCGCCACCGCCGCAGCGATGGAGCCGTGCTCCTGCGGCGTGAACGGGTTGCCCCAGCGGGTGGTGCGGTCGATCTTGGCGGTGTCGGCCGGCATCTTCCAGCCCTTGCTGCGTTTGAGTTGTACGCGGTTCGGCATTCGTGTCTCCATTATTTTTGGGGCGCAAAACATCATAGGCAGCCTGTCGCCTGCGTGTCAGGCGGGGGCCGGTGGATGCAGACAATGAGCGCTCCCCTGTGCGGAGACACGACCATGACCGAAACGACTGCGTATGAAACCCTCGCCACCGAGGTGAGCGAGAACATCCTCACCATCACGTTGCGCCGCCCCGACAAGCTCAACGCCTTCAACGGGCCGATGATGCTGGAGCTGATCGATGCCTTCGCCAAGGCCGACGCCAACGACGAGGTGCGCGCCATCATCGTCACCGGCGCTGGCCGAGCGTTTTGCGCCGGCGCCGACCTGTCACAAGGCGCCAAGACTTTCGACTACGCCAAGCGCGCCGACCGGCCCGAGAAGCAGGGCACGCCTGTCGATGCGGATGGCAACGTCGATTTGAGCCACGAGTCCGTGCGCGATGGCGGCGGGCGCGTGGTGCTGCAGATCTACAAGAGCGTCAAGCCGGTCATCGGCGCGATCAACGGCGCGGCGGTCGGCATCGGCGCGACCATGCTGCTGCCGATGGACATCCGCATTGCGTCGGACACCGCGCGCTTCGGCTTCGTCTTCTCGCGCCGCGGCATCACGCCCGAGGCGTGTTCGAGCTGGTTCCTGCCGCGCATCGTCGGCATCAACAAGGCCTTGGAGTGGGCTTACACCGGCCGCATTTTCTCGGCGCAGGAAGCGTTGGCCGGTGGCCTGGTGAGCCAGGTCGTCGCGCCCGAAGACCTGCTGCACACCGCCCGCGCGCTGGCCCGCGAAATCGCCGACAACGCCGCGCCGGTGTCGGTCGCGCTCACGCGCCAGATGTTCTGGCGCATGCTCGGCGCCGACCATCCGATGGAAGCCCACAAGATCGACAGCCGCTCGATCTACGCCCGCGGCGCCGCCGCCGATGCCAAGGAAGGCGTGATGTCGTTCCTGGAGAAGCGGCCGGCTGCGTTCACGAACAAGGTCTCGGAAGACATGCCGGCGTTTTACCCGTGGTGGGAGGAGCGGCCGTACAAGTGACCGCTGACGGGTGGTGGCCAACCCGCTCGCACTGAGCCT
>JAMFRW010000056.1 GCA_026224975.1 Rhodoferax sp. | reverse complement strand
GCCGACATGCGCGCCGATGGTCTTGACCTCGGGCGTGGGGCCGACGTGCGGTAGCGTGCTGATCGTGGTGTCATAGGGCGCCGGAGCGCGCGTAGACACTTCGGGATCGATGGACGGCGCAGCCGAAGTCACGGGCGCAGAGACAAGCGCCAAGGCAGCTTTCGCTGCGGCCTTGGCTTGCTTGAACCCGGGCTTCGGGACGCGCGTTCCCATGGCTTACTGCCGAGCGACGGCGTGAATAGTGGCGCGGATGATGGTGCCCGCTGCCCATGCCGCGCCGGTGACCTTGAAGCCCCAGCCGATCGTGTTGTCGTAGACGTTTTCGGTCGAGCCGTCGCTGTCGGTGGTAATCGACTTGCCCAGGCTTTTCGGCACCGTGCTGTTCATGTCGCCGCCGGCAACGAACTCATTGCCGCACGTGCGCGCTGCACCGCCGGTGCGGCCATAGGCGCCCGACAAATAGCCCGCATCGAAGGTGGCCCCAGCGCCGGCCGCCGTGTTGTGCACGGTGAAACCCGTGACGCGGACGGTTGGCGACTGGCCCCACATCTCGACCACATCGTTGATCTGAAGGCCGCCAGCGGGCACCACGAACTCAGCGCTGATGGGCAGCGAGTCATTGCCGCCGTCGAGGGTCGGGATCGGGTTGCGCGCCACGACCTGTTTGCTTTGGTACAGGGACATGAGAACTCCTTGGGATGGTCAGTGCGCGCAGCCCGAAGGCCGCGCTCAGGGTGGACTTAGACGGCCGCGGTGAAGGCGGTATCGACGCTGATCAGGCCGTAGTCCATGCTGTTGAAGTTGGACTTGTCGGCGCCGAAAATCATCTCGAAGAACAGGATCGAGTCGTGCTTGCGGTCGTCCGTGTCCTCGTCGAGGGCGACGCTCATGCCATCGGCCATGCCCTTCGTGCCGTGGGCGATGCAACCTGCGTTGGCGCCCATGAACAGCGAGCGCGCGGCGGGAACGTTCGCGCCAGCGCCGTAGTCGCTGAACTTGACGCACGTCTCCATCTCGTCGATCAGCACGCCGTTGAACATGCCGGCGCCGCCCTGGAAGATCTCGCTTTCCTTGCCGATGGCGGTGGTGAGCGCCTTCTGCGCCTCGAACCAGCCTTGCGCGCCGCTGTCGTCACGCACGTCTTGGATGACCTCGGGCGCCACGGCCAGGCAGTAGACCTTCTTGCCGTTCTTGCGCATCTGCTCCATCTTCACGGCCGCATCGGGCTGGCCGCCGAGCATCTTCTTGGCCTTGGTACGCAGCTTGTTCAGCGTCGCCAGGTTCATCTTGTCGGTGGCGAGCAGCGTGGCCTTGGCTTTGGTGCCGTCCTGACCGACGTAGAGGTGCGCGGTGTCCGGAGCGCGCAGTGCGTTCGGGTAGCCGGCGTAGCTGGTGTCGAAGTGCTGGATCTCGGTGCCGGTGCCGCGCGCACCGCACATGGCCATGCAGATGACCTCTTCGTACAGCTCCTTGATGTAGTCGGTGAGCTTCTCGCGGCCCTGCTTGCGCAGGTTGTAGCCAACGCGCGACTGCTCGATGCGCGCGCCGACGTTCACGCCGTGGCGGAACTCGTTGATGCGCATCGTGTGCGCGGCGTGCTGCAGCTTGAACTCGCGACCTGCGAGTTTCTGGCCTTCGGTCACCGGTGCGCCGCGGAACTTCGCGACCAGGGCGGTGACGATTTCGTCGGCCGCGCCCTTCTCGGTGTCGGTCTTCTTGAGGATCGCCGAGTAGGAGCCTTCTTCGCCGATCAGGCGGCTGAAGTACTGCTCCTTGGCGGAATCTTGAGCGACCGTCGCAGCCCAAGCCTTGCGCTTGTTCGGGTCGGTAGGGAGAATTGTCGTTCTGGCCACAGTAGTGCTCCAAATAAATTGGTGCCTGCACTACTGCGCGGGGCGGGCGGATTCGCCTGCACGCGAATGGTCCCCCAGCTTTCTAAAATGTCAACCGACTTGCACAAATCAAATCGTGCAGTGGCTGTGCAGTTCGCGCTTCGCTTTCACATAGACCTCATGCGCCTCGTACTTGCAGTCGAATCGGCCGAGCCGGTGCTGCTTTCCATCAATGCGAATCTGGGCAACCCATCGGCCTTTGCGGCGTCCCGGTGTGCCCTTCTCCCACGTCACGCCCAGCAGTCCGCTCGTGGTATGCGTGCGTTCGGGCCGAAGGTTCTGAGCGTTCTGCGGCGTCGTTGAATCCGGGTACGCGCTGCGCGGGG
>JAMFRW010000452.1 GCA_026224975.1 Rhodoferax sp. | reverse complement strand
GCGGCATGTTGCAGGTAGGGGCGCACATCGGGCACGGTGCCGGTGACGATGACGGATTCGCACACGAGCGCTTGCACCGCTGCGGTGGGCGCTCGGCCGACGATGAAAAAGCGCAGTTGCGGCCAGGCCGCTCGCAAGGCCGGCAGCGACTCCTGAACAAACCATGTGACTGCATCCACGTTGGGCCAGTAGTCCATGGCGCCGGTGAAAACCAGCGGGATCACGTCATCGGGGAAGGGCGATTCGCGGCTCGGGTCGGGCGCGAAGTAAGCGGCGTCCACGCCGTTGTTCATCGCCTCGACCGAACCGGCGCACTCCGGCGCGCGTTGGCGAAACAACGCGGTTTCGTTCTCGGTGACGAAGAACGACCGCCGTGCGTGTGACGCCACTGCGCGTTCGAAAGTGAGCAGGCGCTCACCTTCCCGGCGATAAACCCACGACATCGGCCAGCGATGTTGGTCGGCGTACTGTGTCCACTTGGCCGAGTCGAGATCGACAAAATCGACCAGCATCGGCAACGCCGGCAAGGCTTGCGCATATTGCGCCATCGATGACGAAAACACCACCGCCGCATCGAACGGCTGCTCGGCTGCTGTTTGCGCCACCCAGCGCGACAGCCCGGCATCCTGGTAGTAGCGATTGGTCAGCGCCTCGCCGGTCAGCAGGCCGGACAGGCTGGCAATCTTGGCGGTGCGCGGGTTCAGGCGGGCGGCATGGATGCCGGCGCAGAGCGGCGCGAGCGCCGCAACGTGTTGCTCGTCTTCCGGGTCATCGACGAAAGTTCCGAGAAACACACGGTGCCGCGCGGCGAGGTGCTTGAGCAAATGGTAGGAGCGAACCTTGTCGCCCTTGTTCGGCGGGAACGGCAGGCGGTGGACCAAGTACAACAGCGTGCCCATGCCAAGGCTCAACCGAGGTTGCGGACGACGAAAGGCCCCAGCCAGTTGGCCAGCCCGATCGGCATGCGTCGCCAGGTTTCGATCAGCAGCTTGTACTTGGCGTTCGACGGGTTGTTCTGCGGTACGGCGTCGCGTTTGTAGAGGCAGTACTCGTAGTGCAGCGGCGCCGGCTCGAAGCCCCAGTTTTTCTTGAAGGCGTAGGAGCCCGTGCCCTGCTTGCTGCGGCCGTAGTCGAAGACCTTGAGGCCGCGTGCGCAGGCGCGGCGCATGAGTTCCCAGTACTTGAAGTCGTTGCCGGCCAAGTCGCGCGCGGCCTCGTCGTCACCGGCGTAATAGGGCAACACTTCATCGCGGAAATAAAAGCTCATCACGCCGCTGACGGGGCGGCCATCGGGGCCGGAGACGATCAACACCTCGCAATCGGCACCGAACTCGTCCATCAGCGCCTGAAAGTAGCGCTTGGGCATGGCGGGCGTGCCGTGGCGATGCACGTTGTCGGCGTAGAGCGCGAAGAAGCGCTCCACGCCGGCGTCGGTCTCGCTCGTGAGGCCGTTCTTGATGCCCTTGCGCACCATCGCGCGTTGCTTGCGCGGAATGGCGAGCATGTTGGCGTCTTCCTCAGCAAGGATCTCCTTGCGGAAGGTCACGTACAAGTCCTGCGTCGGCCATTCGGGGTGGCGCGACGCGACATTGCGCAATTCGAGATGGTCTACTCCCAGGCGCTTGGCCAGTTGCTGCGCCTCTTGCTCCAGCGCCAGCCCAGCGTCTTCGTTCGTGGCCGCCACACCTCCGTACACGGTGAACGGCAGGCTCACCAGCGAGTTGCCGAACAGCAAGCTGTTGACGTGCGCCAGCGGCATAAAGCATTCTATGAGGCCCTAGATCTGCACGT
>JAMFRW010000451.1 GCA_026224975.1 Rhodoferax sp. | reverse complement strand
GGTGCGCGCGGGCACGCACGTCGTCACGCTGTTCTCCGACGTGGCCGGCTCGATGCGCGAGGCGCACATCGGCGCCGACAACCGCGCCGCGGGCCGCACCGCCGGGCTGCTCCTGGCGCGCATGGCGCACGGCCGGCGAGACACCTTGCTGCTCGCCTCGCAGGCGACGCGCCTGTCGGCGGAGATCGAACGGCGCATCGGCTTCGCGCAGGTGATCGAGGAGCGGTTCCCGAAGCTGCGCGTCGTGCGCACGGCCGACCTCCCCGCCGACAACACCGGCGCCGCGCGGACCCTGAAGCAGTTCCTCGGCGGCGACATCGACACCGCGCGCATCGCCGGCATCTACAACGTCGGCTCGGGCGGCGCCGGCGTGCTGCGCGCGCTCGCCGACGCCGGGCTCGCGCCGGCGGCCGGCGCGGTCGCACACGACTTCAACGACGAGCACCGCGCGCTGCTCGGCGCGGGCGCCCTGTCGTACCTGTTGCATCAAGACATCCACTACTGCGTTCTCGCGGCCGCACGCGTGTTGCGCTCACTCTGCGAAAACGTTCGCGGCGCCCTCAACGTGGTGCAGCCGCGCATCGAGATCCTGACGGCCGAGAACCTTCATTAGCGGCGTCCGGTGTGCCCCCCCCCCCGAAACCCAAGAACCGATTGGAGACAGCCTCATGAAATCAATTGCGAAGATGCTGCCGGGGGTCCTCACCCTCGCCGCAGTCACTGCCCTGGGCCTCGCGAGCACAGCGGTGCGCGCGCAGGACAAGACCATCACCCTGTGCTGGGCCGCGTGGGACCCGGCGAACGCGTTGGTGGAGTTGTCGAAGGACTTCACGACGAAGACCGGCATCAAGATGAAGTACGAGTTCGTGCCGTGGACGAACTTCGCCGACCGCATGCTCAACGAATTGAACTCGAAGGGAAAACTCTGCGACCTGATCATCGGCGACAGCCAATGGATCGGCGGCGCGGCCGAGCAGGGCCACTACGTCAAGCTCAATGACTTCTTCGCCAAGGAAGGCATCAAGATGACGGACTTCATGCCCGCGACAGTGACCGGCTATGCCGAGTGGCCGAAGAACACGCCGAACTACTGGGCCCTGCCCGCCATGGCCGATGCGGTCGGCTGGACTTATCGCAAGGACTGGTTCGGCAAGCCCGAGATCCAGGCCGAGTTCAAGAAGAAGTTCAACCGCGACCTCGCACCGCCCAAGACCTGGACCGAATTCAAGGAGGTCTCCGAGTTCTTCCAGGGCCGCATGATCGACGGCAAGAAGGTCTACGGCGCCTACCTCTTCACCGAGCGCGGGTCGGAGGGCATCACCATGGGCGTGACCAACGTGCTCTACCCCATGGGCTTCAAGTACGAAGACCCGAAGAAGCCGTATGCGATGGACGGCTTCGTCAACTCGGCAGATGCCGTCAAGGGGCTGGAGTTCTACAAGGCGCTCTACAAGGGCAGTACGCCGCCGGGGCTGACCAACGCCTACATGGGCGAGGGGCTCGATGCCTTCAAGTCCGGCCAGGTCGCGATGATGATGAACTGGTTCGCCTTCTTCCCCGGCCTGTACAAGGACCCGAACGTCGGCGGCGACAAGATCGGCTTCTTCACCAACCCGTCCGACAAGGGCAAGGGCGTGCAGTTGGGCGGGCAAGGCATCTCGGTCGTCTCGTACTCGGCCAACCGCAATGAATCGCTGCAATACATCAAGTGGTTCGCGAGCCCCGATGTGCAGAAGAAGTGGCAGGCGATCGGCGGATCGTCGGCCGCGAAATCGGTGCTGAACGACCCGGGCTACCCGAAGAGTTCGCCATTCGCGCAGAACTTCCTCGACTCCATGGGCATGGTCGTCGACTTCTGGGCCGAGCCTTCGTATGCCCAACTGTTGCTGGCGATGCAGAAGCGCACACACGACTTCGTGGTGGCCGACAAGGGCACGGCGAAAGAAGCGCTCGATGGCTTGGTGAGTGACTGGAAGAAGGTCTTCAAAGAGGACGGAAAAACGAAGTAAGCGGGAGCTGTCCTCGCCATCACAGTAGACATGTCCGCCATCAACCCGATCGCCACCCGCATCGCCAAAGCCACGCCGCCGGTCCTCGCGACCCGCATGCGTGGCTTGTCGGACCGTGCCATTGCGTGGGTATTTGTCGGGCCGACGATGTTGCTCCTGCTGGCGATCAACATCTTCCCGTTGATCTGGACGATCAAGCTTTCGTTCACCAACTACCGTGCCAACCGGCCAAACGCGAATGTGATCGGAGTTGGCATCGACAACTACGTGTCGGTGCTGACCGACCCCGACATCTGGCTGGCGATGCAGGCCACGGCGCACTTCCTGTTCTGGACCATCGCGCTGCAGACGCTGATCGGCTTCACGCTGGCCTGGCTGATCGACCGCAAGTTTCGCGGCCATGGTTTCTGGACCACGATGATCCTGATTCCGATGATGCTGTCGCCCGCGGTCGTCGGCAACTTCTGGGCTTTTCTCTACCAGCCGCAGACGGGCCTCTTCAACTACGCGGTCTCGTTCTTCACCGGCATCCCGCCGTCCTCGTTCGAGATGATCGGCTCGGTCAGGCTCGCACCGTGGGCCATCGTCATCGTCGACACCTGGATGTGGACGCCATATGTGATGCTGATCTGCCTGGCTGGCCTGCGCTCCATCCCCGACTACATCTACGAGGCGGCGGAAGTCGATCGCGCCTCGCCGTGGCGCCAGTTCTGGTCCATCACGCTGCCCATGGTGCTGCCCTTCATCATGCTGGCGGTGCTGTTCCGCGGCATCGAGAACTTCAAGATGTTCGACATGGTCAACCTGCTGACATCCGGCGGGCCGGGCTCGGCCACCGAGCTGGCTTCGATCACGCTCAAGCGCGAGGCTTTCGAGAAGTGGCGCACCGGGTATTCGTCGGCCTTCGCGATCATCCTGTTCGTGGCGGTGTTCGGGCTGGCGAACATCTATGTCAAAGCACTCAACCACGTGAAGAACCGCTAGCCATGACTACCCTGGGACTCGGCAAAGGCATCAGCACCGCCCATTCGGTCGTCGAGCCGACGGCCCGCTCGCGCTGGTTCGCCGGCACGCTGGTCGCGCTCTATGCGCTGGTCACGATCGTGCCTTTGGTGTGGATCATCCTGACCGGCCTGAAGACACCGCCCGACTCCATCAGCTACCCACCGAAGGTCCTGTTCACGCCGTCGGCCGAGGGCTATTGCAACCTCTTCACGACCCGCTCGCGCCAAACGCCCGAGTACATCGCCGCGCTGCCGCCCGCCACCGACACCTGCGACAAAGTGGCACGCAACGCCAACATGGTGGTGGCCGGGCCATCGAACTTCATCCCGCGCTTCGTCAACTCGCTGATCATCGCGTTCGGCTCGACGATTCTCTCGGTGGGCTTCGGCGTGATGGCAGCCTACGCGTTCTCGCGCTTCCAAGTGCCGTTGAAAGACGACCTGCTGTTCTTCATCCTCTCGACGCGGATGATGCCGCCCATCGCCGTCGCCATCCCCATCTACCTGATGTACCGCGAGCTGGGCCTGTCGGACACGCGGCTCGGCATGATCCTGCTGTACAGCGCGGTCAACGTGTCGCTCGCCGTGTGGCTGCTCAAGGGCTTCATCGACGAGATACCGCGCGAGTACGAAGAGGCGGCGATGGTCGATGGCTACACGCGGCTGCAGGCGTTTCGCAAGGTGGTGCTGCCGCAGGCGACAACGGGCATCGTCGCGACAGCCATCTTCTGCCTGATCTTCGCCTGGAACGAATACGCGTTCGCGGTGCTGCTCACTTCCGGCACGGCCCAAACCGCACCGCCGTTCATCCCCATCATCATCGGCGAAGGCGGGCAGGACTGGCCGGCAGTGGCGGCCGGCACCACCCTCTTCCTCATCCCCATCCTGGTGTTCACCATCCTGCTGCGCAAGCACTTGCTGCGTGGCATCACTTTCGGGGCGGTGCGTAAATGAGCCGTACATCGAAGCGCTGGCCGACATGGGCACGGCGTGGCCGCATGGAGGTGCTGGCCTGCGCCGTCATCACCGCCGGCATCGTGATGATGCTGCAGCCGTTCGCCTTCGTGCTCTACACCTGGTCCTTCCTGACGACGCTGTTCGGCACAGTGATGTTCCTGGTCGTTTCCAAATTCCCGGAATAGCCCGATGGCCGAAATCCGCGTTCACCAACTGCACAAGGCCTTCGCCGATTTCACCGCTGTGAAGGACTCGAGCTTCACCGTGCGCGACGGCGAGTTCTTCTGCCTGCTCGGGCCCTCGGGCTGCGGCAAGACCACGACCTTGCGCATGATCGCCGGGCTGGAGCTGCCGACCTCGGGCCAGATATTCCTCGGCGACAAGGACGTGAGCTTCGAACGCGCCTCGGCGCGGGACATCGCCTTCGTGTTCCAGATGTTCGCGCTCTACCCGCACATGAACGTGCGCCGCAACATCGCGTTCCCGCTGCTCTCGCAAGGCATGCCGCGCCAGCAGATCGATGCCGCGGTGGAAGAGGCGGCGCGCATCCTGCGCATCACAGCGCTGCTGGACAAGCCGGTCTCCGGCCTGTCGAGCGGCGACCGGCAGCGCGTGGCGCTCGGCCGCGCGATCGTGCGCCAGCCGCTCGCCTTTCTGATGGACGAACCGCTGGGCGCGCTCGACGCCGAGTTCCGCGAGGTGATGTGCCAGGAGCTGCGCGCGCTGCACGACCGTCTGCACGCAACGACGGTGTATGTGACGCACGACCAGCTGGAAGCGATGTCCATGGCCGACACCATCGCCATCATGAACCAGGGCGTGATCGAGCAGCTCGGCGCGCCGCTCGAGGTCTACGAGCGGCCGGCCAGCGTCTTCGTGGCCGACTTCATCGGCGCGCCATCGATGAACTTCCTGCCCTTCGATGCGGCACTCGCCAGTGGCGCCAGCGCGGTGCAGATCGGCCCGGCGCGCATCGCAGTGCCGGCCTTGCGTGAAGACATCTCCGAGCGCGCGCTGCTGTGCGGCGTTCGTCCCGAGCATGTGCGGCTGGACGACGCTTCGCCGCTGCGGGCCGAGGTGCTGGGCACCGAATACCTGGGCACCAACAGGGTCGTGACGCTTGCCACCGCGCAGGGCGCGACGCTGCGCGCCAAGGTGCCGGTGACGAGTGCGGCCCAGCGTGGCGATCAGGTGGGCCTGGCTTTCGACGCGGCGGTCGTTTCGCTGTTCGACACCGCATCCGGCCGCGCCCTGCTCACTGCACGCGACGACCACGCCCACAACCACGACCAGCGCGCGCGAGCCCGCCATGGCTGACCTGCGCTTGAGCGGCATCGCCAAACGCTTCGGCGACGTGCAAGCCGTCGAAGGCCTGAACCTCGACATCGCCAGCGGCGAGTTCGTGGTGTTGCTCGGGCCGAGTGGCGCCGGCAAGACCACCACGCTGCGCCTGGTCGCCGGGCTGGAGAAGCCCGACGCGGGGCAGGTGCACATCGCAGGGCGAGACGTGACGGCCCTGGCGCCTGCCTTGCGCGATGTAGCCTTCGTGTTCCAGCAGTATTCGCTCTACCCGCACCTGAGCGTCTACGACAACCTGGCGTTCCCCTTGCGCTCGCCGATGCACCCGACCCCCGAGGCCGAGATCAAGCGCAAGGTCCACGAGGTGGCGCAGATGCTGCGCATCACCGACAAGCTGCAGAACCCCGCCACCAAGCTCTCCGGCGGGCAGATGCAGCGCGTCGCGATCGGCCGCGCGCTGGTGCGCGACCCTTCGCTCTACCTGATGGACGAGCCGCTGTCGTCGCTGGACGCCAAGCTGCGCAACGACCTGCGGCTGGAACTCAAGCGCATCCAGGAGGACCTGGGCGCGACCATGCTCTACGTGACGCACGACCAGATCGAAGCCCTGACCATGGCCACGCGCATCGGCGTGCTGGAGCGCGGCCGGCTGGTGCAGGTGGGCACGCCACAACAGATCTACGAAGACCCGGTGAGCAGCTACGTGGCGGCGCGGCTGGGCTCGCCGCGCATCAACCTGCTGCCGCGGGCACTCGTCGCCGAGGTGGCGGGGCCTGCCAGCGCGGTGACCGTTGGCGTGCGGGCCGAACACCTGCGGCTGCACCGCTCGGCGAGCGGCGGCGCACACGTCGCCTCTCACCGCGGCGCGCAGGTCACGCGCATCGAGCGGCTGAGCGACCAGCACCTGGTTCACGTCCACCTGGACGACAGCGACCAGGACCTGATCACCGCGGCCCCGGCCGACACCAGCTTCGACCCCGGCGAGGCGGTGGGAATCGAGCTGCTGCGCCCGCTGTGGTTCGACGCCGACGGCCGGCGCATCGCCGCTTGATCGAGAACGTGAGCGCTGCCATCCCATGAACGAGGACGCACGAACGAGGACCCCATGACACACGCCGACCTGATCCGCAACGCGACCCAGACGCTGATAGCCCACGTCGAAGAACTGACCACGCTCGACTCGGCCATCGGCGATGGCGACCACGGCCTGAACATGCGCCGTGGCGCGCTCGCGATTCAGGCCAAGCTGGGCGAACTGGCGGGCCAATCGTTGAACGATGCGCTGCGCAGCATGGGCATGACCTGCATGTCGACGATCGGCGGCTCGTCGGGCCCGGTGTTCGGCACGCTGATGGTGACGCTGGGCAAGGAGCTGCCCGAGCCGCCGACCGCGGCCTCGCTCGCGGCGGCACTCGATGCCGGCATCAAGGCCCTCACGCGCCTGGGCAAGGCCGAGGTCGGCCAGAAGACCTTGCTCGATGTGCTGGACCCAGTGCAAAAGACGCTGGCCGCCGGCGGCGACGACATGATCGCCCGCGTGCGCCAGTGTGCGCTCGACAGTGCCGACGCGACCGCGCAGATGGACGCCATCAAGGGCCGCGCTTCCTTTCTCGGCGAGCGCGCACTGGGCCATGTGGACCCGGGTTCGCGCTCGATGGCGTTGATCATCGGCGCGGTCTGTGACAGTCTGCAGGCACCCGCGCCGGCCTCCCCTTCATCCGCCTGAAAGATCCCCATGAAGAAGCTCATCAACGACGTCGACAACCTGCTGTCCGAATCGCTGGACGGCTTTGCCACCGCGCACGCCGGCATCGTCACGCTCGGCCCGGCGCGGCAGTTCGTGCGCCGGCAGACGCTGAAGCCCGGCAAGGTCGCGCTGATCTCCGGCGGTGGCTCAGGGCATGAGCCACTGCATGCCGGCTTCGTCGGCCACGGCATGCTCGATGCTGCCTGCCCGGGCCAGGTGTTCACGTCTCCAACGCCCGACCAGATGCTCGCGGCGGCCGAGGCGGTCGATACCGGCGCCGGCGTGCTGTTCATCGTCAAGAACTATTCCGGCGACATGATGAACTTCCAGATGGCCGCCGAGATGCTGGACCGCGACAACGCGACGGTGATCGTCAACGACGACGTGGCGGTCGAGAACTCGACCTACACCACCGGCCGCCGCGGCGTGGCCGGCACCTTGATTGTCGAGAAGATCGTCGGCGCGGCGGCCGAGCGCGGGGATGATCTGGCGGCGCTCAAGACGCTGGGCGATGCGGTCAACACCGCCACCGCGTCGATGGGCGTGGCACTCACTTCGTGCACCGTGCCGGCCGCCGGCAAGCCGACCTTCGCGATCGGCGCCGACGAGATGGAAATGGGCGTCGGCATCCACGGCGAGCCGGGCCGTCGCCGCGTCAAGCTCGCATCGGCCGACGCGATTGCGGCCGAGCTGACCGGTGCGATCCTGAAGGACCTGTCGCTCAAGGCCGGCCAGGAGGTGCTGCTGCTGGTGAACGGCTTCGGCGGCACACCGCTGCTGGAGCTTTATCTGATGGTCAACGCGGTGCACAAGGTGCTGGCCGGCACCGGCGTGAAGGTCGCGCGGCACCTGACCGGCTCCTACGTCACCTCGCTGGAGATGGCCGGATGCTCGGTGACCATCACGGCCGCCGATGCGGCCATGCTGGCGCTGTGGGATGCGCCGGTGCACACGCCGGCGCTGCGCTGGGGGATGTGAGCCGGCGGCAGAGTGCGGCATGCGACTCAAGCTGCGAGTGGCGCCTCCGGTGCCAAAGCACCCGGCGCCGAAGCCCTGCGCCCTCCTCGCCGCGTCATCTGCACGAAGCTGGGCTGCCGCACCAGCAGTTCATCCACCGTGCCGACATCGACGATGCGCCCTTCGGCCATCAGCACCACCTTGTCGAAGTGGTGCAGCAGGCTCATGCGGTGCACCGAGGCCACGATGCACGCCGTGGGCAGCGTTTGCGAAAGGCGGGTGAAGACAGCCTCTTCGGTGAGCGGGTCGAGCGCGCTGGTGGGCTCGTCCAGCATCACCAGCGAGCTTTGCATCGCAGCGACGATGCCGCGTGCCAGGCACAGCCGCTGGCGTTGACCGCCGGAGAGGTTGAAACCGCGCTCGGTGATGGGCGTCTCGAGACCCTGCGGCATGTCGGCCATCACGGCATCGAACGCGCTGGCGTGAAGCGCTGCAGCCAGATCGGCGGTCGAGCAGTCGCCACCGAAGGTGATGTTCTCGCGCACCGTCGCTTCGAACACATCGGCCTCTTGCGGAATCAGCGTGGCGATGCTGCCGGCATGGCGCATGCCGAGCTGCGCGACTGAGTCCACGCCGATATGGCCATGCTGGGGCTCGTAAAGGCCGGCGAGCACGCGCATCAACGTGCTCTTACCGGAGCCGCTTGCGCCGACGAGCGCCACCCGCTCGCCGCGGTGGAGCGTCAGGTCCACATGGTGCAGGCCGGCAGGCGCCTTGGCGGCGACATCGGCCGATGAACCCTGGTCGGGTTCGACGATGGCGGCGACGGTCGCGTGCTCGTAGCACAGGCCGCGAATTTCCAGCATCTGCCAATCGGCCGGCACGGCCTGACCTGCGCCGGGTTGGTCTACCGCATTCCAGATGAGTTCGGCGCTCGCAAAATCGGTGCGGGTGCGCGCAAAGCCCTGGAAGTTGCCTGCGATCGAGCCGACCACGCCGCTGGCCTGCTGGGCGTACTGGTAGACCATGAAAACGCTGCCGATGAGGATGGCCGAGCCGGCGCGGCCAGTGAGCCAGACGAAGGTGGCCACCAGGCTCCAGGTGAGCGCGACGCTGAACAGGTCGACTGCGCACCACTTGATCTCGTTGAGCGCGATACTCTTCTTGAGCGGCACGAAGATGCTCGCCAGCCGCGAACCGAGCAGGCGGCGGCTGTTCTGCTGCAGCCGCAGCGACAACACCGTCGACACATTGCCGAGGAAATCCATCAGCCCGGCCTGGTAGCGGCGCTCGGCCGTGTTCTCGTCGGCCGCCAGCGACATCAGCCGCCGGTCGAAACGCAGGATGGCCGCGCCGACCAGCAGATAGCCCGCTGCGGCCAGCACACCCAACGTGGCCGAGAACAGCGCCAGCGCCACCAATGGCCCGATCAGGCTCACGGCGCTTTGCAGGTAGACGAACTGGTTTTGCGCGAAGCCGTACAGCGCGCCGGTCGACTGGCTCACGCGCTGCTGCACATCGCCCGAAT
>JAMFRW010000450.1 GCA_026224975.1 Rhodoferax sp. | reverse complement strand
GCGGTAGCAGGCGGCACGGTGGCATCGTCCGGGCCGGAGGCGACGGGCGCCACCGGGCGCACCGGGTTCTTGCCATGCAACGGCGTGTTCGGGTCCCAATCCTTGTTCTTCTGGGTTTCGGCCGCGTCATGGTCGGCTCCGTTGACCTGGGTCTTGCCGCTGCTCATGAACGGCACCGGCACCTTGGTGACGTACACCGCTACCGCCAGCGCCGAACCCAGGCCCACCACCACACCGACGATGAAGCCGATGATGGTGCCGCCGCTTTGCTTTTGTTTCTTCATGCTGTCTTCTACATCTTGTCGGGAGCGCCCACACCGAGCACTGCCAGACCATTGTGCAATACCTGCGCGCAGGCCGCGACCAGGGCCAGGCGGGCGGTTTTCAGCTGCTCGTCGTCCACCAGCACGCGCTCCGCGTCGTAATAGCTATGCAAGTTGGCGGCCAGCTCACGGAGGTAGAAGGTCACGTCGTGCGGCGCAAACCCGTCGGTGGCGCTGCTCAGCATCTCGGGGTACTTGGCCAGTTGCAGCATCAGCGTCTGGGCCTGCGGCGCCAGCAGTGGCGACAGATCGGCGCCCTGCAGCGAGGCCACATCGCCACCCCAGTCGCGCAGCATCTTGCAGATGCGGGCATGGGCGTACTGCACGTAGTACACCGGGTTGTCGTTGTTCTGCGAGCGCGCCAGGTCGATGTCGAAGGTGTATTCGGTATCCGGCTTGCGGCTGAGCAGGAAGAAGCGCACCGCGTCCTTGCTGGTCCAGTCGATCAGGTCGCGCAGGGTGACGTAGCTGCCTGCGCGATTGGAGATCTTGACCTCCTCGCCGCCCTTCATCACCGTCACCATCTTTTGCAACATGTAGTCGGGGTAGCCACGCGGCAAGCCGGCGCCGGCCGCCTGGATGCCGGCGCGCACCCGGGCGATCGTGCCGTGGTGGTCGCCACCCTGGATGTTGATCGCCTTGGTAAAACCGCGCTCGAACTTGGCCACGTGATAGGCCACATCGGGCACGAAGTAGGTGTAGGTGCCGTCCGACTTCCGCATGACGCGATCCTTGTCGTCGCCATCTTCGGTGGTGCGCAGCCAGAGCGCGCCGCCTTCTTCGAAGGTCTTGCCGGCGGCGATGATGCGGGCTACGGTGCCCTCGACCCGGCCGCTCGAATACAGGCTCGATTCGAGAAAGTAATGGTCGAAGCGCACGCCGAAGGCCTGCAGGTCCAAGTCCTGCTCGTGGCGCAAGTAGGCCACAGCGAACTGGCGGATGCTGTCGCGGTCTTCCACATCACCCGACGCGGTGAACTCGCGGTCGTCGGCCTTCACCGTCTTCCCGGCAAGGAAGTCTTGGGCGATGTCGGCGATGTAGTCGCCGTTGTAGGCCGGCTCGGGCCACTTTTCGTCGCCGGGCTTGAACCCGCGCAAACGCGCTTGCACCGAGTTGGCGAGCGTGGCGATCTGCACGCCGGCATCGTTGTAATAGAACTCGCGCTGAACGTTCCAGCCCTGCGTTTCGAAGAGGTTGCAGATCGCATCGCCGAGCGCCGCCTGGCGGGCGTGGCCCACATGCAGCGGGCCGGTCGGGTTGGCCGAGACGAATTCGATCAGCGCCTTGTCGGCCTTCGCAGCTTGCCGGCCGAAGCGCTCGGCCGCGCCCAGCACCTCGCTCACCACGGCCTGTTTGGCCGCCGGCGCGAGGCGAAAGTTGATGAAGCCGGGGCCGGCGATCTCGAGCGCATCGACCCAGCGTTCGACCGCCGGCTGGCGCTTGAGCGCCTCGACCAACGCGGCTGCGACTTCACGCGGGTTCTTCTTCTGCGACTTGGCGAGCGGCATGGCCGCGGTGCAGGCCAGGTCGCCATGCGCAGCCTGTTTTGGGGACTCGAACGCGGCCACGACGGCAGCGCCCGGGGCGACCTCGGCAATCGCGGCGGCCAGCGCGGCGAGCAGGTCCTGTTTGGCTTGGATCATGGGGCGATTCTACGGGGGGTGCCTCTGGCGCAGGGCCTGGCGAGCGGAGCCGCCCGGAGGTCTGGCAGGGGCGGTGGATTGGCCGCGAATAGACCCCATTCGCCCGGCTGTTCCGGCTAGCGTTTGCGTTGCCGCGGTGTGAAGATGGGCCACCTGACTTGTCTTCGGCCGCGCCTCTTCGCGTGGCCGCCCCGCCCATGTCCGACACCATCGCCAGCCCGTTGGAACACCTGGAACACGCACCCGACGTGCCGGAGTTGCCCACGCAGATCGGCAAATACCGCGTGCTGAAGAAGCTCGGCGAAGGTGCGACCAGCGAAGTCTTTCTTTGCCACGACGAGTTCCTGGACCGTGATGTGGCGATCAAGCGCGTGCGCCCGAATGTGCTGGGCGACCCGACCGAAGGTCGCTATTCGGAGCGGTTTTTCGCAGCCGAAGCGGCGCTCGTCGGCCAGTTGCACCACCCGAACGTCGTCAAGATCTTCGATGCGGTCTCCGACCCGGTCGCGCCATATCTGGTGATGGAGCATGTGGCCGGCAGCACGCTGCGGCCGTTCTGCCGGGCCGACCAGTTGCTGTCGCTGGAGCTGATCGTCGAAATCGGTTTCAAGTGCGCGATGGCGCTCGGTTATGTGTACCGGCAGGGGCTGATCCACCGCGACGTGAAGCCGGCCAACCTGCTGGCGGTGCTGGTCAACGGCACGATCACCGATGTGAAGATCAGCGATTTCGGCAGCGTGCTCAACCTCGGCTCGGATGTGACACAGGTCTACCGCGTGGGCTCGCTGGCCTACATGTCGCCGGAGCAGCTCGATGGCGGCACGCTCGATGCGCGGGCCGACATGTACTCGCTCGGCGCGGTGCTCTACCACCTCATCGCCGGGCGCCCGCCCTTCGATGCGCAGGTGCAGTCGGCCATGATGCACCAGATCTACAACGTGAAACCCGGCCCGCTGGGTGCCTTGCGGGCTGGTGTGAGCGACGGTGTGGACGCGGTGATCCAGCGCGCGCTCGCCAAGGACCCGAGCGACCGTTTCGCCCACTGGGACGAATTCGCCCAGGCGCTCTCGGGCCTCATCACCACGCAGCAGGTGCCGCGCGGGCAGCTGCAGGGCGTGCTCGATTCGGAGCGTTTCAACCTGCTGCGCTCGCTCGATTTTTTCTCGAGCTTCGGCGATGTGGAGCTGTGGGAGGTGGTGCACCGGGCCAAGTGGCAGCGCTTTCACTTCGGCCATGCGCTCTACAAAAAAGGGCAGGAAGGCAACAGCTTTCACATCCTGGCGCAGGGCGAGGTCGAGGTGTTTCGCGATGGCAAGAAGGTGGCGCAACTCGGTGCCGGCACCTCGATCGGCGAAATGGCCTATCTCGCGCCCAGCCCCGACCTGAAGCTGCACAGCACCGATGTGGTGGTCACCTCACCGGCGACGACCATCTCGTTCACACCACAGACGCTGGTGCAGGTGAGCCCGAACTGCCGACATCTCGTCGACGAAGCCTTCATCCGCGTGCTGGTGCGGCGGCTGCACGCCGCGCACGAGGCGCTGGCGCATCCGCGGCGCATTCTGTAAAGCTTGTTCGCGTTTGTGCGATGTGGTCGGTGGTGTGTCCACCACGACACAGGTTGCCGCGTTCATGCCTTGCTGGCGGTGATGACTGCGTGATTCAATGCTCGCCAGCATTCACGCCCGCCACCCACTGTTTCGAGGATCACTCATGAAGAACCTG
The DNA here is from genome assembly GCA_026224975.1 of Rhodoferax sp. GTDB lineage: Bacteria > Pseudomonadota > Gammaproteobacteria > Burkholderiales > Burkholderiaceae_C > LMDS01. Next base: position 3,760 of record JAMFRW010000450.1, on the reverse strand, counting down.
CTGACCGCCCTGGCCCTCTCGCTGGCCGCGCTTTCCCCCGCCGCCTTCGCCACCAGCCACAAGGAAGCGCCCGACATGGCCAAGGGTGGCGCCAGCGCGCCCATGGGCAAGCAGCAAAGCAAGATGGCCTCGTGCAACGCCGATGCCGGCGACAAGAAGGGCGATGAGCGCAAGGCCTACATGAAGACCTGCCTCTCGGCCAAGAAGGCCACCCAGCAGGACAAGATGAAGACCTGCAACACCGACGCCACCGGCAAGAAGGGTGACGATCGCAAGGCCTTCATGAAGGAATGCCTGAGCAAGTAAGCGCTCCGGCGCTTCTCCAAGAGCCCGCCGCGTGCGGGCTTTTTGCTGTCTGCCTGCTTCCGCCTGTTTCCGTCTGGCTACGACTTCCAATAAGCCCCGTCGCCGTAGGAATGCTTCAGGAAGTCGATCCACAAACGCACCCGCAGCGGCAGGTGTTTGGCATGCGGGAACACGGCGTAGATGCCGTTGGGCGGCGCGGCGAAGTCATCCAGAACACTCACCAGCTGCCCTGCGCCGATCTCGCGCTCCACCTCCCAGGTCGAACGCCAGGCGATCCCCAAGCCGGCGGCGCACCAGTCGTGCAGCACCTGGCCATCGGTGCAGTCCACCCGACCGCTGGGCCGCAGGTAGCTCACGTTGTCATCGATGCGAAAGGCCCAGCCACGGGTCTGGCTCGCGTCGCTGCTGAGCGTCAGGCATTGGTGGCGGTTCAGCTCTTCGGGGTGTTCCGGCGTGCCGGCGCGTGCCAGGTAGGCGGGCGTGGCGACGCACTGGCGGCGGTTGTCGGCCAGGCGCACGCTGACCAGGCTGCTGTCGGGCAGGTCGCCCACGCGCACCGCGCAGTCGTAGCTTTCGTTGACGATGTCCACCACGCGGTCGCTGAGGTTGAGTGAGACGTTGACCTCCGGGTGCGTGGCCAGGAAGCGCGGCACCAGCGGCGCCACATGACGCCGGCCAAAGCCGCCCGGCGCGGTGATGCGCAAATGTCCGCTCGCCTTCACGCCGCCGGCGCTCACGCTGGCTTCGGCGTTGGCCAGGTCGATCAGCAGGCGCTGGCAGTCTTCGAGGAAGGCACTGCCTTCGTGCGTGAGCGTGATGCGGCGCGTGGTGCGCACCAGCAGCTTCACGCCGAGCCGGGCTTCGAGCGCGTCGATGCGCCGACCGACGACGGCGGGCGCCACGCCCTCGGCGCTGGCGGCGGCCGTCAGGCTGCCCTTGGTCGCAACCGAGGTGAATGATTCCAGTTGCTTGAGCTTGTCCATCTGCCGAGACTATTCCTAGAAATGATATGAATCAACCATGAAATTTTTAGACTATGCACTTTTTGTGCACTAAATATGGCTCCCGCTCGCGCCGCCAAAAACCAGATCGATTGTATTAAGCGCTGAAAAGTCATCAATCAAAGGATTTTTGCGTAGTTAATGCCGTCATCGACATGGAATAAAGTGGCGCGATGGAAAAAACACGTGCCCAGCCCATGCCGCGCGCCGTGCTGTTCGACGCTTACGGCACGTTGTTCGACGTGTACAGCGTGGCGTTGCTGGCCGAGCAGCTCTTCCCCGGCTTCGGCGAGCGCATCAGCGTGCTGTGGCGCGACAAGCAGATCGAATACACCCGCCTCACCTCGATGAGCAGCCAGTACCGGCCGTTCTGGGATCTCACCCGCGCCGGCCTGCGTTTTGCGGTGCAGCGCCTGGGCCTGACGATGAGTTCGGCGCACGAAGACCGGCTGATGAACCAGTACCGGCACCTGAGCAGCTTCCCCGAAAACCGCGATGTGCTGTCGGAACTGAAGGCGCGCAACATCCCCGCCGGCATCCTCAGCAATGGCGATCCGGAGATGCTGGGCGTGGCCATCAAGAGCGCCGGTTTTTCCGGCCTGCTGGCGCATGTGCTGAGCGTGCACCCGCTGCGAAAATACAAGACCGACCCGGCCGCCTACGCCCTCGGCCCGCAGGCACTGAACTTGCCAGCGAAGGACATTGTTTTTGTCTCCAGCAACGGCTGGGACGCCATCGGTGCCACCTGGTTCGGCTACACCACGCTGTGGGTCAACCGCGCCAACCTGCCACTCGAACAGCTCGATACCCAACCCACCCGCACGGGCACGAGTTTGCGCGACGTACTTGATTTTTTCCCTGCTTGATTTCCCCTTTAGAAACATCGACACCATGACCGAACGCACCCCCATCCACGGCCTGCAAGTCGCCACCGCACTGCATCGTTTCATCGAGGAGCAGGTGCTGCCCGGCACCGGCGTTGCGGCCGATGTGTTCTGGAAAGGCTTCGACGCGATCGTCACCGACCTCGCGCCCAAGAACGCCGCGCTGCTCGCCGAGCGCGACCGCCTGCAGACCGAGCTGGATGGCTGGCACCGCGCCAACCCCGGCCCGATCAAGAACATGCGCAAGTACCGCAAATTCCTCGAGACCATCGGCTACCTCGTGCCGGTGCCAGCCGCTGTCAAGGCGACGACCAGGAACGTCGATGCCGAACTCGCCCTGCAGGCCGGCCCGCAGCTCGTCGTGCCCATCACCAACGCCCGCTATGCGCTGAACGCCGCCAACGCGCGCTGGGGCTCGCTGTACGACGCGCTCTACGGCACCGATGTGATCGCCGAGGCCGATGGCGCCGAAAAAGGCAAGGGCTACAACCCGGTGCGCGGCGCCAAGGTCATCGAATACGCCCGCCACGTGCTAGACCGCACGGCGCCGCTCAAGAAGGGCTCGCACGTCGATTCGACCGGTTATCGGGTCGTGGGCGGCGCACTCGTCGTCACGCTGAAAGACGGCAAGACCACGGTCCTCGCCAAGGCCGCGCAGTTCGTCGGCTTCCAGGGCGATGCGACCGCGCCGTCTTCCATCCTGCTGGCGCACAACGGCTTGCACCTCGATCTGCGCATCGACCGCACCACGCCGATCGGCGCGAGCGATGCGGCCGGCGTGAGCGATCTGGTGCTCGAATCGGCGCTCTCGACCATCCTCGACCTCGAAGACTCGGTGGCCGTCGTCGATGCCGAAGACAAGGTGCTCGCCTACGGCAACTGGCTCGGCATCCTCAAGGGCACGCTCACCGAAGAAGTCGCCAAGGGCGGCAAGACCTTCACCCGCGGCCTCAACCCCGACCGCGTCTACACCGGCGCGAAGGGCGGTGAGGTGACGCTGCACGGCCGCTCGCTGCTCTTCGTGCGCAACGTCGGCCACCTGATGTGCAACCCGGCCATCCTGTGGGGCGAGGGCAAGGAAATTCCCGAGGGCATCATGGATGCGGTGGTCACGACCACCATCGCCATCCACGACCTGCAACGCAAGGGCCAGACTGGCATCAAGAACTCGCGCACCGGCAGCGTCTACATCGTCAAGCCCAAAATGCACGGCCCGGCCGAAGTGGCCTTCGCGAGCGAGCTGTTCGGCCGCGTCGAGGCGCTGCTCGGCCTGCCGAAGAACACGGTGAAGCTCGGCATCATGGACGAAGAGCGCCGCACCAGCGTCAACCTGAAGGCCTGCATTGCCGCCGCCGATGGCCGCGTGGCGTTCATCAACACCGGCTTCCTCGACCGCACCGGCGACGAGATGCACACCGCCATGCAAGCCGGCCCGATGATCCGCAAGGGCGACATGAAGAGCAGCGCCTGGATAGCAGCCTACGAACGCAACAATGTGCTCGTCGGCCTGCAGTGTGGCCTGCGCGGCAAGGCGCAGATCGGCAAGGGCATGTGGGCCATGCCCGACCT
>JAMFRW010000449.1 GCA_026224975.1 Rhodoferax sp. | reverse complement strand
GGGCCGCGCTCTTCGTGCTGGCGCCATGGCGCAACCGGATGGATGAGGTGGGCGCGGTCGAGCGCCGCCAGGCTGTCGTGTGCGGCGGCAGACGAGGGCGCGCGCAGCGACAAAACGGTGGGCGGCGACGCTGACGCGGAGGCTTGCGAAACAGCGGGCGAAACGGCGGTGGCAGTGGTCATGGCGGTGGGTGCGTGAAGCAACTTGCGATGGCTCCCAGCTTAGGTCGGCTGCCCGGCCAATGGATGCTGATTTGGCGCGCCTGCGCGCTGCCATGCTGCGGTTTCGAAGGCCCGCTCGGCAGATCGTGCGGCGGGCCGGCCGGCGCAGATGCCGGCTGGGCTTTTGGCCGCCCGGTTGCGCCTCGCCATCAATTCGACTATTATCGAATCATGGAAACGATGTCGATCGAAGCACTGGCAGAAGAGACAGCCGCAGAACAAGCCGCCTCCGAGCAGACCGCCGTGCGCCGCCTGGCTGCACTGGCACATGCCGTGCGCCTGCGAGTCTTCCGCGCCCTCGTCATCGCCGGCCCGAACGGCATGAACCCCGGCGTGATGCAGGAAGGCCTGAACATCCCGCCAGCCACCTTGTCGTTTCACCTCAAGGAGCTGATGCACGCCGGCCTGGTCGAGCAGGAGCGCAACGGCCGCTACCTCATCTACCGCGCGGCGTACCTCGAGATGAACGCGCTGATCGGCTACCTCACCGAGAACTGCTGCCAGGGTGGTCACTGCGCCGTCACGGACCAAGCCAAGGCATGCGCATGCTGAGCGCCGCCCAGACCGCACAGGGCGATGCGTCAGCACCGCCGCCCGCCATCGGCTTCTTCGAGCGCTACCTCACGCTCTGGGTCGCCCTCTGCATCGCCGCCGGCATCCTGCTCGGCCAGGTGTTCCCGGCTTTCTTCCGCGCGGTGGCCTCGCTCGAGCTGGCGCGCGTCAACCTGCCGGTCGGCCTGCTGATGTGGGCGATGATCGTGCCGATGCTGCTGAAGATCGACTTCGCCGCGCTCGGCCAGGTCAAGGCGCACACACGCGGCATCGCGGTCACCTTGTTCGTCAACTGGGCGGTCAAGCCGTTTTCGATGGCGCTGCTGGCGTGGCTCTTCGTGCGCGGCCTCTTCGCGCCGTGGCTGCCGGCCGAGCATATCGATGGTTACGTGGCTGGCCTGATCCTGCTGGCCGCAGCACCGTGCACGGCGATGGTGTTCGTGTGGAGCCAGCTCTGCCGCGGCGACCCGTACTTCACGCTCTCGCAAGTAGCCTTGAACGACGCGATCATGGTCGTCGCCTTCGCACCCATCGTGGCGCTGCTGCTCGGCCTTTCGTCGATCACCGTGCCGTGGGCCACGCTGATGGTGTCTGTCGCGCTCTACATCGTCGTGCCGGTGATCCTGGCGCAGCTCTGGCGCCGCGCGCTGCTGCGGCGCGGGCCGGCGCACTTCGACGCGGTGGCCTCGCGGCTGGGGCCGCTCTCGATCGCCTCGTTGCTGCTGATGCTGGTGCTGCTGTTCGCGTTTCAGGGCGACGCGATCCTCGAGCAACCGTTTGTGATCGCCCTGCTCGCCGTGCCCATCCTGATCCAGGTGGTGCTGAACGCGGGCCTGGCCTACCTGCTGAACCGCCAGCTCGGCGTGGCGCATTCCATCGCCGGCCCTTCCGCACTGATCGGCGCCAGCAACTTCTTCGAGCTGGCCGTGGCTGCGGCGATCAGCCTGTTCGGCTTTCGCTCCGGTGCCGCGCTCGCCACGGTCGTCGGCGTCTTGATCGAAGTGCCGGTCATGCTCGCGGTCGTCGCGGTTGTGAACCGCTCACGGGACTGGTATTCACGAGCCGGCCATCCCACACGCGCCGCCGAACCCTTGCCGAACAGAACCCCACCATGACTCCGAACCCATCGATCACGATCTACCACAATCCCTCCTGCGGCACCTCGCGCAACACGCTGGCGCTCATCCGGCATGCGGGCATCGAGCCACACGTCGTGGAGTACCTGAAAACGCCGCTCGACAAGCCGGCCCTGCGCGCGCTCGTCAAAGCCATGGGTGTGACGGTGCGCAGCGTCTTGCGCGAGAAGGGCACGCCGTACGCCGACCTCGGCCTGGCCGACGCGAACCTGACCGACGACCAGTTGCTCGATGCCATCGCCGCGCATCCCATCCTGCTCAACCGCCCGATCGTCGTCACGGCGCTCGGCGCCAAGCTGTGCCGGCCATCGGAAGCGGTGCTCGAACTGCTGCCCGTGGCCACCCTGCCCGACTTTGCCAAGGAAGACGGCGAAGTGGTGGTCGACACCGGAGCGCGGCATGCCTGACCTCACTTCACCCGATCGCCCCCCGGCCAGTCGCGCCGTCGCAAGCAACTTCCCGGCGCTCGATGCGTCCCTGTTCGAAGTCCCCACCGCCACGCGCTTGAGCGACCACGCACCCGCCACTCACCGCCCGCGTTTTCTCATGCTCTACGGCTCGCTGCGCGAGGTGTCGTACAGCCGCCTGTTGACGCTGGAAGCCGCGCGACTGCTGGAGGCGATGGGCGGCGACGTGAAGGTCTTCGACCCCACCGGCCTGCCCCTGCCCGATGGCGCGCCCGAGTCGCACACCAAGGTGCAGGAACTTCGCCTGCTGGCCGCGTGGGCCGAAGGCATGGCCTGGTGTTCGCCCGAACGGCACGGCGCGATGACCGGCATCCTCAAGGCGCAGATCGACTGGATTCCGCTTTCCACCGGAGCGGTGCGGCCGACGCAGGGCAAGACGCTGGCGGTCATGCAGGTATCGGGCGGATCGCAATCGTTCAACGCGGTCAACCAGTTGCGCGTGCTGGGCCGCTGGATGCGCATGCTGACGATCCCCAACCAATCGTCGGTCGCGCAGGCGTACCAGCAGTTCGACGAAGCCGGCCGCATGAAGCCTTCGAGCTACTACGACCGCGTCGTCGATGTGATGGAAGAGTTGGTGAAATTCACGCTGCTCACGCGCGGCTGCAGCCCTTACCTGCTGGACCGCTACAGCGAACGCAAGGAGTCGGCCGAGGCGCTTTCGCGGCGGATGGCGCAGTCGTCGATCTGAGCCGCCCTGCTCTACTCCAGGCGCCACTGCTCCGGCATCATCTCAATACCCGCGCGCCCGGTCCACCAGGCCCAGCATCGCCTCGCCGCGGTCGAAGCGACGCAGGTTGTCGATCACCACTTCGGCCGCGCTCGAAGGCTGCGTCATGCTGGCGATGTGCGGTGTGAGCTGGATGTGCGGATGGCGCCAGAACGGGTGCTCGGGCGGCAGCGGTTCGGGCTCGGTCACGTCGAGCACGGCCTCCCCCAGATGGCCGGCATCGAGTGCGGCGATCAGGTCGGCATCGACCCCTTGCGGCCCACGGCCCACCTGCACCAGGCTCGCGCCGCGCGGCAGTTGAGCGAACAGCTTGGCGTTGAGGAAGCCGCGCGTCGAATCGGTCAAGGGCAGCAGGCAAACGAGGACGTCGGTGCGCGCGAGGAACGCACCCAGCTCGCCCTCGCCGGCAAAGCACTGCACGCCTTCGACGGCATGGCGCGATCGGCTCCAGCCGGCGCACTCAAAGCCGAAGGCCGTGAGTTGCGTGAGCACCGCCTGCCCCAGCGAACCCAGCCCCAGCACGCCGACGCGGCGCTCCGCAGCCGTCTTGACCTGCAGCGGCTTCCACGCTGCCTGCTTCTGCTGACGCCGGTAAGCGGCCATGTCGCGGTGCAGGCCGAGTACTGCATGCGTCACGTACTCGACCATGCCACGGATGATGCCGGGCTCGACCATGCGCACCACTGGCAAGTCTGGTGGCAAAGCGGCGAAGTCGAATTGATCGACACCGGCGCCTGACGAGAACAGCACCTGCAGATTCGGAAATCGCTCTGCGATGTCGGCCGGCGGCTCCCACGCGGCGAGATATCGCACGCTTGACGCGTTGCCCACGTCAGGCCAGATGCGGAAGTCGATCTCCGGCGCGTGGCGCTGGAACACCTCGGCCCAGATGCGGCCGCGGACGGGGTCGGATTTGTAGAGGAAGGTGACGGGAGCTGTCATGACGCGTCAGCCCAAGGCTTGAGTGACGATGGCGAAGAGCGCAGGATTCACTCCCTGACCCCCACCCCGCACCATCGTCGTGGGCGCATCGACCCGCAGCAGGCCCATCCCCTCCAGCCACTCCGCCAGCCCCGTCGCAAAGTCGATATCGATCCGCGTGAACCGCCCCGCGCTCAAGCCCGCGAGATGCGCGATCAACGCCTTCGCGCCTTCCACATCAGGCGCCACCACCGGCCCGATCGCGTGGCCACGGCCGAAGCGGCGCAGCATGCCGAAGCCGCGGGCTTCGCCTTCATGGTCGAGCACGACCGTCGCTTCGGCAGACGCAAACATCGCCTCGATCAGCGCATCGCGCGGCATGCCACGGGCCGCCGCATCCAGCGCCTTCAACGCGTCGACATCGTTCGCACCCGCCGGCCGCAAACGCCAGCCTTCACCCAGCGCCACCAGCGGCGCGTGCAGCGCCACCCCTTGATGCTGCCGCAGCTCACCCGTCCGCACAAAGCCGAGCCGTTCATACAAACCGCGGCCTTCCGGCGTGGCGTGCAGCAGCACCGTGCGATCCTGCAGACCATCGAGCAAGGCCGTCATCAAGCGCGCCCCGATGCGCCGCCCCTGGCAGGCGGGCGAGACGATCACCAGGCCGATGGTCGCGTGCGCATCGCCCCACAGCCAGCGCAGTCCCGTCGCGACCACCTCGCCATCACGCACCGCCACCAAACCCTCGGCATGGGCGAAAGCCTGCTCCCAGTCGGCGGGGCGATGCGGCCAGCGCAGTTCGGCCGACAGCGCGTGCGCCGCAGGCAGGTCATCGGCCGTCATGGTCCGCAGCGTGACGCCATCGGCGGCGGGTGCGCGCGAGGTGATCTCGTTCATCGGGTGGTCTCTCCAACAAGGGTTTGCACGGACATCATGGAGCGAATCGCGTCCTCGTTCCAGTGCAAATCGATGGCCGGAATCAACTCGCAAGCATCGGCTGAGAGAGCCGCCCGATTCGCCATTTACTGCGGCTGCGCGGGCGCCTTCCGCCACAAATGCCGCGCAACGCTGCCTAGGATGTGGCGCATCCGAAACCTCCGCCAAAGCCCGCCATGCAGCTCTTCCAGCCCGACCGAATCCTCGTGCCTTCGGGCCATTTCATCGGCGGACGCCTCGTGCCCGACAGCTACCGCCTCGCCGTGCATCGCCCCTCGGACGCACAACAGCACGGCGAACTGCCGCTGGCCGACGCCGCCACGGTGGACACCGCGGTGCGGGACGCCTGGCACGCCTGGCGGCACAGCGACTGGGCGACTCGCTCGCCCCGGGAACGCGCCAAGGTGCTGCGCCGCTGGGCCGATCTGGTAGAGGCCGATGTGGCCACGCTCGCACCGCTCGAAGCCGTGTGCTCCACGCGCCCGGTGAAGGACGCGGCCGCCTGGGATGTGCCCTTTACCGCAGAGGGCCTGCGCTTCTTCGCCGAATACGCCGACAAGCTCGGCGGCGAGGTGGCCGCGACAAGGCACGACCACCTCGGCATGGTCATCGCCGAGCCCTATGGCGTGGTCGGCGCCATCACGCCGTGGAACTTCCCGCTGGTGATGGCGTCGTGGAAGGTCGGCGCTGCGCTGGCCGCCGGCAACGCAGTGGTCCTCAAGCCCTCCGAACTCACGCCCTACTCCATCGTGCGGCTGGCCGAACTCGCGGTGCAGGCCGGTGTGCCGCCGGGCATCTTCAACATCGTGCAGGGTGATGGCATGACCACTGGCGATGCCATCTCGCGCCATCCGCTCATCGCCAAGATGACCTTCACCGGCTCCACCCGCACGGGCGCCGCGATCATGGCGACCTGCGCGGCGCACGGCCCCAAGCCGGTCACGCTGGAGCTGGGCGGCAAGAGCCCGCAACTGGTCTTCGACGACGCGCCCGACATCGATCGCCTGGCCGGTTTGATCGCCGGCGCCATCACCGGCAACGCCGGCCAGGTGTGCGTGGCCGGCTCGCGGCTGATCGTGCAGCGTGGCATCGCCGAGGCCTTGGTCGAACGCATCGCGGCGCGCTTCGAAGCGCACCGGCCCGGCGCGACCTGGGACGATGAAGCCACGCTGCCACCCATCATCTCGGCCGCACAAGCCCAGCGCATCGCCAACATCGTCGGCCGTGCGCGTGAGGCGGGCGCGCAACTGCGCTGCGGTGGCGGGTTGTATGACGCAGGCCCGGGCGGCGCTTACTTCAGGCCGACATTGCTGGCCATCGACGCCGCCGCCAACCCCGCGGTGCAGGAAGAAATCTTCGGCCCCGTGCTCACCGTGCAGACCTTCGAAGACGAAGCCGAAGGCCTCTCGCTCGCCGCGCACGAAAACTATGGCCTGGCCGCGGGCGTGCACACCGCAGACATCGGCCGCGCGCTGCGCGCCATGCGCAACATCTCGGCCGGCACGGTGTGGATCAACCGTTATGGCCGCAGCAACGACTTCGTGATCCCCACCGGCGGCTACCACCAGAGCGGCATCGGCAAGGACCTGGGCCGCCAATCGGTGGAGGCCAATCTGCGCTTCAAAAGCGTGCTGATCGACTTTGCCGCGACGCATTGAGGTGCGCCGGCGCACATCGGCAGGGCACACCGCACGCCATGCCGTCGCGCCCACCGCAAACCACAGCACATTGCGGCAAAGCGGCCAATACACAGCATCCCTCCGGCACTCCCATGCTGCAATGACAACCTGATGAAGACGCAAGCGAAAGCGAAAAAGACAGCGAATAGCACGTCACCCGAGCAAGCCACCGAACAGGCAGCCAGCGCCCTCTAAACGACCTCACGACACAGGACCCGAGACCATGGCCATCCGCCCCAAGTACATCACCTTCGACTGCTACGGCACCCTCACCCGCTTTCGCATGGGCGACATGGCGCGCGAGATGTTTGCCGATCGCATTCCGGCCGACAAGATGGAGCAGTTCATCGCCGACTTTTCGTCGTACCGCTTCGACGAAGTGCTGGGCGATTGGCAGCCGTACGAAGTGGTGCTGAAGAACTCGGTGCGGCGCTTGTGCAAGAAGTGGAAGATCCAGTACTTCGACCACGAAGCCCACCAGTATTACGAAGCCGTGCCCACCTGGAAGCCGCATGCCGATGTGCCGGCCGGTCTCTCGAAGATCGCGAACGAGATCCCGCTGGTGATCCTCTCGAACGCCTCCGACAACCAGATCCACAGCAACGTGGCCCTGCTCGGCGCGCCCTTCCACCGCGTCTACACCGCGCAGATGGCGCAGGCCTACAAGCCGCGCCTGAAGGCTTTCGAATACATGTTCGACTCGCTGGGTTGCAACCCGGAAGACGTGTTGCACGTGTCTTCCAGCCTGCGCTATGACCTGATGTCGGCCCACGATCTGGGCATCGTGAACAAGGTGTTCGTGAACCGCGGCCACGGCCCGGGCAACCCGGCTTATGGCTACACCGAGATCGCCGACATCGGCGGCTTGCCGGCGGTTGTCGGCCTCTAGAAATGACCCACCCCCGTAGCGCCTTCGGCGGCCTGGCAGGCCGCCCCGGGCCAGAGGCCCTTTCCCTCGGCAGGCACAAACGGCACGCCGTTCATGTCCGGCCTCAGCCCCCTCGAGGGGGCGCCGCCAGCGGACCGGCAAAGCCGGCTCCGCGGCGTCTGCTTGATCGACTGCCATGAAACTCGACCCGTACTGGACCGAATCCGCCGCTGCCTATGTGCCGGCCGCGCGCGAGCTGCCGGCCAAGGTGGATGTGGCCATCGTCGGCGGTGGCTTCACCGGCCTCTCGGCGGCGCTGGCCTTCGCCAAGCGCGGCGCGAAGGTGGTGGTGCTCGAAGCCGGTGAGCGCGTGGCGGCAGAAGCCTCGGGCCGCAACGGCGGGCATGTGAACAACGGCCTGGCGGTCGATCCAACCGGGCCACGGCCGCCGGCTCGCCGCCGATCATCAGGC
>JAMFRW010000448.1 GCA_026224975.1 Rhodoferax sp. | reverse complement strand
GTTCGTCACCGAAACCGAACTCTTCGCGACCAGCCCCACCGCGCGCCGGCGCCGCAAGCAGGAGCAGGTCAGCGATGTCAATGCGCTGATCAAGGACCTGTCGGAGCTGAAGGTCGGCGACCCGATCGTGCACATCAACCACGGCATCGGCCGCTATGTGGGGCTGATGAACATCGACATCGGCGACGGGCCGAGCGAGTTCCTGCACCTCGAATACGCCGAGAAGGCGACGCTCTACGTGCCGGTGGCGCAGCTCCACCTGATCGCGCGCTACACCGGCGTCAGCGCGGACGAAGCACCGCTGCACCGCCTTGGCTCCGGCCAGTGGGACAAGGCCAAGCGCAAGGCCGCCGAGCAGGTGCGGGACACGGCTGCCGAATTGCTCAACCTCTACGCGCGGCGCGCGGCACGCGAGGGCTTTGCGTTCCGCTTCTCGCCGCACGATTACGAGGCCTTCGCCGCGAGCTTCGGCTTCGAGGAAACGCCCGACCAGCAGGCCGCCATCCACGCCGTCATCCAGGACATGGTTTCGCCGCAGCCGATGGACCGACTCATCTGCGGCGATGTGGGTTTCGGCAAGACCGAAGTCGCCTTGCGCGCCGCCTTCGTGGCCGTGACCGGCGGCAAACAGGTGGCGATCCTCGCGCCCACCACGCTGCTGGCCGAGCAGCATTTCCAGAACATTTCGGATCGCTTCGGCAAGTGGCCGGTGAAGGTGGCGGAGCTGTCGCGATTCCGCTCGGCGAAGGAAGTGAAGGCCTCGCTGGCGGGCCTGGCCGACGGCACGGTCGACATCGTCATCGGCACACATGCGCTGATCAGCGACAAGGTCAAGTTCAAGCGCCTGGGCTTGCTCGTCATCGATGAAGAGCATCGCTTCGGCGTGCGCCACAAGGAGGCGATCAAGGCGATGCGGGCCGAGGTCGATGTGCTCACGCTCACCGCCACGCCGATCCCGCGCACCTTGGGCATGGCGCTCGAAGGCCTGCGCGATCTGAGCGTGATCGCCACCGCGCCGCAGCGGCGCCTGGCCATCAAGACCTTCGTGCGCAACGAATCGAGCGGCACCATCCGCGAGGCGGTGCTGCGCGAATTGAAGCGCGGCGGGCAGGTCTACTTCCTGCACAACGACGTGGCGACCATCGAGCACCGCCGCGAAACGCTGCAGGCGCTGGTGCCCGAGGCCCGCATCGCGGTCGCGCACGGCCAGATGGGCGAGCGCGAGCTGGAACGCGTGATGCGCGATTTCGTCGCGCAGCGCCACAACCTGCTGCTGTGCTCGACCATCATCGAAACCGGCATCGACGTGCCGAGCGCCAACACCCTCGTGATGAGCCGTGCCGACAAGTTCGGCCTGGCGCAGTTGCACCAGTTGCGTGGCCGCGTGGGCCGCTCGCACCATCAGGCCTATGCGTACCTCATGGTGCCCGATGTGGAAGGCCTGACCAAGCAGGCGGCGCAGCGGCTGGATGCCATCCAGGCCATGGAAGAACTCGGCAGTGGCTTCTACCTGGCCATGCACGACCTGGAAATCCGCGGCGCCGGCGAGGTGCTGGGCGAGAACCAGTCCGGCGAGATGCTGGAGATCGGCTTCCAGCTGTATTCGGACATGCTCAACGAGGCCGTGCGCGCGCTCAAGAGCGGCAAGGAACCCGACCTGGCCGCGCCGATGGCCTCGACCACCGAAATCAACCTGCACGTGCCGGCGCTGCTGCCGGCCGATTTCTGCGGCGACGTCCACGAACGTCTGTCGATCTACAAGCGACTGGCCAACTGCGCCAGCGCCGACAAGGTCGACGACATGCAGGAGGAGTTGATCGACCGTTTCGGCAAGCTGCCCGATCCCGTCAAGGCGCTGATCGAAACGCACCGCCTGCGCATCGCCGCCAAGACCGTCGGCATCATCAAGATCGACGCGCACGGCGAGGCCG
>JAMFRW010000447.1 GCA_026224975.1 Rhodoferax sp. | reverse complement strand
CCGTACGGCTTCGTCGGCACCGATCTGGTGCCTCAGGGGTTGGACATCGACACCGCCAAGCTCATCGCCACCAAACTCGGCGTGAAGGTCGAGCTGGTTCCCGTGACCAGCGCGAACCGCATCCCCTACCTGCAGACCAAGAAGGCCGACCTCGTGATCTCCACGCTCGGCAAGAACCCCGACCGCGAGAAGGTCATCGATTTCACCATCGCCTACTCGCCCTTCTTCCAGGCGATCTTCGGGCCGAAGGCGCTGGTCGTGAAGACGCCGGCCGATCTGGCCGGCAAGAGCGTCGGCGTGACGCGCGGCGCCATGGAAGACCAGGAGGTGGGCAAGATCGCGCCAGCCGGCGTCGACATCAAGCGCTTCGAAGACATGAACGGCACGGTCTCGGCCTATGCCGCCGGCCAGGTGCAACTGATGGGCGTGGGCGCTTCTGTCGCGGGCAACTTCATGGCGAAGAACCCGCAGATCTCGACCGAATACAAGCTGCTGCTGAAAGAGTCGCCCAACTACATTGGCGTCGCCAAGGGCGAAGACAAGCTGCGCCTGAAGGTCAACGAGATCATCACTGCGGCCAAGGCCTCGGGCGAGCTGAACAAGCTGGCGCTCAAGTGGCTCGGCCGTCCCATGGGCGACCTGCCGTCCTGAGCCGCGACTCGTTTCATTGCGCTGAACGGCGAATGCCCAAGTGATCGCACTCGACTTTCCGGCGGTCCTCGCCGAATGGCCCCTGCTCGCCAAAGGCGTGGGTGTGACGCTCGTGCTCACCGCGATTTCGGCGAGCGTCGGCGTGGCGCTCGGAGTCTCCTGCGCCTGGGCGCGGCTGCACGGGCCGGCGTGGCTGCGGGCAATAGTCGGCGCCTACGTCGAACTGATCCGCAACACGCCGTTCATCGTGCAGCTCTTCTTCATCTTCTTCGGCCTGCCGGGGATCGGCTTGAAGCTCTCGCCCGAGGTGGCCTCGGTGCTGGCCATGGTGGTGAACCTCGGCGCCTATTCGGCCGAGATCGTGCGGGCCGGCATCGCGACCACGCCGAAGGGCCAGATCGAAGCGGCCCAGAGCCTGGCGCTGAGCGAGATGCAGGTCTTCACGCGGGTCGTGCTGCCGCCGGCGTTGAAGCGCGTCTGGCCGGCGCTGGTGAGCCAGATCATCATCGTGATGCTGGGCTCTGCGGTGTGCGGGCAGATCTCCACGCCCGAGCTGCAGTACGCAGTCAACCTGATCCAGTCGCGCAACTTCCGTGCGTTCGAGTCCTACCTGATCGGCACGCTGATCTACCTCGCGTTGTCGATGGCGTTGCGCCGGCTGCTCAACTGGGCCGGCCCTCGTTTCATCTTCGGAAAGTAGCTGACGTATGGTCGACTTTTCGATCTGGGACATCTTCCGCAACCTGCTGCTCGCGGCGCGCTGGACGGTGCTGCTCTCGCTCATCGCATTCGTCGGCGGCGGGCTCGTCGGGCTGGCGCTGCTGATCGCACGCATCGCCAAGCTGCGCGGCGCCGAGCCGATCGTCGGCGGTTATGTGCAGCTGTTCCAGGGCACGCCCTTGCTGATGCAGCTCTTCCTCGCCTACTTCGGCCTCGGGCTGATGGGCATCAACGTGTCGCCGTGGGTGGCGGCGGCGCTGGCGCTCACGCTCTACACCAGCGCCTTCCTCACCGAGATCTGGCGCGGCTGCGTGGCGGCCGTTCACAAGGGCCAGTGGGAAGCCTCGTCGGCGCTTGCGCTCAACCTGCGCGAGCAACTGCGCTACGTGATCGGGCCGCAGGCGCTGCGCGTTGCGGTGCCGCCGACGGTCGGCTTTCTGGTGCAGGTCATCAAGGGTACGGCGCTCGCGTCGGTGATCGGCTTCATCGAGCTGACCAAGGCCGGCACCATGATCACCAACGCCACCTTTCGCCCGTTCACCGTCTACGCCTGCCTTGCGCTGATGTACTTCGCGCTGTGCTACCCCATCTCCGCCTGGAGCAAATCGTTGGAGAGGAAACTGCATCGTGGTCGCTGACTCAGGCATTGTCGAGATCAAGGGCCTCAAGAAGCGCTTCGGCACGAACGAGGTGCTCAAGGGCATCGACCTCTCGGTCAAACGCGGCGAGGTGATCGCGATCATCGGCAAGAGCGGCTCCGGCAAGAGCACGCTCCTGCGCTGCATCAACGGCCTCGAGGTCTTCAACGAAGGCAGCCTGAGCGTCGACGGCAACCCGCTGCTGCACGGCAACGCGAACGCCATGCGAACTTTGCGCCAGCACGTCGGCATGATCTTTCAGGGCTTCAACCTGTTCCCGCACCTGAGCGTGGGCAAGAACGTGATGCTCGCGCCGACGCTGGTCAAGAAGAAGAACGCCGAAGCCGCCACCGCGCAAGCCAAGCGGCTGCTCGCGCGCGTGGGGCTGGAAGAGAAGTTCGATGCGCAGCCCGATCAGCTCTCCGGCGGCCAGCAGCAGCGCGTGGCCATCGCGCGCGCGCTCGCCATGGAGCCGGCGGTGCTGCTCTGCGACGAGATCACCTCGGCGCTCGATCCGGAACTGGTCGGCGAAGTGCTGCGCGTGGTCGAATCATTGGCCGTCGAAGGCATGACGCTGCTGATGGTCACGCACGAGATGAATTTTGCGCGCAAGGTGTCGGACCGCCTGGTCTTCATGCACGCCGGCCGCATCCACGAGATGGGCCCGCCCGATGTGATCTTCGGCGCGCCGCAAACGCCGGAACTCAAGCAGTTTCTGTCGTCGATTCACGGCTGAACGCCCCGGTTTCAACGCTCCCCATTCAGACCCACCACAAAGGAAGTTGCCATGAAGAAAACGATGCTCAACGTGATGATGTTCGTGTGCGCCGCCGTGGCCGCGAACGGGGCCTTTGCCCAAGGCGCCATCGGCAACGGCGTGCCGCAAGCGCGCCAGGGCAAGGTCAAGCCGCCCACGGTTCAGGAGTGCACCGACTTCACCGCCAAGACCGATGCGCCCAAGGACGCTGCCACGAAGAAGATGGCAAAGACCTGCAAGAGCGTGCTTGCCAAGGATGCGAAGAAGAAAAAGGCTGCGGCCTGATATCGATCTGATCCTGGCCTGAGCCGGGCTGATTCCCCGGGCTTTTCGAGGAGGCGGCGTCGAGGGAGACTCGGCACGATTCATGCTGTGCACTGATCGGTATACAACACAGCGCACCAATCTGCCGCATGAACGCCAACCCACTGCTGACGTTGCCCGACTGGCTTGCCGCCTATGCCGAGGGCGCCTCTCCTTCCCGCTTGCTGGAGGCCCTGCGCCAACGCCTGGCCGATGAAAGCCCGGCCGAAGCGTGGATCACGCGCATCTCGCCGGCCGCGCTGGCGGTGCAGGTTCGTGCACTGGAAGCGCGCGCCTTGCACCATGCCGATCGGGCGGAGTCGCTGGTCGCGATGCCGCTTTTCGGCGTGCCCTTCGCCGTCAAGGACAACATCGACGTGCTGGGCCTGCCGACTACGGCCGCCT
>JAMFRW010000446.1 GCA_026224975.1 Rhodoferax sp. | reverse complement strand
GACAAGGCCACATCGCTGTGCGCGAAGCCCTTGTGCACACGGTAGCTGATGGCGCGGTCGTTGTAGAGGCTCGCGAAGACTTCTTTCATCTTCGCCAGCACTTCGGTGATGCCGACGACGTTGAGAAAGGTTTCCTGCTGGCCGGCGAAGGACGCATCGGGCAGGTCTTCGGCCGTGGCCGAAGAACGCACCGCGAACGAGGCGCCCGGGTTGCCGGCGGTGAGCTCTTCGAACTCGGCGGCGATGGCCGCATCGAGTTCCGGCGGGAACGGCGTGGTCTCGATCCAGTGGCGGATTTCGGCGCCGGCTTCGGCGAGCGCGCGCACGTCATCGGTGTTCAGCGTGGCGAGGCGCGCCTCGATCTTGGCGGCCAGGCCGTTGTGCTTGAGGAACTCGCGGAAGGCGTGGGCCGTGGTGGCAAAGCCGCCCGGCACGCGCACGCCGGAGGCGGCGAGCTGGCTGATCATTTCGCCGAGCGAGGCGTTCTTGCCGCCTACCGTCTCGACGTCGGTCATTCTCAGTTGTTCGAACGGAGCGACCAGGGCGGTCGCCAGGGGGTTGCTTGACATGGGAGAGCTCCGGGATGGTAAAAAATCGGTGCTTCCCGTCCCTTGACGACAGCGCGGCGGGGCGCGGCACTCCGAGCGCACAGGCCACGGCACAGGCCGGCAGCAACGGCACCCGGAGCGGGTGGCCGTCGGGGCTGCGGGGTGGCGATGGCGGCATTCATCGGAGGATGGGGACGGAAGAATGGGACGATTCTACGGTTGATCTTCGGCTGCGGCGCCTGTCATCATCGGGGCTTGCCGCCCGCCCGGACAACCGCCAACGAACCCTCGACAGAATTCACACCATGACCAATCGCACCGTGTTCTTCGTGTCCGACGGCACCGGCATCACCGCCGAAACCTTCGGCAACTCCATCCTCAACCAGTTCGCCGCCAAGCCGCGCCATGTGCGCCGCCCGTTCATCGACACGCCCGACAAGGCACACCAGGTGGTGCGCGAGATCAACCACGCCGGCGAGGTCGAGGGCAAGAAGCCCATCGTCTTCATCACGCTGGTGGACCGCGAGATCCTGGGCATCGTCAAGGGCAGCGCCAAGGGCCTGGTGCTGGACATGTTCAACACCTTCATCGAGCCGCTGGAGGCCGAATTCGGCATCACCTCGAACCACCGCGTGGGCCGCTTCACCGATGTCTCGAAGAGCCAGGAATACACCGACCGCATCGAGGCCATCAACTACTCGCTGGCGCACGACGACGGGCAGTCGTCCAAGAACCTGGCGAGCGCCGATGTGATCCTGGTCGGCGTGAGCCGCAGCGGCAAGACGCCGACCTCGCTCTACCTCGCCATGCAGCACGGCATCAAGGCGGCCAACTACCCGCTGATCCCGGAAGACTTCGACCGCGGGCAGATCCCGTCGATGCTCGCGCCGTACAAGAAGAAGTGCTTCGGCCTGACCATCGACCCGGCGCGCCTGAGCCAGATCCGCAACGAGCGCCGGCCCGACAGCAAGTACGCCTCGCTGGAGAACTGCAAGCACGAGGTGAAAGAAGCCGAAGCCATGATGCGGCGCGAGAACATCGGCTGGCTGTCATCCACGCACAAGTCGATCGAAGAGATCGCGACGACCATCCTGCGTGACTTGCGGCCCGACCGGCTGATGTACTGAACCTGGCTGGTCAACGCGCGGCGTCAGCCGCCTGCTGGCGTGCCGATTCGTAGAAGCAGACAGCCGCGGCGGCGGCCACGTTCAGCGACTCTTCGCCGCCCGGCTGGGGAATGCGCAGCGACATCGCGCAGCGCGCCAGCAGCGCTGATGAGACGCCCTGCCCTTCGTGGCCCATCACCCAGGCGCAAGGCCATGGCAGCGCGGTCTGGTGCAGGGTAGAGGCCACGTGCGAGCTGGTGGCGAGCAGCGGCACGGCCAGCGCATCCAAGGCCACTTCGTCCACCGACTCGACCAGGTTCAGCCCGAAATGCGCGCCCATGCCGGCCCGCAACACCTTCGGCGACCACAGCGCCGCCGTGCCCTTGAGCGCGATCACCTGCGTGAAGCCGAAAGCCGCGGCGCTGCGGATCACGGTGCCGACGTTGCCGGCGTCTTGCAGGCGGTCGAGGACCACGCTGGGCTTGGTTGGATCGATCTCCGGCACGCCCATCCACGGCAAGACGAAGCCCATCGGCGCAGGCGATTCGAGCGTGCCGATGGAGGCCATCAACGCATCGGGCACGATGGTGACGGTGGCCGCGGCGCTGGCCAGATCGCGCAAGGCCGGGCGGGCCCAGGCCGATTCACCGATCAGCGCCTGCGGCACCGCGCCGCCGCGTTTCACCAGCGCATCACACAGATGCTCGCCT
Source organism: Rhodoferax sp. (assembly GCA_026224975.1). Taxonomy (GTDB): domain Bacteria; phylum Pseudomonadota; class Gammaproteobacteria; order Burkholderiales; family Burkholderiaceae_C; genus LMDS01. The sequence continues at coordinate 7,286 of JAMFRW010000446.1, read as the reverse complement.
TCGATCCACAACTCACCCAGCTTGCGATAGGCGCCCGGGTCGGCCGCGAGCTTGCGCAGGCGAACCAGCAGCGGGTTGTCACGCGAGCTGACGGCGCGGATCTGCGGCATGCCGGTGTTGCTTCTGCCGGGCATCAGGAGCGCGGCAGCACCGGCGCCATCAGCGTCTGGCGCACCGGGGCAAAACTGCGGCGGTGGTGAGGGCACGCGCCGTGCGCGCGCAGCGCGGCCAAGTGCTCTGGCGTGCCGTAGCCCTTGTGGCCGTCGAAGCCGTATTGCGGGTGCTCTTCGTGCAGCGTGAGGCAGAGCCGGTCGCGGTGGACCTTGGCCAGAATGGACGCGGCCGAGATCGCCTCGATCTTCGAATCACCCTGCACGATGGCCTCGGCCGCGATGCGCAGCACCGGCAGCCGGTTGCCATCGACCAATACTTTCTTCGGCAACAAACGCAGGCCTTCGACCGCTCGCTGCATCGCGAGCATGGTCGCCTGCAGGATGTTGAGCTGGTCGATCTCCTCGACGCTGGCCTGCGCGATGCTGCAGCACAGCGCCTTGGCGCGGATCTCGTCGAAGAGGCGTTCGCGCGCCCTGGCCGTCAGCATCTTCGAATCGTTCAGGCCGCGGATGGGCTTCAGGTCATCGAGGATCACCGCGGCCGCCACCACCGGGCCGGCGAGCGGGCCGCGGCCCGCTTCGTCCACGCCGGCCATCAGCCCCATGCCGTCGAAGACGAGACCGAGCTGCTCAGGCCGCAAGAACTTTTTCGATCTCATCGGTGGCCACCTGGGCGGTGTCTCGTCGCAGTTCGCGGTGCAGGCCCTCGAAGCGCACGCGCAGGGCTTCGCAGGCCGTCGGGTTGTCCAGCCACTCCAGCGTGGCCTGCGCGAGTTTGGCCGGCGTCGCGTTGCCTTGCAAGAACTCCGGCACCACAAAGTCCTGCAGCAGGATGTTGGGCAGGCCGACCCAGGGCTGGTAGTTCATGCGCTTCATCATCTGCCAGCTCAGCGCGTGCATGGCGTAGGCGATGACCATGGGCCGCTTGAAGAGTGCGGCTTCCAGCGTGGCGGTGCCGCTGGCGACGAGCGTCACGTCACAAGCCGCGAGCGCCTCGTGCGATTGGCCATCGAGCAAGGTGATCTCGACGCCCTGCCCGTGCTGGCGCCGGATCGGCTCGATCAGATGCCTCAGACCGGGCACCACCGGCAGCACGTAGCGCAGGCCGGGGCGCTGGCGGTTCATCTCGGCGGCCGCGCCGATCAACCGAGGAGCGATGTACTGGATCTCGGAGCGGCGGCTGCCGGGCAGCAGCGCGACGACAGTTTCGTCTTCACGAATGCCCAAGGCGGCACGGCTCGCGGCCCGCGGCACCTCCATCGGAATCGCATCGGCCAACGGGTGGCCCACATAGGCCGCGGCGATGCCTTGCTTGGCATAGATGGCCGGCTCGAACGGGAAGATGCACAGCACCAGGTCCGTCGCCTTGCGGATCTTCTCGATGCGCTTGCCGCGCCAGGCCCAGATCGACGGGCTCACGAAGTGGATGGACTTGATGCCCTGCGCCTTGAAGCGCGCTTCCAGGTCGAGGTTGAAGTCGGGCGCGTCGACGCCGATGAAGGCGGCCGGCCGCTCCTTGCCATCCATCTTCAGCACCCGCGCCGCCAACTGGTTGCGAATGCCTGAGAGTTCGCGGTACTCCCTCAGCACTTCCACATAACCGTGCAGCGAGAGCTTGTCGTGCGGCCACCAGGCCTCGAAGCCTTGCGCCGCCATCTTCGGGCCGCCGATGCCGAAAGCCTGAAGCTGCGGCCAGCGCGCGCGCATGCCGCCGAGCAGCAGGCCGGCCAGCAGGTCGCCCGAAGCTTCGCCTGCCACCATCGCGAACCGAGGTGCTGTGGAGTCCATCTTCGACGCTGCTAGCGGACGATGCCGCGAGTGGCATGCGCGAGAAAGTCGCTCATGAGTGCAACGTCTTCCGCCGAGGCCGGCATCTCCGCCGGCAGCGCCGCGATGGCCTCGCGTGACTGCTCGAAGGTCAGGCCCGAGCGGTACAGCAGCCGGTGCATCTGCTTGACACCCGCCAGCCGCTCCGGCCCGAAGCCACGGCGCTTGAGACCCACCACATTGAAGCCGCGCACCGCGAGCGGGTTGCCGTCGACCATCATGAACGGCGGCACGTCTTGCGACACCGCGCTGGCGAAGCCGGCCATCGCATGCGCCCCGATCTTGACGAACTGGTGGATGCCGACCAACCCGCCGATGGTGACCCAGTCGCCGAGCTGCACATGGCCGGCGAGCGTGGTGTTGTTGGACAGCGTGGTGTGGTTGCCGACCTCGCAGTCGTGCGCGATGTGGCTATAGGCCATGATCCAGTTGTCATGGCCCACACGCGTGACGCCACCGGCTTGTGGCACTCCGAGGTTGAAGCTGCAGAACTCGCGGATCACGTTGCGGTCACCGATCACGAGTTCGGTGTCTTCACCGGCGTACTTCTTGTCTTGCGGCACGGCGCCGATGGAGCAGAACTGGAAGATCTGCGTGTCTTGCCCGATCGTTGTGCGGCCTTCGATCACGCAGTGCGGGCCGATGCGCGAGCCTTGGCCGATGCGCACATGCGCACCGACCAGGCTGTAGGCGCCGACCGTCACCGACTCGTGCAGCTCGGCGCCGGGTTCGACGATCGCGGTGGGATGGATCTGCGCCATGGCGGACCTTGCTGAATCGCGTCGCGCTGCGCTCAGGGCAGCGTGCGCATGGTGCAGAGCAGGCCGGCCTCGACCACGCGCTCGTCACCCACCGTCGCCCAAGCTTCGAACTTGGCGATGCCGACCTTCATGCGCAAAAGCGTCGCGTGCAGGATGAGTTGATCACCCGGCTCGACCGGCCGCTTGAAGCGCGCGTTGTCGATGCCGGCGAAGTAGAAAACCGTCTTGTCGTCGGGGCGCACGCCCAGCGAATCGAACACCAGGATCGCCGCGGCCTGGGCCAGCGCTTCGAGCATCATCACGCCGGGCATCACGGGGCGGTTGGGAAAGTGGCCCATGAAATACGGCTCGTTGAACGAGACATTCTTCAGCGCCTTGATGGTCTTGCCTTTTTCGAGCTCGAGCACCCGATCGACCATGAGGAAGGGGTAACGGTGCGGCAGCCGCTTGAGAATCTCGAGAATGTCCATCGTCATACGGCTTTCGAATCTGTGGCGCTCGGGGCAGGCGTGATCGATGCCGAGTCACGCCGTTCCGAACTTGTTTTTTCCAGGGTGCGTACCCGCTCGCGCAAGGCGTGCAGGTTGCGCAGGGTGGCCGCATTCTTCTGCCAACTGGCATTGTCGTCGATGGGGAAAGCACCGCTGTAGTGGCCCGCCTTGGCGATGGAATGCGTGACCAGGCTGCAGGTCGAGATCTGCACATGGTCGGCAAGGGTGATGTGGCCCGCGATGCGCGCTGCCCCGCCGATGAGGCAATGGCGCCCGATGTGCGCGCTGCCGGCCACGCCCACGAAAGCAGCCATCACCGTGTGCGCGCCGACGTGAACGTTGTGCGCGATCTGGATCAGGTTGTCGAGCTTCACGCCGTCTTCGATGACCGTGTCGCCCAAGGCACCGCGGTCGATGCAGGTGTTGGCGCCGATCTCCACATCGTTGGCGATGCGCACCGCGCCGAGCTGCTCGATTTTTTCCCAGCGGCCTTCGGTCGGCGCAAAGCCGAAACCATCGGCGCCGATCACCACGCCGCTGTGCACGATGCAGCGCTCGCCGATCACGCAGCCGAAGCCCAGCGTCACATGCGCGGCCAGTCTGGTGTTCGCACCGACCTGAGCTTCTGCGCCGACCGTGCAATGCGCGCCGATGACCGCACCGTCGCCGATCGTCGCGCCGGCCTCGATGACCGCCAGCGCACCAATGGAGGCTGTAGCTGCCACATCGGCCGACGGGTCGACCACCGCACTCGCATGCACACCCGCCGCAGGCGCACACCGCGCACGCGGCGCCCACCATTGCGAGAGTCTGGCGAAGTAGAGGTAGGGATCGGGCGTGACGATCGCCGCGCCACGCGCCACGGCCTCGTCGCGCAAGGCCGGCGCGACGATCACGCAAGCGGCGATGGAAGTCGCCAGCTGCGAGCGATACCGTGGGTTGGCGAGGAAGGCGATCGAATCGGCGGTGGCGTCTTCGAGCGGGCCGATGCGGCGGATGCGCTGGCTTCCATCGCCGATCAGTTCACCGCCGAGGGCCTCGGCGATCTCGCGCAGGGCGACGTCGATAGCCGCCATTCAGCGCTCGCCGAAGTTCACTTGCCCGCCGGAGCCTGCGCGTTCAGCGCCTTGATCACCTTGTCGGTGATGTCGATCTTGGGGCTCGCGAACACGGCCTCCTGGATGATCAGGTCGTACTTTTCGGTGTCGAAGATCTGCTTCATCACCTTGTTGGCGCGCTCCACCACGGAGGCCAGTTCTTCGTTCTTGCGCTGGGTCAGGTCTTCCTGAAACTCGCGGCGCTTGCGCTGGAATTCCTGGTCTTGCGCGACCAGATCGCGCTGGCGGCGGTTGCGCTCGCCTTCGGCCAGCGTGGGCGCATCCTTGTCGAGCTTCTCGCCGGCGGCCTTGAGCTTGGTGGCCACATCGGCCAGGTCTTTTTCACGCTTGGAAAACTCGGCCTCGAGCTTGGCTTGCGAAGCCTTGGCCGGAGCCGCATCGCGCAGCACACGATCGCCGTTCACGTAGCCGATCTTGAGTTGTTCCTGGGCTTGCGCGCCCACCGCGAACATCGCCACCATGCCGGCGGCGGCCAACTTCAAGAACATCGGCTTGAGAGAAAAGCTTTTCATTAGAACGCTGCCCCGATCTGGAATTGAAGTCGCTGGATTCTATCTTCTGGCTTCTTGCGAATCGGCTGGCCGTAGCTGAGTTGCAGCGGGCCGACCGGCGAGATCCAGCTCAGGCCGAGACCGGCCGACGCACGCAGGCTGTCGACCGTCATCTTCTCGTTTTCGCCCCAGACATTGCCGATGTCGACGTAGCCGAAGAGGCGCAGCGTACGGTCGTTGCCGGTGCCGGGCACGGGGATGAACAACTGGTTCTGGATGTTCACGCGCCGGTTGCCACCGATGTAGGCGCCCGTCACATCGACCGGCCCGAGCGAGCCCTGGTCGAAGCCGCGCACCGTGCCGAGGCCGCCGCCGTAGAAGTTCTTGAAGATCGGGTACGGCCGGCCGCTCAGGCCCTTTCCATAGCCGATTTCGCCGTTGATGGCAAAGGTGAAGCTGCGCGTGATCGGGATGAATTGCTGCACCTGGGCGTTGGCGCGCAGGTAGCGCGTGTCGCCGAGGATGCCCCAGTCGAGGTTGATGCGGGTGTAGCGGCCGAGCGTAGGCACCAGCGCGCTGTCGCGGTTGTCGCGCGTCCAGCCGATGGTGACGGGCACCGACGAACTCGACTCGCCGAACTGGTAGCGGTAGAGGTAGTAGCTGTTGGGCAGCGCGGTCGTTCCCTTGATTTGCGTGCTCTCGAAGCCGATGCCGAAGAACACCGTGTCGTATTCGGTGAACGGCACGCCGAAGCGCACCGAGGCGCCCGGCGTCACGAGTTCGTACTCTTCGCCCTGGCTGTTGAGCGGGCGCGTGGTGCGGTAGTACAGGTCGAAGGCGCGCGAGATGCCATCGATGGTGAAGTACGGGTCGACGGTGCTCAGCACCAGCGTGCGGTTGTACTTGCTGGTGTTGACTTCCAGGCCCAGGTAGTTGCCCGAGCCGAACACGTTGTCCTGCTTGATCGAGGCGCTGATCGAGAGCTTGTCGGCTGACGAGAAGCCGGCGCCCAATTGCAGGTTCCCGGTCGCTTTTTCCTTGATCGTGATCGTCAAGTCGACCTGGTCGGGCGTGCCCGGCACTTCGTTGCTGTCGACCTTGAACTCCCGGAAGTAGCCCAGCCGGTCGACGCGGTCACGCGAGAGCTTGATCTTGCGGCCGTCGTACCACGACGATTCGAACTGGCGGAACTCGCGCCGCACTACTTCGTCGCGCGTGCGGCTGTTGCCGGCCACGTTGATGCGGCGCACGTAGACGCGGCGCTGCGGCTCGGCCACCAGCGTGAGCATCACCTGGCCGGTGGCACGGTCGATGTCGGGCCTTGCTTCGACCTTCGCGAAGGCATAGCCGAAGGTGCCGAAGCGCTCGATGAACTGGCGCGTGGTCTCGGCCACGGCTTCGGCGCGGTACGGCTCGCCGGGCTTGATCACGACCAGCGGCTTGAACTCTTCTTCCTTGCCGAGGTATTCACCTTCGAGCTTGACGCCGGTGACCGTGTAGAGCTGGCCTTCCTTGACGTTGATCGTGATGGTGATGTCCTGCTTGTCGGGCGAGATCGCGACCTGCGTGGACTCGATCTCGAACTCGAGGTAGCCGCGGTTCTGGTAGTAGGCACGCAACGTTTCGCTGTCGGCGTTGAGCTTGGAGCGCGAGTAGCGGTCGGCCTTGGTGTAGAAGTTGAGCCAACCGCCGTCGTTCAGGTCGAACAGGCCCTTGAGCGTGCTTTCGCTGAACACCTTGTTGCCGGTCACGCGGATGTCGCGGATGCGGGCGGCGGAGCCTTCGGTCACGGTGAAGGTCACGTTGACGCGGTTGCGCTCTTGCGGCGTCACCGTGGTCACGACCTCGGCGCCGTAGAGGCTGCGGGTGAGGTACTGGCGCTTCAGCTCCTGCTCGGCGCGGTCGGCGAGCGCCTTGTCGAAGGGCTGGCCTTCGCCGATGCCGAAGTCCTTCAGCGACTTGGTGAGCGTGTCCTTGTCGAATTCTTTCAGGCCGACGAAATCGATGTTGGCGATCACCGAACGTTCTTCGACGATCACGACGATCACGCCGCCGTCGACATCGATGCGGACGTCCTTGAACAAGCCAGTGGCGAAGAGCGCGCGCAGGCCGGCGGCGCCTTTTTCATCGGTGTACGTGTCGCCGATGCGGAACGGCAGCGACGCGAACACGGTGCCGGCATCGGTGCGTTGCAGGCCTTCGACGCGGATGTCCTTCAGCACGAAAGGCTCGACCGCGTACGCCGAACCCGCGTGCAACGCGGCAGCGAGAGCGATGGACAGGATCGATGGACGTAGGACGGTCAAACGGGAAGTGGAAGGCATGCGGTCGGTCATTGCAGGCCCAGGAGGCGGGCCACGTCGTTGTAAAGGGCCAGGGACATCATCATGAGCATGATGGCCACTCCGCCACGTTGAAGCCGTTCCAGCCACAACTCGGAGACCGGCCGCCCGGTCACACCCTCGAAAAGATAATACATCAGGTG
>JAMFRW010000445.1 GCA_026224975.1 Rhodoferax sp. | reverse complement strand
CTTCGAAGATCGTCACCGACAGCGCGTTCTTGGCCTCGGGCAGCGCGACCAGCGGGCCGGGCGAGGGATAGAGGTAGAAGTGCTGCGGCGGCACGTAGTCGATCTTCTTCATCGCGTCGAGCAGGAGATTCCCCTCGAGGCCGATCGCGCCGACCCAGACGAAGTCGGGCTTCGCGTCCTTGATGCGGTTCGCGATCGGGCCGAAGTCGCGGTTGCCGAAGTCCCATTCGAGGAACAACACCTCGGTCAGGCCGCGCTTCTTCAGTACTTCGCGCGCGCCTGCCGACATGAACTGGATGGACGGGAACTTGCTGGTCACGACCGCGATCGTCTTTGGCGGCTTCGGGCCTGCGGCGAGCGCGTCGAACACGGTGTTCGGCACGGTGGTCTGCGGCTCGGAGCCGATCGACCACGCCGGAAAAGTCATGTCGTACTTCGCGAGCGACGGGATGCCGAGCGTGTGCTGCACCAGCACCTTGTTGTAGCGCTGCGCGACGCCGATCGCCGAGAGGATCGCGCCGGTCGCGTAGGGGCCCATCAGCAGGTCGACCTTGTCGGCGGTGACGAGTTGCTCGTACAACGTTCTGGCCAGATCGGGCTTCGATTGATCGTCCTTCACCTCCCAGACGACCGGCCTTCCGAGCCAGCCGCCGCGCTTGTTGACCTGCTCGATGTAGATGTCGCCGGCCAGCTTGTGGATCTGCGCCGTGGCCGAGAGCGGGCCGGTCAGCGCGAGCGTGCTGCCGACGCGGATCGGCGCGCCGCTGGGCGTTTGCGCGAGCGAGAGGCCCGCGAGGCCCAGCAGCGTGGCGGCGACCGCGGTGCGGCGCGAGAGAGTCGTGTCGTTCATCGGTGTTGTCTCCGTCTGTTGTTGTCGTGAAGGATCAATCGATCTGCGCGCCCGAGCGCTTGACCAGCTCGGCCCATTTGACGAGCTCGATCTTGTTGAACGGCGCCATCTCGTCAGCGCGCATCGCGCGCTGCTCGATGCCCTGCTCGCGCAGGCGCGTGGCGACATCGGGGTGCGCGAGTGCGGCGGCGCTGGCCGCGCGCAGCTTGTCGAGCGTCGCTGCGGGAGTACCGGCGGGCGCATAGACCATGAACCAGGCGACGAGGTCGAAATCCTTGATGCCCTGTTCCATCAGCGTCGGCACGTCGCTCGCGGCGCTGCTCCGCACCGCGCCGCTGGCGCCGAGCGCGCGCAGCTTGCCGGCCTTGATCTGCGGCAGCACGGCAGCCGGGTGATAGAACATGAAGTCGGCCTGGCCCGACATCACGCTCGTCATCGCGACCGCGCCTTCCTTGTACGGCACGTGGATCATCCGGCCGCCCAGGCGCTGCGCGAGCAGCTCGCCGGCGAGGTGGCCCGAGGTGCCGTTGCCGGCCGATGCGAAGGTCACGCCTTCGGGGCGTGCGGCGAGTGCGGTCAGGTCCTTGAGCGACTTGATCGGCGAGTTGGCGCCAACGACCAACAGCGTCGGCGTGTAGCCGACGAACGCGACCGGCGCGAAGTCGCGCAGCGTGTCGTAGGGCATCTTGCGGAACAGCGAGGCGTTGATCGCGTGCGTACCGACCGTGCCCATCACGATCGTCTTGCCATCGGACGCGGCCTTCGCGACCATGTCGCTGCCGACCGTGCCGCCGGCACCGGCGCGGTTGTCGACGATGACGGTCTGCTTCAGCTCCTTGCCGAGGCCTTCGGCGACGACGCGTGCGATCGTGTCGGTCGTGGTGCCGGGGCCGAACGGCACAATCATCTTGACGGGGCCGTCTTGCGCGTGTGCGGCGCCCGCGAGGGCCAGCAGGCCGGAGGCGATCAGATTGGCAACGAGCAAGTGGCGGCGGTTCATGCGGCGGCTTTCGGCAGGTTCAGGGAGGCGCGGATCTCGTCGTTGTGCTCGCCCAGCGTCGGCGGCGGTCGCACGTCGAGCGCGCGCTCGCCGTCGAACGACACCGGAGAGCGCACGGTGCGGAACAGGCCCATCACCGGGTGCTCGGCCTGTGTCGTCATCTGCAGGTGGATCGCCTGCGGGTCTTCGAGCGCCTCGCTGGTGTCGTACATCGGCGCGTGCGGAACGTCCTCGGCCTGCAGGCGCGCGCACCACGCTTCGCGCGTGCGGCGTTCGAAGCGCTCGCCGAGCAATTCGATCAAGGTTTCCTGGTTGGCGATGCGAGCCTCGCGGTTCGCGAAGCGCACGTCGTTGAACAGATCGGGCTGCTCGATCGCGTTCGCGAGCCCCTGCCAGAACTTCTCGGGCGAGGACATGTGCAGCGCGATCCACTTGCCGTCACCGCACTCGAGCACGTACGACTGCGACACGCTCGGCCGGCTGTATGGCCCCATCACCTCGTTCGCCTGGAAGAAGTGCGTGAATGCATCGAGGTTGAAATGGGCCATCGCCTCCAGCATCGAGACTTCGACGGTGCGGCCGACGCCGGTGCGGCCACGCTCGAACAGCGCGCCCATCACGCCGTAGGCCGCGTAGAACCCGGTCAGCGAGTCAGCGATTGCCGGGCCGACGACGCGCGGGTTCTCGGGGTTCACCAGCAGGTTCAGAAAGCCGCTCGCGGCCTGTGCGACCGTGTCGTAGGCCGGCCGGTTGGCGGCCGGCCCGGTCGCGCCGAAGCCGCTGATCGAGCAGTAGATCAGCTTGGGGTTCATCACCCGCAACCGCGCCTCGCCGGCGCCGAGCTT
>JAMFRW010000444.1 GCA_026224975.1 Rhodoferax sp. | reverse complement strand
TGGTCGTCGAAGACAGCGTGATCGCCCGCAAGTTCCTGACTCAGCGTCTGCAGCGCCTCGGTTACCGGGTGCATGTGGCGACGACAGGTGAAGGGGCGATCGAGATGCTGCCGCAGCAGAACTTCGCCATCGTCTTCCTCGACATCGTGCTGGGCGAGCCCGGCAGCGTGGACGGTTTGCGCGTCTGCCAGCACATCAAGCTGCGCGCGCGGCCGGGTGGCGCCAAGGCACCGGCTGTCGTGATGGTGACGGGGCTGAGCGGTGAATCCGACCGCGTGCGCGGCTCGCTCGCCGGCTGCGATGCCTACCTGACCAAGCCGCTGCTGGAGAACGAGTTCATCGCAACGCTTCGCGCGGTGGACCCGGTTTTCAAATGGGAGCAGCTCGCGCAGGCTTGACGAGGCGACAGGGCGACCCGCTTCGCCCGTCTCCGTCGACGACTGTCAGTGCTTGTCGCTGCGCGTGACTCAGTGTTTGTCGCTGCGCGCAATGGCCAGCAGGCGATCGATCTCGTCTTTGTGGACCACGCAGTTCGAGGCGTGCCAGCGGCGGATCATCCACATTGTTCCGGCGACAACCAGGCCGAAGACCGTGATGGTGGTGAACGCGGTCAGGCCGAACTTGGTCATGCCCGTGAGGAATGCGCCCAGGCCCAGGATGCAGGCCTGCTCGTTGAAATTCTGCACCGCGATAGAGCGGCCGGCGCCCATCAGGTTGGCGCCCCGGTGCTGCAGCAGCGCGTTCATCGGCACCACCAGAAACCCGCCGATCGCCCCGAGGAAGATCAGGAAAGGCGCTGCGATCCACACATTGGTGATGAACACCAAGCCGATCATCAGCACGCCCATGATGATGCCGAGCGCGATCACCTTGGTGGCCTGGTCAAGCCGCATGCGCATCGAAGCGACGATCGCGCCCACGGCTGTGCCGATGGCGATCACGCCGACGAGAGACGACGCCTGCGTGGTGCTATAGCCGAGCGCCGCTGCGGCCCAGGCGAACACGATGACGCGCAGGTTGCCGAGGATGCCCCAGAACAGCGTGGTGGTGGAGAGCGAGATCTGGCCAAGCTTGTCGGTCCAGAGGCGGGCGTTGCAGTTGGAGAAGTCGCGCACCAGGCCGGCCACGCTGTGGGCCACCGGCTGGAGCGGCGCGTCGGTGCGCGGTATGCGCAGATTGAAGAGCGCGGCGATGATGAACAGGAACACGATCACAGAGATCGCCGCTTCGGGCGCCGTCGCGATGCCGGTGTCCATCAGCGGCATGTCGAAGGCGAGCAGGTACTTCGACAGCGTGTGCCCGACCAGTTGGCCGCCGAGCACCAGGCCCAGGATCACCGACATGATGGTCAGTCCCTCGACCCAGCCGTTGGCCTTGACGAGTTGGGAGTTGGGCAACAGTTCAGTCAGGATGCCGTACTTTGCGGGCGAATAGGCTGCGGCGCCCAGGCCGACGACGGCGTAGGACACGAGCGGGTGCGCGCCGAACAACATCATCAGGCAGCCCACGATCTTGATCGCGTTGGCGATGAACATCACCCTCCCCTTGGGCACGGCATCCGCGAACGCGCCGAGGAAGGGAGCCAGGATCACATAGAAAAGCGCGAACATCGGCGACAGCGCTGGAATGTTCCAGGCCGGGGCACCCGATGTCTTGAGCAGTTCGATGGCGGCGACCAACAACGCGTTATCAGCCAGCGAGCTGAAAAACTGCGCCGACATGATGGTGTAAAAACCCTTTTTCATTCGCTCATCGGCTGCTCGTCGGCGGTATTCGTGACCGCGTGTGTCTCCTGCGGCGGCCGTTATAGCACGCGCCCTTGCGCGCACCAGACGGGGCTACCCATCGATATGCGGGTCGCGCTGGCAGAATCCAATGGCGCTTTACGACACGGCGCACCGATCCGCTGCCCCACAGAAAGACCCGCGCCATGCCGCGTCCCATCGAAGCCCTGATCCACACCGAGGCGCTGGCGCACAACCTGCGCCGCGCCCGCGCCGCCGCGCCCGACGCCAAGGTCTGGGCGGTCGTCAAGGCCAACGCCTACGGCCACGGCATCGAGCACGCCTACGCCGGCTTGCAAGGCGCCGATGGTTTTGCGCTGCTCGACCTGGCCGAGGCCGAACGCGTGCGTGCCCTCGGCTGGCGCGGCCCCATCCTGCTGCTCGAAGGGTGTTTCGACGCGCGGGACCTCGAACTCTGCTCGCGCCTCAACCTCTGGCACACGGTTCACCACGACCAGCAGATCGACATGCTGGCCGCGCACAAGACGCACATCGGCCACCATGTGTTCCTCAAGATGAACAGCGGCATGAACCGCCTCGGCTTCACGCCTGCGGCCTACTACTCGGCCTGGCTGCGGTTGAGCGGGCTCACGCAGGTCGAGAACATCTCGTTGATGACGCACCTCTCGGATGCCGATGGCGCACGCGGCATCGCGCACCAGGTGGCGACCTTCGAGGAAGCCACGCGCGATCTGCCCGGCGACCGCTCGCTCGCCAACAGCGCCGCCACGCTGCGTTTCGCGCCGAACGAGCCGCTGGTGCGCGGTGACTGGGTGCGCCCCGGCATCATGGTCTACGGTTCCTCGCCCGATTTCCCCGAGAAGAGCATCGTCGATTGGGGTCTTCAGCCGACGATGACCTTGCGCTCCCAACTCATCGGCCTGCAGCAACTGAAGGCCGGCGACAGCGTTGGCTACGGCAGCAGCTTCACCGCCGAGTTGCCGATGCGCATCGGCATCGTCGCCTGCGGTTATGCCGACGGCTACCCGCGCGTGGTGCAGCCGGGCACGCCGGTGCTGGTGAACGGCGCGCGCAGCCGCATCGTCGGCCGCGTGTCGATGGACATGATCACCGTAGACCTCACGCCCGCACCCGAAGCCGGGCTCGGCAGCGAGATCACGCTTTGGGGCCAGGGCCCGCACGGCACCACCTTGCCCATCGACGAGATCGCGCAGTCGGCTGGCACCACCGGCTACGAGCTGATGTGCGCGCTCGCGCAACGGGTGCCAACGCGGGCGGTGTGAGCGTCAGTGTTCAGCATCCCCGAAAGCGAAGTCGAATTCACCGCCATCCGCGCGCAGGGCGCGGGCGGGCAGAACGTCAACAAGGTGTCGAGCGCGGTGCATTTGCGCTTCGACATCGTCGCGTCCTCCTTGCCCGAGCCGGTGAAGGAGCGGCTGCTGGCGTTGCGCGACCAGCGCATCACGGCCGAGGGCGTGGTGGTGATCAAGGCGCAGACCACGCGCAGCCAGGACATGAACCGTGCCGACGCCATGCAGCGGCTGAACGATCTTGTCAACAGCGTGGCTGTGCCGCCCAAGACGCGCCGGCCGACCAAGCCGACCTACGGTTCGAAGCAGCGCCGGCTCGAAGGCAAGAGCCAGCGATCGACGATCAAGGCGGGGCGCGGCAAGGTCAGCGAGTGACGGCACCGCCGCGCCGGATCAAACCCGCTTGAACATCGCCAGCAGCAAGCCGGCGCCCACGAACAGGCTGCCGAAGCTGCGGTTCAGCACCTTGATCTGGCGCGGTGACTTCAGCAGCCGCAGCAGTTTGGCGGCGAGCGCGGTGTAGCCGGCCATCACGATCAGGTCGGTGCAGGCCAGTGTCAGGGCGATCACCGCGTATTGCGGTGCGAGCGCGCGCGTCAGGTCGAGAAACTGCGGCACCACGGCGAGCAGGAACACCGTGCCCTTGGGGTTGGCGGCGTTGATCATCCAGCCGCGCAATACGAGCGTGCGTGGTTCGACTGCCACCGCTTCGGCCGACGCGTTTACCAGGGGCACCGCGGGCGCGCGCCACTGCTTGAGGCCCAGCCACACGAGGTAGGCCACGCCCAGCCACTTGACCAGCGCAAAGCCGATGCTCGACGCGGCGATCAGCGCGCCCAAGCCGAGCCCGACCACGAGGATTTGCGTCCAGATGCCCAGCACCAGCCCGAAGCTCATGACGTAGCCACGCGCAAACCCGTGGTTCAGCCCCGCGCTCATGGCGGCCACGGCGCCCGCACCGGGCGAGAGGCTGATCAGGCAGGCGGCGACGAGGAAGGTGAGCCAGAGCGAGAAGTCCATGGGGTAACAATCGAGAGAGATGAAATGGAAGCTGCTGCGGGTGGGCGGGCATCAATCAGACAGCGGACTGGTCCGCCACGATCTGGCCGAGACGGCGGATGTGCGCATCCAGCTTGGCCGACCACGGCTCGCCGTAGTGCACGCGGATGAAATGGTCGAAGCGCGAGCTGCAACTGAAGGTCGCGCCGGGCGCCACGCCGATGTGCTCGCGCCGCGCCTGCTCGAAGACCTTGCGTGAATCGACCTGCGGCGGCATCTCGATCCACAGCATGAAGCCGCCTTGCGGCCGGCTCAGCTTGCAGCCGGCCGGGAAGTGGCAGGCCACCGCATCGGCCATCTGCTGCGACTGGTGCTTGAGGGCCGCGCGGAGCTTGCGCATGTGGTGATCGTAGCCACCATCGCGGATGAACTCGGCGATCACCTCCTGCTGCAGCAGCGCACCCGTCACCGAGGTGTGGAACTTCAGCGATTGCGTGGTGCGGAAGTGCCGGCCCGGCGCGATCCAGCCCACGCGGTAACCGGGCGCCACCGTCTTGGTGAAGGCCGAGCACAGCAGCACGTCGTCTTGGGTGTCGAAGCTCTTGAGCACCGGCGGGCGGTCTTCGCCGAAGTGGGTTTCGCCGTAGATGTCGGTCTCGACAATGGTGAAGCCGCGCTCCGCGGCGAGTGCCACCAGGCGGCGCTTGTTCTCCACCGGCATCAGGCTGCCGAGCGGGTTCTGGAAGTTCGGGATCACCACGCAGGCGCGCACGGCGCCCGGCGTTTGCGTCGCGAAATCGAGTGCCTCGACCGAGATGCCCTCGCGCGGGTGCGTGGGGATTTCGAGCGAACGCATGCCGAGCGAGCGGATGATCTCCAGCATCATCCAATACGTGGGCGATTCGAGCGCGATGGTGTCGCCCGCCTTCGCGACCGAGCGCAGCGCGAGGAACAGCGCTTCGGTGCCGCCGTTGGTCAGGATGATTTCTTCCGGCCGCAGCCGCAGGCCGGCGCTCACGCTGCGCCGCGCGATCTCCTGCCGCAGCGCCATGCTGCCCATCATCTGGTAGCGGGTGGCGTACTCCGGGTGCAGCCGGTTCACGCGCGCCATGATGTGCCGCAGCTTGGCCTCCGGCAGCAGCTCGCGGGCCGGGTTGGGGCAGAAGGACGGCGCGGCG
>JAMFRW010000443.1 GCA_026224975.1 Rhodoferax sp. | reverse complement strand
GTGCACGCCGCCCGCGAGCACAACCTTCGCGACGTCACGGTCTCGTCGGCGCCGGCACCACCGATGTGGCAATCTTCACCGATGGGGCCATTCGCCACACGGCCGTCATCCCCATTGCCGGCGACCTGATCACCAGCGACATCGCCATGGCGCTGCGCACGCCGACCAAGGATGCAGAAGAGATCAAGGTCGAATACGGTGTGGCCAAACAATTGCTGGCCGACCCGAGCGAGCAGCTCGAAGTGCCGGGCCTCGGCGACCGCGCGCCACGCATGCTCTCGCGCCAGGCGCTGGCCGGCGTGATCGAGCCGCGCATCGAAGAGATCTACTCACTGGTGCATCAGGTGATTCGCGAGAGCGGCTTCGAGGAGTTGCTGTCGAGTGGCATCGTGATCACCGGCGGCGCGGCCGTGATGCCGGGCATGGTCGAACTCGGTGAAGACATCTTCCTCAAGCCCGTGCGCAAGGGCATCCCGACCTACCACGGCGCGCTGCACGACATGGTGGCCAACCCGCGTTCGGCGACCGTCATGGGCCTGCTCGAAGAAGCACGTTTGTCACGCACCCGCGGCCACCGCGCGGCGCAGCAGGCCGGCTCGGTGAAGACATGGTTCGGCCGGCTCAAGGACTGGTTCCTGGGCAACTTCTGACACCCACCCATGAACACCATCCATCCATTGAATTTGTGCAGCCGGGGACCACCAGCGGCTGCACGGCACAAGACCGGAGCGGGCGGCGCAAGCCGTGATGACTTCGGCGCGGAAGTACGAAGACGAAGACCCGCTTAGATCGAAAAAAGTTAAATCTCAATTGAACCGAATACGGCAACTGCAAACTTAGGAACGGAGAATCAAATGCCCATCGAAATGATCGAAGAATTCAGCCAAGGCACCCAAATCAGAGTCATCGGCGTGGGCGGCGGCGGCGGCAACGCGGTCGATCACATGATCGCCCAGGGCGTGCAAGGCGTGGAGTTCGTCTGCGCCAACACCGATGCGCAAGCCCTCAACCGCTCGGCCGCGCACCACCTGATCCAGCTCGGCACCACCGGCCTCGGCGCCGGTGCCAAGCCGGAAGCCGGCAAGGCCGCGGCCGAAGAAGCGGTGGACCGCATCAAGGCTGCGATCGAAGGCTCGCACATGCTCTTCATCACCGCCGGCATGGGCGGCGGCACCGGCACCGGCGCCGCGCCGGTAATCGCGCGCGTGGCCAAGGAGATGGGCATCCTGACCGTCGGCGTCGTGACGAAGCCGTTCGACTTCGAAGGTGGTCGCCGCATGAAAGCTGCCGATGCAGGCCTGGCCGAACTCGAAGCCAATGTCGACTCGCTGATCGTGATCCTCAACGACAAGCTGCTCGACGTGCTGGGCGACGACATCACGCAAGACCAGGCGTTTGCGCATGCCAACGATGTGCTGAAGAATGCCGTCGGCGGCATCAGCGACATCATCCACATGCCGGGCCTGGTGAACGTCGACTTCGAAGACGTGAAGACCGTGATGAGCGAGCCGGGCAAGGCGATGATGGGCACCGCGATTGCGGGCGGCCCCGACCGCGCCAACAAGGCGGCCGACGCCGCAGTGGCCTGCCCGCTGCTCGAAGGCATCGACCTCTCCGGCGCGCGCGGCGTGCTGGTGCTGATCGCGGCCAACCGCAACACCTTCAAGCTGAGCGAGAGCCGCAACGCGATGAACACCATCCGTCGCTATGCGGCCGAAGACGCGCACGTGATCTACGGCACCGCCTACGACGAATCACTGGGCGACCAGCTCCGCGTGACCGTCATCGCCACAGGCCTGTCGCCGCAACGCCGTGCGCAAACGCCGATCAGCGTGGTCCACAGCGTGCCGATGCAACGCACCGGCACCGACAACCTGCCGATCTTGAACCAGCCGATCCAGACCTCGCCGATGGCGCACGACTACAGCGCGCTTTCGACCCCGAGCGTCTGGCGCAACGGCCGCACGGCCGCGGCCAAGGTGGATGCGCTGGCAAGCAACGGCATGGACGAGATCGAGATTCCCGCGTTCCTGAGAAAACAAGCGGACTGAGATCCGCTTGCCGCCATAGCCTTGAAATTCCCGCATCGAAAGCGGGAATTTCAAGGTGAGCGGCCTCGTTGATCAGCCGATTTTGAGCTGATTGCCGATCGCCGCGCCGAACATCGCCGGGTCGCTGAACGAGGCCTGTCCGGTCTCCAGCCGACCCGCGAAGCGCCGGCTGTAGTCGGCCTGGCCTTTGACAGTGACGCTGAAGTCGTACCAGTAGCCGCTGCTGCGCAGCGGCAAGCGGATCACGTTCTCGCTGCGCGCCACCACCTTGTTCGCCGTATTGACGATCGCTGGCCTGGCATCGGCCGCCCCGGCCTCGACTGCCGCTGCCGCAGCCGCCATGCACAGCTACCGCTCGCTGGCCCTGTCCGCCGACGGCCAGCGCCTCGCCGCCATCGAAACCGACGATGCCCCTGGCAACGGCAAGAAGAACCCGCCAGTGCTGGTGCTGCGCGATGCGCACACGGGCCGTATCCTGGCCTCGTAT
>JAMFRW010000442.1 GCA_026224975.1 Rhodoferax sp. | reverse complement strand
TGCCCGGCCTGATCGACAACCACCTGCACATCATCCGCGGCGGGCTCAACTTCAATCTGGAGTTGCGCTGGGATGGCGTCAGGAGCCTGGCCGATGCGATGAGCATGCTCGAGCGCCAGGTCGCGATCACGCCGGCGCCGCAATGGGTGCGCGTGGTGGGCGGGTTCACCGAACACCAGTTCGCCGAGAAGCGCCTGCCGACCATCGACGAGCTGAACGCCGTGGCGCCCGCCACGCCGGTTTTCCTGCTGCACCTCTACGACCGTGCGCTGCTCAACGGTGCTGCGCTGCGTGCCGTCGGCTACACGAAAGACACGCCCGCGCCACCCGGCGGCGAGATCGTGCGTGACAGTGCGGGCAACCCCAGCGGCCTGCTGCTGGCCAAGCCGAACGCCGCGATCCTCTACGCCACGCTCGCCAAGGGCCCGAAGCTGCCTTACGAATATCAGCTCAATTCCACGCGCCATTTCATGCGTGAGTTGAACCGGCTCGGCGTCACCGGCGCCATCGATGCGGGCGGCGGCTTCCAGAACTATCCCGACGACTACAAGGTGATCCAGGAATTGGCCGATGCGGGCCAATTGACGATTCGCCTCGCCTACAACCTCTTCACGCAAAAGGCCCAGCAGGAGAAAGAAGACTTCCTGAACTGGACGGCGACTTCGCAATACAAGCAAGGGACCGATTACTTCCGCCACAATGGCGCGGGCGAAATGCTGGTGTTCTCGGCCGCCGATTTCGAGGACTTCCGCCAGCCGCGGCCCGACATGGCGCCGCAGATGGAAGGCGAGCTCGAAGAGGTGGTGCGCATCCTCGTGCAGAACCGCTGGCCGTGGCGCATGCATGCCACTTACGACGAGACCATTGCCCGTTCGCTCGATGTCTTCGAGCGCGTGAACCAGGAGACGCCGCTGGCCGGCTTGAACTGGTTCTTCGACCATTGCGAGACCATCTCCGACCAATCCATCGACCGCATTGCGGCGCTCGGTGGCGGCATTGCGGTGCAGCACCGCATGGCCTACCAGGGCGAGTATTTCGTCGAGCGCTACGGCCATGGCGCGGCCGAAGCCACACCGCCGGTCGCGCGCATGCTGGAGAAGGGCGTGAGGGTGTCGGCCGGCACCGATGCCACGCGCGTGGCTTCGTACAACCCGTGGGTTTCGCTCGCCTGGCTGATCACCGGCAAGACGGTGGGCGGCATGCAGCTCTACCCGCAGCGCAACTGCCTGGACCGCGAGGCCGCCCTGCGCATGTGGACCGAGAACGTCACCTGGTTCTCCAATGAGGTCGGCAAGAAGGGCCGTATCGTCGAAGGCCAGCTGGCCGACCTGATCGTGCCCGACCGCGATTTCTTCGCCTGTTCCGAGGACGAAATCGCCGATACCACCTCGCTGCTGACCATCGTCGGCGGCAAGGTGGTCTATGGCGCCGGCGACTTCGCCAAGCTCGATGACAGCGCCCCGCCGCCCGCCATGCCGGACTGGTCGCCGGTGCGCCGCTTCGGCGGTTACGCCGCCTGGGCCGAGAGCAAGGACGGCCAGACCACGCTGCATCGCGCGGCTGCCGCGTCGTGTGGCTGCGGCACCGCCTGTGGGATGCATGGCCACAGCCACGCCACCGCCTGGTCCGCCAAGCTGCCGATCGCCGATCTCAAATCCTTCTGGGGCGCGCTGGGCTGCTCCTGCTGGGCGGTCTGATTCCTCGAACATGCCACCATCGCCGCCGCCTTCATCCTGGTGACGGTGCTCTCATTCA
>JAMFRW010000055.1 GCA_026224975.1 Rhodoferax sp. | reverse complement strand
GCTCGCTCACGTCCTTGCGTTTGACGAGCTTCATGATCGCGCCCAGGCGGCCCTTGCTCTTGTCGATCGGGTTCAGATCGAAGTGCGGCGGGATCACCGGCAGGTTGGCGAAGCTCCACTTGCCACGCTTCACATCGAATTCCTCCGGCGCCTTGATCTCCAGCAAATGGCCCACGGCGGAGGTGACGAGATAGCTCTCGCTCTCGAAGTATTCGTCGTGCTTGTCGAACTTGCCGGCTTGCGGTGTGAGCGCGCGCACGATGTCCTGTGCCACGGAAGGCTTCTCGGCAATGATCAGTGACTTGCTCATGTGTCTTTCGTCGGTTCGCTGGCGTGAGGACACGCCGCATCAATACAATCCGGGCTTCTCGCGCGCACATGCACGTACACACACACGCACGCGCGCACCCATGATTTCAATGTACCTAAAAATACGATGACCCCCACGGCGAAGACGCAAGCCGCCCCCGCCGCCACTCCAGAAGCCGCTGCCCCCAGGCCGGGCGGGCGCAGGATCCAGGTGCGCCGCTCGGGTGTTCACGGCAAGGGCGTCTTCGCGGTGAAGCCGTTCAAGAAGGGCGAGATGGTCATCGAATACACCGGTGAAGTCATCACCTGGCAAGAGGCGCTGCGCCGCCATCCGCACGACCCGGCGCAGCCCGACCACACCTTCTACTTTCACCTCGACGACAGCCATGTCATCGACGGCAAGATAGACGGCAACGCCGCCAAGTGGATCAACCACGCCTGCGCGCCCAACTGCGAAGCAGAAGAAGACGAAGGCCGCGTCTTCATCAAGGCCCTGCGCGCCATCAAGGCCGGCGAAGAACTCAACTTCGACTACGGCCTCATGCTCGACGGCCGGCACACCGCCAAGGTGAAGAAGCAGTACGAATGCCGCTGCGGTTCGAAGAAGTGCCGCGGCACGATGCTGGCGCCGAAGTGATGAGAAGCGGCATGGTCGCTCGGGCCGCCGTGCCGGGCCGCCCCAAGCAAGGCCCGACCCTCTCGGAGGGTCGCTCGCTGTACTCGGCGAGCGGGGTGTCGTCATGACCAGATGGGGTGCGGAGGCGCTCTGGGAGCAGTTGGAGCCGCTGCTGCCCGGCCTCAGCATCGAGGTGCTGCCGAGTTGCACCTCCACCAACACCGTGCTGCTCGACCGGTCGCGCGGCGCGGCCATCGAGACCGATGCCGAGGGCATGGCCATGGTCCGGCGCAGCGTCGAAAGCGCGGCCTTCGGGCGGCGCCAGATCGATGTGCTGCCCTGCCTGCTCGTCGCCGAAGGGCAGACTGCCGGCCGCGGCCGACAAGGCCGCCAGTGGCATGCCGAACCCGGCGCCTCGTTGACGTTTTCTCTCGCGCTGCCCTTGGCGATGAGCGACTGGTCGGGCCTCTCGCTCGCGGTTGGCGTGGCGTTGTGCGAGGCGCTGTCGCCAGCATCTCCGGACGCGACGGGACGGCATCGCCTGGGCCTGAAATGGCCTAACGACCTCTGGCTGATGGACGACCCGGCCACGCGTGCGCCGGGCGCGGCTGCGACCGGTCGCAAGCTCGGCGGCATCCTGATCGAAACCGTGGCCTCCGGCAGCGTTCGGCTCGCGGTGATCGGCATCGGCCTGAACGTGTTGCCGGTCGATGTGCAGGCCGCCAGCAGCGGTGTGGCGAGCGTGCAGGAGCTGGACTCGACCGTGCCCGCCAGCGCCCCCTCCACGCTGGCTCGCATCGCTCTGCCGTTGGTGCAGGCGCTCAAGCTGTTCGAGCAACAAGGCTTCGCTGCGTTCGCTGCGCGCTTCGAGGCGCTCGATGTGCTGCGCGGCCAGCCCGTCCACACCACGCAGCGTGATGTGGCCGAGGGCGTGGCGTGTGGCGTTTCGCCGCAGGGCGCGCTGCTGGTGCGAACGAGTGCCGGCCTGCAGCAGGTCGCCAGCGGTGAAGTGAGCGTGCGGCCAGCAGCCGCTGCATCGGCCACGGCTGCCAGCCGGCCGCTCCCGCCTCGCTAGGCGCCGCACCATCGTGACCGGCATCGTGTCGTCGAAAGCATTCCCATGCTGAGAGCCCTCGTGCTGGCGCTGTTGATCGCGAACCTCGGCTTCTGGGCCTGGACGCAAGGCTGGCTCGACAACGTGGTCGGCGTGCGCGCCGGCGGCGACCGCGAGCCCGAGCGCCTGGCCCGCCAGGTGAAGCCTGACACCGTGCGCATCCTGCCGCCGGCCGCCGCGAGTGCGGCCAGCGCAGCCGCCGCGCCTGCGCCGCTCGCCTGCCTCGAAGCCGGACCGTTCACGCCCGCCGAAGCCACCGCGGCCGAAGCCGCGTTGAAGGCCGCGTTGCCCACCCTGCCGGCCGGCCGCTGGACCGACATTCCGACCGACAAGCCCGGTAGCTGGATCGTCTACATGGGCAAGTACGCCACCAACGACAACCTGACGAAGAAGGAAGACGAGCTCAAGCGCCGTCGCGTCGACTACACCGAGATCCGCGACCTGCCCGGCCTGGCGCCCGGCCTCTCACTCGGCCGCTACGACACCCACGCGGCCGCCGATGCGGCGCTGGCGGCGTTCACGCAGCAAGGCATCCGCACCGCCAAGGTCGTGGAAGCGACCGCCCCGTCGGTGAGCCATGTGCTGCGCGTCGATCAGGCGGATGCGGCGCTAGCGGCGCAGATTGGCGTGCTCAAAGCCGATGCGTTCGGCAAGGGGTTTGCGGCTTGCGCGGGAGGCGAGGCGCCGGCGCGCTGAGGTTGGTGCCTCGAACGCGAGCCGGCGGTCAGGCACTCGTCTCAGTTCAGCGGTCGGCTCGATCGGACCGCACGCGCTCAGGCGCCGGCGTCACGTGCCACACCGCTGCGATGGCGGCGAGCAGCATCAGCAGCCACGCGACGTTCAACGCGCCGCCACCGCCGCCGGATGAGACGGGCGGCGTCACGGCAGTGGTCGCAGCGATCGAAGTCGTCGTGGCGTTCGATGCACCGGTGTTGTCGGTCACCGTCAGGCTCACCACCACGGTCCCGGCTGCTGTCGGGGTCACCGTCACGTTGGCGCCTGTGGTCGCGCTGAGCGTGGCGGAACCGCTCACGATGGCCCATTGGTAGTTGGAGATCACGCGCCCGATGCCACTTGCGGCGGTCGACACCGATCCGTCGAGCGACACAGCCGTGCCCACCACCGGGGAGGTGTTACCCACATTGGCCGCCGCTATGGGAATGGCGCCAGCGACCACGGCAGCGGCTGCGTCGAGCATGCCGGCGCCACACGTGCTGGTGGTGCAGATGCATTCCGTGCTCTGCGCCGTGCTCGTTGGCGTGGTGCACGTCTTCACTGTCGGATCGGTGCTGGTGGTCGGGAACGCACGCGCCGTACTTTGCAGCGCGGTCTTGATGGCAGCCGGCGTCAGCGAGGGATTGGCCGAGAACATCAGCGCGACCGTGCCCGACACCAACGGCGCGGAGAAGCTGGTGCCGAGCGACGCATCGGCGCCGCTGGTCGTGTAGGTGGCGCCCGCGGCCCCGGCCACCGGCGCGGTCGTGCCGCTGTTGCCGGTCGTGAGTAGCGGATAGAGGCACTCCTCCCCGGTGCCGATGTTGACGCAATTGCCCGCCGGAGCGCTGAGGGTCACTGCGGCACCGAGATCCGAATAGCCGACCTTGGTGCCGGCGTGGCGCAAGCCGCCCACCGCAATGACACCGGTGCAATTGCCCGGCGAGCCCACAGCCAGACCTTCATTGCCGGCCGCAGCAACGACCACGATGTTCTTCGCGAGCAATTGATTGACGACGGACTGGTATGTGCCGCAAGCGCCCGAACTGCCAAGGCTCAGATTGATGACTTTCGCCGGCGTGGGATTGTCGGGAACGCCAGCGACCGCGATGCCACCCGCGTACAACATCGCAGCCTGGATGTCGGAGTCGTAGCCACCGCACTTGCCCAGAACGCGCAAGGGCAGAACCATGACGTTGTAGCCGGCACCGGCCATGCCGATCCCGTTGTTCGTCGCCGCGCCGATCAGACCAGCGGTATGCGTGCCGTGCCAACTGCTGTCGGCCTTGATGGGGTTGCCATTCGAATCAGTATCGCCACAACCGTAAAAGGGACCACCCTGCTGTGTGGTCTCGGCCAGCGTGATCCAGTCGCCCGGGTCGGAGGCATCGGCGTCGCGCCCTGGCTGGCCGTCATTGGAGGTTCCATCCTGGGTCACGAAGTCATACCCCGGCAACAGCTTGCTCGTGAGATCGGGGTGATCGAAGCGCACACCCGTGTCGAGCACGGCAACGACCACACTGCTGCTGCCGGTGGTGAAGTCCCATGCATGTTCGGCGTTGATGGCCGAGACAACGGTTGCGTCGGGCGCCCGCAGGTACCACTGGCCGACCACCGGTGAAATGCCGGCGTTGGCGGCGTAGCGGCTGTCGTTGGGAGCAGCAAACGCATAGCGCCGCTGATCCACCGCCACGCTCTCCACATCACTCTGCGCCGCCAGCCGCGCGACCAGTTCCTTCGACGTGATGCCGCTGGCCTTGACGACCTGCGTCCGCTCGCCGAGCGCGCGGCCATCGGTCCTCTTCAGGCCGAGGCGCTCCGACAGCGCTTGCGCATGCCGCGGGGCGGCGGCGCTGGTGGTGGCCGCGGCAGCGACACCCGAAGCACTGGC
>JAMFRW010000441.1 GCA_026224975.1 Rhodoferax sp. | reverse complement strand
GCCTTGGTGGGCCTTTACCCCACCAACTAGCTAATCTGATATCGGCCGCTCCAATCGCGCGAGGCTCTTGCGAGTCCCCCGCTTTCATCCAGAGATCGTATGCGGTATTAGCACAGCTTTCGCTGCGTTATCCCCCACGACTGGGCACGTTCCGATATATTACTCACCCGTTCGCCACTCGCCACCAGGATTGCTCCCGTGCTGCCGTTCGACTTGCATGTGTAAGGCATGCCGCCAGCGTTCAATCTGAGCCAGGATCAAACTCTTCAGTTCGATCTTGATATAACATTACTCAAAGAATTGATAGGAACTTTATTTGCATAAAGCTCTTACTGTTTTCTGTGAGCGTTTAAAGTCCATAAGACCTCGACTCCTTCAATCAAACTCCGAAGAATTCGACCAAACTCGTCTTGGCACTCGCCTTCCAACGCCCACACTTATCGGCTGTTAGTTTTTAAAGAGCTGCGCTTTTCAGCGCGCCTACCTTTCGGTAGTTGCTGCTAGCTGCGTTGTTTTGCAGTTATCAGCGAAGACCGCGATTATGACATGCTTTTTAAAACACTGTCAAGTTATTCGCTAACTTCTTTTTTCTTCCCCTCGCTTCACACATCGGGCCGGGCGCTTTCGCGTTCCGCTTCGGTGTGTTCAGCGAAGTCCATGACTATAGCATGCGAATCGAGGAGGTCAAGGGGTCAGCCAACTTTTTGACTTCTGCGGCAGGGCGACTCGGCCTTCGGGGGCCGTCGAAAGTGCTGTCCACGAGTTCGGTGACGAACTTCTTGTCCAGCGGACCCAGACCGAACATGTAGCGATAGAAGATCGTGCCGTAGATCTGGTCCCACAGCGCGCCGGCCGATCGTTGCGACGCGATGCTCCCGTCGCGCTGCCCGCAGCGGATCACCCGCACGCCGACCTGGCGCCGAACGGCCAGGTAACGCTCGACGAAGAGCGCCGCATCACCCGACTCCGACATGCATTCGGCGATCACCGCCATCATCACGCTGCCCAGTTCCCCCCGCAGCGCCGTCACGTAGCGCAGCGCGTGCTCGCGCACCGCCACAACGGGAGGGCCTTCCTCCGACAAGGGCAGCACCAGCAACGTCTCGCGCAAGAACGCGTCGATCAGCAGCGCGAGCCGGCTGCTCCACCACTTGTAGATGGTGACCTTTGAGACCTTCGACTCATCGGCGATCGCCTGGATGCTCGCGCCACGCAGGCCGTCGCGCGCGCTCAGCCGGTAGGCGGCCTCGAGCACGGCGATGGCAGCCGATTCCGACCGTGGCCGACCACGGCCACGCGGTGCCACACCGGAAGCGAGCGCGACAGACAGTCTGTTCGAAGGCTTTTGCATATTTACTGTACGACCAGTATAGTTATTGTGCTTCCTACCAACGCACAGCAGCCTACCGAGGATCACGCGCCATGAGCACCATCACGACCGCAGACGGCACCCAGATCTACTACAAGGACTGGGGCACGGGCCAACCCATCGTTTTCTCCCACGGTTGGCCGCTCACGGCCGACGACTGGGACGGCCAGATGCTGTACTTCCTGCACAAGGGATACCGCGTCATCGCCCACGACCGCCGCGGCCACGGCCGCTCCAGCCAGACCTGGACTGGCAATGAGATGGACACCTACGCCGATGACCTCGCGGCCCTCACTGCGGCGCTCGACCTGAAAAACGCCATTCACGTCGGCCACTCCACCGGCGGCGGCGAAGTGGCGCGCTACCTGGGGCGCCACGGCACCCGGCGCGTCGCCAAGGCCGTACTGATCGGCGCCGTGCCGCCGCTCATGCTCAAGACCGAGGCCAACCCCGGCGGCCTGCCCATCGAAGTGTTCGACGGCATCCGCGCCGGCGTGGTGAACAATCGCGCCGAGTTCTACCGCGACCTCACCCTGCCTTTCTACGGCTACAACCGCCCCGGTGCCAAGGTCTCCGAAGGCATCCGCCAGCATTGGTGGACGCAAGGGATGATGGGCTCGATCAAGAGCCACTACGACTGCATCAAGGCTTTCTCGGAAACCGACTTCACCCGCGATCTCGAGAAAATCGACGTGCCGACGCTCGTGATGCACGGCGACGACGACCAGATCGTGCCAATCGGTGCCTCGGGATCGATGTCGGCCAAGATCGTCAAGGGCGCGACGTTGAAGGTTTATGCCGGCCTGCCGCACGGCATGTGCGCCACCCATCCCGACGTGATCAACCCAGACCTGCTGGCTTTTATCCAGGGCTGAGGTGCTCTCAGGCGCTCATCGTCTTCAGACCACCACCAGAATCGTCTCGCCGGTCGCCACCAGTTTTTCTTCACCCTGGGCGACCGCGAAGACTTCTGCGGCGGTGAACACCTGCGTCTTGCCCGGCTTCACCACCCGGGCGCGGACGATGAACGATTCGCCCACCGCCGGACGCAGGCAATTGACCGAGTAGTGCGACGCAAGCACGCGCGCACCCACCATCGTCACCGCCGCAAACCCGCAGGCCGTGTCGATGAGCGCGCCGATGATGCCGGCGTGCAGGAAGTCGGCGTACTGCCCCACATCCGAACGCCAATCCATCGTCAACACCACGCGACCTTCTTCGGCCGACGCCACGCGCAGCCCCATCCAGCGGTTGAAGGACGCGGTGTCGTTCACCGCGCGAAGCTTCTCGAGCAATGAGGCGTCGATGGTCATGCAGGTGCTTTCGGAAGCCGAGTGTTCGGACAAGTGTAGGCATGCGGGTGGGCGCACGATGTCTCTGCTGAGACAGCTGGATCTTGCTCGAGCGCGCCTCGACCTTGCAGCGCTCGCAGCCACTGCGCTAGCAGGCAGGTGGTGAGCGAGCGTGAAGCCACCGGCGAAGACACAGAGCGCGTGGAACAGGCGCTGCTCCTCGGGCGCGAGCGGGCCGTGGCCCCCGTCGAGTACCGACTCATAGGTTCGACGCTGGCCGGCCTTGTCGCGCCGGGCGTTGCGCAGCATGGCGAAGCGCTCGCCGAGGTCAACCGTCGCAGGCCCGGCAGCGGCACGCGCGCAGCGGCCGTTTTTTTGGGCGCGAGCGGCAGACCCCGTCGAGATCGGCGCAAAGCGGCCGCACGATGGCCAGCGAATCGGGTCCGTAGCTCGACCGCGCGTCGGCACTGCGTACGCGGTCAGCGAACATCGACACCGCGCCGCTTTGCATTGCCTGCGCGTCAGAGGCAGCGATGATCGGTACTCAGTCCTTCGAGTGAGCCAGCGAACGGCGGCGCACCACGCAGGCGATGGTGCCCAGCCCGGCCAGCAGCAGCGCATAGGTCTCGGGTTCAGGCACGGCAGCAGCAATCGTCGTGATCTGGACGTCATCCACCTTGAGCGAGGTCAGCAGCCCGGGCGTCTTGGCGAAGGTGACGGTGTAGGAGCCAGCAGCCAGATTGTTCAGCGTGGTGCTGAACTGCGCATCGTACGAAGCGCCAATGCCGCTGGACGACGAGCCCGGGTTGTTCAACAGGTACTGCAAGGCATTGCCGGGCGTATCGGCCAGCGGCAGGAGGCCACTGCCGGCGATGCTCACCGTGCCGTTGCCTGCGGCGGGCACCGAGTACCAGAAGCTCAGCGACAGCGAAGCCAACGGCGTGGCCGTGGTGAAGCTGTACGACGACGACGGCGCCAGCACGGTCAGGAACAGAAAGTCATCCGAGCTGAACGGCGTGTCGAATCGGCCGACGCTGAACGAGGTCCCGCCATTGAAGCTCTCGGTGTAGGTAGTGGTCGACCCCGAGGTCGAGACGGAGACATTGGCCAGGGCGCCAGCCGAGGCTGCGGAGAGGGCGGTGAGCAGAACTGCTTGGGAGAACTTCATCGGAGCGATACCTCGACAACAAGAGCAGAAGGACCATCCCTCCACCATGTAACCGAGTGTTGCTGGTGCGTGAATCGCCTTCACCCCGCAACCCGGGGTCGGATTGCGGTTTGTGCAATCCGCGCGTGCGATGTCGTCGAGAAGTCACGTTATGGACAGAATTACGTTCGCGTTGCGCGGAACGCGACTTACGCCACAGACCTGGCCCGTGAGCTGTGCTGCGCGAGCGCTTCGACTGGCTTTGTTCATCGTCTGGCCCGCTGTGCCTTATCGGGAGCCGATGCCGCCGCCTCCGCGCGCATGCTTCGCGACACCTGAAAGTCTCCCTCCGCAGCGCCGGGGTCTTCCTCGCCGACCTCGGAGGAATAACCCGCGGTGCCCACCTCCGACGGCGCACCCTCTCGGCCATCCGACGCCGCGATCTGCACCTCGGCAGCCACCCAGTCCTCGTGCTCGCTTCCCAGTGCGTCACCACGGGCCAGATACAGTTCGTAGGCGCGCTGGCGGATGCGTTCGTCGCGCGACTTCGCGTGGGCGCCCTCTCCCTCCCGGCCGGCGACGTCTGGCACGTGCTCCGGCATGGACGAAGCCTCGGCGCCCAGAGGCATGGCCTTGACCGTGCTGCCACGGGCGGGGCGCGACGCAGGTTTCGATGTAATCATGTTCGGTTGTCTCCTGTGGGAATGGATGGTGGACCCAGGCACTGTCCATCTGACTTGTCCTGGCCCCAAGCGGTCCGCACTGCGCACCCGCGTCAGCCGACATGCCGCGTGGACGTAAGCGGCACGCGGGTGGGCGCGCGAGATGCTCGGCGATCTTCAACGCGGCTTCCATCTTGGCGCCGTCGCTGCGCGGGGCCACCACTCGCGGGCCGGATGAACGTCTGCCTTGGTCATGATGGTTTACTTCGCACCGGTTGGCCGCTGGCAACTCCAAAGCATGGATGTTGCACAGCGGTCGCGAATGCGGATGCGGAGGCAGGACGCGACACCGGTTCCGTCAACGCAACGTCAATTGGCCGGAGATTCGAACTCGGCGAGGAAGTCTTCGAGGAATCCGGCCGACGCGGTGAGCGTCAACGCGACCGCATGCCACTTCCCGTCTTCGATGACGACCTGAAGGTCATGGTCCCAATCGGCGCCATCGTCCGTCGAGCCGTGGGTGTGGGGAAAGTTTTTCCAGGCCCAGTCCATGATCTGGCCGACCTCGGCCATCACGGCAGCGTGGTCTGCAGCGACGGTGGACGCCAGGGCCTCGATGGTGGTCAGGCCCTCGGCGGCTTCTCCGAAGTCGAAGGTGAGGTAGTGCATCGAAGGGCTGGCGACGTGAGCAGGACGTTGTGAGGGAGGATGGATCTTGCCAGCGCCAGGCGATCGTCGCCGTCGGCGCTGGACGTGTGGTCCTGTGCGTCGCACGCTTCGCGCCATGCGATCCAGATGCACGCGTCGGCGGCTTCCTGTTGCAACGCCGCGGCTAGCAGGCGTTCAGCTTCCGCCGGGTCGCCTTGCGCGAGGCGCGCGCGGCCGAGCCAGCCGGCGGCGAGTGCCGCGATGGGACGGGGCGCGAACTCGACGAGGCGCTGCAATCGCGTCTCGGCTTCGGGCCAGTCGCGCTCGGCGAATGCGGCCAACGCCGCCAGCATGTCGGCCATGACGGGATCGCTGGGCGCCTCGACCTGGTCGGGTGCCGAGGGCCGGGGTGCGGCGGTCGGCGGGGCATGCGGCAATGACTGCACCGCGGCCAAGAGCGGTGACAGCGGAAAGGCCGCCGCGTTCAGCGAAGCCTGCGTCAGCAGCAAGCGCAGGCCATCACGGGTAACGGTGTCGGCGGTCAGCAGCAAGGCCCGGCGCAGCGCGTGGGCGGCGTCGGCGTAGAAGCCTTGCGAACCGCGCGCCGCCGCCCAGGCGACGATGGCTTCGAGGCGAACGGCTTGGGCTCTGGCGCGCATGGCGGCGAGGCTGGCGTTGCCTTTCGCGTCGGCCGCGTGACAACCGTGTTGGCGGAGCCAGGCGAGCGCTACGGCGTCATGCACGGCGGGTGCGGTGAGCGCCGCGGCGATGTTCGCAGCACTGACGGTTTCGATGGCTTCGGTGACCTCGTCAACACGAAGCAGCCGCAGCACGGTGGGCAGCACATCGAGCGCGTGGACTGGCAATGCGCGTGTGCCTTGCAAGACGTTCGGCCCACTCATCATGAAGCCGCCCAGGCCGGCGAGCCGCAAGTCCGCGCCGGGGTGAGCGCCGGTGTGAATGTTCATGCCGGTGACGGTGTGTTCGTCGACGCGCGTGTCGAATGCCGGGCCGCGCGCGCCGCTCGCCGCCGTCTCGGTCAACAGCAACACGTGGGAGTCGGCCGGCAACAGTTCGAGGTAGCGGCCCAGCATCCCGTCAAAGCAGCGATACAACGGCGCGAGACCCCATGGTGCAGCGGCACCGTGAGCGGCCAACGCCGCCAGCCAGTCGTGCAAGCCCTCGAAGCGCAGCGCGATCAATGGTGACTCCGACAGCAAGGCCCATTGCACGCCGAGCTTGTGCACGCTCGCCCACTGCGCGAGCAATCGCCGCGCGGGCGCTTCAAGTGACGCAGGCAAGCCTTCGAGCAAGGACGCCAGCGCGACCGGTGACGCCTCTTCCGAATGCACGCGCGCGGCCCGTACCGCAGCCCGCGCGGAGGCTGGCGCGACGGCATCGGGCGCCAGCGGCCAGCCGCGCCACGCATGGCGTTCGGCATGCGCAAAGCCATCGGCGACCAGACAGCTTCCCGGCGGTGCCGCGGCCGGCAGCCGCGTGCCCAGCGTGGCCGGCCAGCCCGCCACACGGGCGATCACCCCGGCTTCCCAGGCGCGCTGCCAGAACGGCGCACAGTGCAGATCCGCAGCGGTCGCAGGTTCGACCATGAGACCGTCGATGCGGCGCACCAGCGGATGGCAAATGCCGTGCTGGTCCGCAGTCGTGCCCGTCGCCACGCTCGCCCAATGCGACGCTGCAGAGTGGGGCGGCGGATAGACCAGCTTCGCGTTCATGCCTTCGGCGAACAGGCGCGCGATGGCAGGTAGGCCGCCCTCGGCGGCGAGCTGGCGCAGCATCGGGAAATCCAGGCCGTCGACGGCCAGCACGAGAACGCTCATGATCGCGACTGGCTGCGGTTCACGCGGGCACGTCCCTGTCGTGATCGACCAGATCGGGCACGGGCAGATCGAGAACGTAGCCGCTTCGCACCGACTCCAACCGCGCACCGATCTTGCGGGCGATGTTGAGAGGCGCGAGGTTGCGGTCGTTGCAGGCGAAGCGAGCCTGCGTGAGGCCGCACGCGGCGATCACGTCGGTGTAGCCCTCCAGCAGCAGCATGGCAGCCCAGCCGTCGCGGTGCGCGGGGTCGCTGGCCCAGAAGCGCACTTCGGGCATGTCGGCGCCCTGCCCCGCCAGCACATAACCGGCGAGCTGTAGACCGTCCCACAGGGCGAGCGAGAGTCGGCATGTCAGCGGGTCGGCCAATGCGCGTTCGATGGCCAAGGCTGCAGCCGCCGGCTCGGCGTTGAACTCATCGCAATGCAAGGCCAGCACCGGCTCGAGCGGCACTTGCGCCAGCGGCAGCAGCTCGAACCCGGGTGGAATGCGGCCATGCCGGCGCAGCGCTTTCGTCATGCGCTCGCACACCGGTTTCATCGTGGTGTAGTCGCCGATGAAGTGGTGGATCCCGAAGTTGACGCGGAAGCCCATCGCGCGCAAGAACGCGGCTGCGGGCCCTTCGGCTTCGGCCTGCCACGAGAGCAGGTGCGCCACGTCCCACGCGGCCACGTCAGCCGCCAGAAGCGTCACCAGCGCCCGGCCGATGCCTTGCCGGCGATAGCCTTCGAGCACCCTGCACTGCCCGCGAAAGCCCGAGCTTGGCGCCGCGTGGATCACCGGTGCACAGGCTGCGGCGCCGAGCAATGAAGAAGGCCGATCCGGCAGATGCGCCACGAGGAAACGGGTCGGCAGCGCCACCGCCTCGATCAACTCCGGCAGCAGCGCCAGCACGGCCGTCGTTTGATCGGCGCGCGCCTCGGCGACGACAAAACCTTCGCGACTCGACACGGTGGCCGCGCCGCCCCTCAATGCGCGGCCGCCGCAGTCGACGCCGATCCGACCCCCGAAAACTGCAGCGCGCAGCGTGCTCCCGCCGGCACGCGGTTGCCCGGGTTCGGCAGTTCGAGCCGCACGCCGAAGAGGCCGCTGGCCGCATCGATGACCTTGTCCACCACCACCACGCGGGCGCTGAGCGGCGCGGGCTGCCCCTCGGCCGTCACCATCGCGATGCCGCCGACGACGATGCGCCCGTAGACCGATTGCGGCAGCGAGACTTCCACCCGCAGCGGGTCGAGCTGCGCGAGCTTGAGCGCGGGCTTGCGGCCGGTGCCGGCCTCGGCCAGGTCACCGGGATTGAGCATGCGGTCGACCACATAACCATCGAAAGGGCTGCGCAGCAGACGCTGCTCCAGCAGCTCGCCAGCGCGCCGCCCTTCGAGCAGCGCCTGGTGCTGGTTTTCGAGCGCGTCCTTGAGGTCGGATTCAGCCAGCCGCAGTTCGGTTTCGGCCTCGTCACGCGCCTGCATGGAGACGAAGTTTTCGTCGATCAGCTTCAGCGTGCGCGCCATCTTGCGCTGCGAAAACGACACGCGGTTGCGCGCCGATTCGACGCGGCCTGTCATCTCGGCGCGGTGCTTGGCGACCGCGAGCGTCGAGCGTTCGACCGACGAGGCCAGCTCGACCAGCACCTGGCCCTTGCGCACCGTGCCGCCGCGTTCGACGTTGACCTTTTCGATCAACCCTTCGACCGGGCTGCGCAATTCGACGACCTGTCGCGGCTCGATCAGGCAATCGAATCCGGCGGGTGCCGCAGCGTTAACCGGCCCAGCGGCGAGGATCAAAGAAGCCAGCGCGGCGTGAGCGGGCCAACGACGCAAAAGGTAAGGCGACAGCTGATTCATTCGGCAGTTCCAGTGAAAGCAAGCAGGCGATCGAGCCGCTCGTCGAGTCGCAAGGTGGCGCGGCGCTGGCGGGCATCGCGCCAGCCGGTGCGGGTCTGGGCGACGCGGCAGAGCGTGGCGATGGCCCACGCGGGCGGCGCGTCTTGCCAGCGCCGGCACATCCAGTGCAGCAGCGGGGCCGCTTGTGTGCACAGCAGCTCGTCGTCTGCCGCGAGGATCATCTCGGCGCTGCCGGCATCGCCCTGCCGGGCGCCGCGGCCGAAGAGCTGGCGGTCGATGCGCGCCGAGGCATGGCATTCGGTGAGGATCACATGCAGGCCGCCGAGCGCGGCCACGCCTTCGCCCAACTGGATGTCGGTGCCGCGGCCGGCCATGTTGGTCGCGACGGTCACACGGCCGCGCTGGCCGGCCTGCGCGATCACCGCGGCCTCGTCGCCATCCTGCCGCGCGTTGAGTAGCGCATGCGGCAGGCCGGCGGCGTTCAGCACCTCACTGAGCTGTTCCGAGGCCTCGACCGATCGTGTGCCGATCAGCACCGGCCGGCCGGCCTGCAGCGCGACCTGGCGCACGACTTCCGCCACGGCCCTCCATTTGGCCGGCGTGTCGGCGAGCAGCCGCGGCGCGAGCATCTTGCGCGCCGAAGGCCGGTGCAGCGGGATCGCGACGGTGCGCAGCCGGTACACCTGCCACAGCTCGCCGGCCACCTCCTGGCCCGTGCCCGTCATGCCCGAGAGGCGCAGGCAGCGGCGGAAGAGGCGCTGGTAGGTGATGCGCGCGAGCGTGACGCGGCGCGCGCTCAGCGCCAGGCCTTCCTTGGCCTCGATCATCTGGTGCAGGCCGGCCTCCCAACTGCGGTCGGGCATGACGCGGCCGGTCGCTTCGTCGACGATCTGCACCTTGCCTTCGGCCAGCAGATATTGCTGGTCGCGCTTGTAGTACAGCAAGGCCGTGAGCGCTTGCTGAACTTGCTCGCGGCGGCCTCTGGCCGATGACCAGACGGCATCGGCCGCGGTGTCGTCATGTTGGGCCGCCACCATCGGTGCCAGCTCGGCCAGCGTGTCTTCGCCGGCTGGCGTCAAGGTGACGCGGCGATCGGCGACGACGCCGCGGTAGTGCAGATCGGCCACGAGTTGCCCGGCCAAGGCCAGCGCCACGGCGCAGCGCCGGGTTTCGATCGCCTGATCGGCAGCGCTCTGCGTGGCCGAGAGGATCAGCGGTGTGCGCGCCTCGTCGATGAAGATGCTGTCGGCTTCGTCCACCACCGCGAAGTGCAGGCCGCGCAACAACAGCGGCACCGAGGCCACGCCCGCCAACGAGGCGATTGCCATCGGGATGCGACCGCCGCCACGCGCCAGCGCCACCCGGTCTTTCAGGTAGTCGAAGGCCAGTTCCTTGTTGCTGCAGTATGTGATGTCGCAGCCGTAGGCCTCCCGCCGCTTTTCGGGCGATTGGCCTTGCACGACAGTGCCCACACGCAGGCCGAGCGCCGCATAGAACGCTGCCATCGCCGCGGCATCGCGTTCGGCCAGGTAATCGTTGACGGTGACCAGGTGCACCGGCAAGCCCGAAAGCGCGGCCGTCGCCACGCCGAGTGCCGCGGTGAGGCTCTTGCCTTCGCCGGTTGCCATCTCGGCCAGGCGCCCTTGCAGCAAGGCCCAGGCACCCAGCAACTGCACGTCGTAGGGGCGCTGGTGCAGCGTTCGATCAGCAACTTCACGCAGAAGGGCGAGGGTTGGCGCGACGGCTTCGGGGACCAGGCCTTTGCGACGGAGCAGGATGCGTGTCTGCGTCAATTGCTGGCGCAAGCCGGCGTCGTCGAGTGAGCGGAAAGCCGCATCGTGCACAGCCACCATGGGCACGATGCGCGCGAGCGTCGTCGCCGGTCGGCGCACGCGGCGGGCCAGCGGCCACCACAGGTGATCGAGCAATGCTTCGGCCAGCTTGTCGGGCCAGCTCGCTTGTGATTCGGCCCGCTCCGCATAAGCCGCAGCGAGCGAAAGTGGCGCGCCATCGACAGCGCCTCGCCTCGTGCTGAAAGTTCCGTTAGACATGCGCGCTACACATGACAACTACACATGAAAGCGACTCAGGAAAAGCTGCCGCAACCCGCGCCAGGCCTGCGCCGCCAGGGGCTCGGGCGGGTGCTCGAAGCGCACGAACACACGGCCGCCGTAGAGCGAGAGCCCATCGGGCGGCAGTTCGAGTTCGATCTGGAAACTGCGCTGCAAGGTGCGCAGGCCTTTTTCGTCACGCGGATCGACGGCCAGCGTGCCGCCGCCTCCCGTCGCCAGCGCGCGGCTGGGCAGGTCGGCGCTGCCACCGGGCAGCAGGCGCAACACTTTGCCGGTGATGACTTCTTCGAGCATCGAGGCGCGGCGCAACTGCACCTCACGCGTCGCTCCGCTGACCAGATCGACCTCGCCTTGCGGGATGACGACG
Organism: Rhodoferax sp.; assembly: GCA_026224975.1. Taxonomy (GTDB): domain Bacteria; phylum Pseudomonadota; class Gammaproteobacteria; order Burkholderiales; family Burkholderiaceae_C; genus LMDS01. The sequence goes on along the minus strand of JAMFRW010000441.1, from coordinate 5,423 downwards.
CGCACGCGCGGGTGCAGCGGGTCGACCACATAACCGAGCAGCTCGCCCTTCTTGTGGAAGCGCCCGTCCTGATCGTCCGCACGCGGCACGATGAAGCGGCCTTCGCTGGGGCTGGTGACGATCAGCGCCGCCAGCCGCTCGTCGAGCGAGACCAGCGCCGCCTCTTCGCGCACCAGTTGCTGCCGCGTGATCTCGGCCTCGGCGCGGTTGCCGACGAACTGCGCATCCACGCTGGCCTGCAGTTCGGCGACACGCGCCTGCGCCACTTCGCGCTGCGCCGTGAGCAGCGGGCTCACCGCTTCGGCCAGCGGTTCGCCGTGGCGCACCATCGCGCCCGGCGCGACCAGAAAGCGGCTCTGAAAGCCATTGCCGCCCGCCCGCACCAATGATTGTTCGGGCAGCCACAGCACGCCCTCGGTCTGCGTGCGCAACGGCACCGGCACGGCCACCACCACGATCAGCAGCAGGGCGATCAGCACCGCGCTGACACCGATCGCACGGCCACGCACCGCCGAGAGCCGCGGGTTGCGGCCGAGCTGCGAAAGCGACCGGAAGATCGGCAAGAGCAGCATCGCCACGCCCGCCCACAACGCCAGCACCACGCCGATGAAGAAGAACTCGCCGGCGATGAAGAGCACGATCGCCACGCTCACCAGCATGCGGTAGCCGAAGGACGCGGCCGAGTAAGCCAGCAGCCACAAACGCTCGGCGCGCGTGGCGGCCGGCGGCTCGGCATCGGCCACGCCGAACAACCAGCGCTCGGCAAGGTAACCCCAGCAGCGCGTGGCGCGGGCCGCGAGGTTGGGCGTTTCGGTGAGGTCGGCGAGGATGAAATAACCGTCGTAGCGCAACAGCGGGTTGCCGTTGAAAACAAGCGTCGAGACACCCGCCACCAGCATCACGTTGAAGGCCAGCGAGCGCACGATGCCCGGCTCCACCAGCAGCCACAAGCCCATCGCCAACGCGGCCAGCGCCAGCTCGACCATCATGCCGGCCGCACCGACCAGCGCGCGTTCGTACTTGCTGCGAAAGGTCGTGGCCGACGACGCATCGACATACGGCACCGGCATGAAGACCAGCAACATCAGCCCCATGTCGTGCACCTCACCGCCGCCCATGCGCACGGCGATGCCGTGGCCCAGCTCGTGCAGCACCTTGATGAGCGGGAACAGCAGCCCGAGCAGCAGCAGGTTGTGGCCGGCGAGCACGCGGTCGGCCAGGTTCTCGCCCAGGTCGGTGCGGTAGACCAGCGCCGCCATCGCAGCCGGCAACACCAGCGCCAGCCAGAGCGCCAGGCCCCAGCGGTTCCAGATCGGGCGCAGCAACGGCACGGCCCAGGCCAGCCAGCGGTCGGGGTCGACCAGCGAGAACTTCAGCGACATCGGGTTGCCGAAAGCCTGGCGCGATTTCACCTTGTCCTGCTTTTGCGAGCGCTCGAACAGCTCGGCCGCATCGGGCGACACATCGCACTGGATCAGGTCGGCGCTGTGCAATTGGCCGAGCAGGCCGATCATCTCGTCCTGCGTGGGCGCGCGTTCGCCCAACTGGCGCTGCGCCGCGGCCCACAGCTCGGCCACGCTGAACTGGCCATCCATGCCGTTGAGGATCAGCCTTGCGCCGGGCGTGAACCGGTGGCTGCGGCCGGAGGCCGGGTCGCGCAAGACGAACCAGCGCTCGCGCCGGTAGCGGTGCCGGAAGAGCCGTAGATGCGGCCGCAAGCGTGGGCGCAGCCCCGCCACGCGATACCAATGCGTGCTCAGCAGAACGCCACTCATGGCCACCACCTCCACACGGCGAGCCGCATCCAGTCGACGAGGCTGTGCGTCCAGATCCACAGCAGCCGGCGCTCGCCGATGGCCACCTTGCCGATGCCTTCCATGCCCGGCCGCAACCGGCTGGCGCCGCCTTCGACGCGGGCTTCCACGCGAAAGAAGTTGCGGCCGTCTTCGGCACTCGCGACCGGCGTGATCTGGTGCACCGTGAAGGCCAGCGGCACGCCCGGCAGGCCGGCCAGCACCAGTTCGCCCTGCTGGCCCGTCGCGAGCCGGGCGATATCGCGCTCGTCGACTTGAAGCACCACGCGATAGGCATCGAGCGGCGCGGTTTCGAAGAGCACCTTGCCCTGCTCCAGCGGCGTGCCCACCAACTGCCGCAAGTCGCCCGAGACCACCAGCCCATCGAACGGCGCCAGCATCACCAGGCGGCTCAGGCGCTCTTCGGTGAGCTGAAGTTGCGCCAGCGCCTGGCTGGCTTGCGCGCCCAGCACGTTGGTCGCGGCACGGTCGTGCGCGGCCTGGGCCTGGCGATATTTGCTGAGGTACTGGCCGTGTTCTGCGCGCCAGCGGTCGGCCTCCAGGCGCAGCTCGCGGTCATCGAGCCGCGCCATGGTCTGGCCGCGCGTGACGGTGTCGCCGGCCCGCACCAGGCTTTCGGCGAGGAAGCCATCGAAGGGCACGACGGTGGCGCGCTGCACTTCGCCTTCGACAACAGTGCGTGCCGAGACACGATCCTCACCATCGGCCAGCGCCAGCACCAGCAGCACTGCAGCCGCGATGGCCGTGAGCAGCTTGACGCCCGGGTGCCGCGGGCCGAAGAGGGCTTGCGCGCCGGCGTGCACATCGTCGGCCACACGGCGCAGCAAACTGCGCTCGTTGTCGTGCGCCAAGGCGAGGACCGGGCCGAGCAGCAAGCCCGCGACCTTGCAGGTTTCGACATCGTCGTCGTCGAACGGCCGGCCGCGCCGTCGCTCGAAGGTCAGCACGCCGAAGCTGCCTTCGGCATCGACCAGCAACACCGAAAGCGCCGAGGCGCCTTCGGAGGCCGCGCCGCCTTCCGCCGCATCGCTCGCCACCAGCGCCGCATGGCTGGCGGCGGCCAGCCGCGCGTCACCTTGCGCCGGGTAACGCACCGGCAGACCGGCATCGAGCGCCTCGTCCATCGCATCGGCGATCAGGCGTGCCAGGTTGCCGCGGCGGTCGAAGCTGGCGGTGTTGGAGATGGCCTCGATCAGCGCCTCGCCATCGTCGTCACGCCCCAGGCTCACGCGGTCGCAAGCGAGGCGCGTGGCGAGCAGGTTCACGGCAGCCATGGCCGAGGCTTGAAAGCCGCGCTGCTGCAAGGCCGCGCCCACTGCCGATTGCACCAGCGACAGCCGTGCGACCGTCGCCTCGCGCGCCTGCAAGGCCTGCTGCCGGTACAGATCGACCAGCCAGGCCGCCGCCCAGTGCACCTGCCGCAGCGCCTGCTGCAAGCCGGCCTCGGAGCGCGGCAGCACATCGAGCACGATCGCGGCCTTCAGCTCGCCGGCCACTTCCACCGGATACGCCACGCGCGAACTCACGCCCTCGGCCAGCGCCACCACTACCCCACGCCGTTCGGCCAGCGCCTGCTGCGCCATCGGTGCGAGGTAGGCCAGGTCGCGCTCGGCATCGGGCCATACCGCGCCGGCGTGGAAGGTGTTGTCTTCGGCGCCCGCCACCAACAGGAGCGCCGAGCGCACGCCGCTCACCTGCAGGCACAGCAGCGCCAGCCAGCGCGCCAGGAACACATCCTGCGACTGCGGGCTGCCGAAGTCGGCCCAGGCGGCGGACTCGGCGGCGTCGGCCAGGGACCATGGCCGCGCCGTCACGGCCGGTTCAGCAGTCGATGTCAGCGCCATCGAACACCTGCGAATCGGCTACCCATTCGACACCGCCGAGACCACTTCCGGCACACGCGGCAACACCAGCTTCAGCGTCGCGTTCGGCGACACCTTGGCGGGCTGGCCGGCGGTGCTCAGGTAGTCCCGCAGCCAGGTCTTGCCGCCGGCATCGGCATTCACCGTCGCGCGGCCACCGGTGGGCAGCGGCCGGTCGAGCCGGATCACCGGCAGGATGGTGCGCAGGCCCGGGTCGCCGGCCATCGTGAGGTCGTCCGGCAAGCCCGCCAGCAACTGGATCGGCAGCGTGCGTTGCAGTGCCGGCAGGATGTGCACGCGCCCATCGGTGGCGTCGTCGCCCGGCTGCGGCTGCACGCCGAGCGTCAACCAACTGTCGTTGAGCCGTGCGTAGGCCAGGTCGATCGTCGCATCGCCGGCCGGTGCATTGGCGCGCACCTTGAGGTCGAGCATCAGCAAGGTGCCGGTGCCATCGGCCATGGCGTTCAGGCGCGTCATGTCGACCGTCACCAGGCCCGGGCTGTTGCCGGTGACAAACCAGCCGAAGTCCTGCGTGAGGCTGCCGCGCCGCACGCCGACCAGGTCGAACAGGCTGGCGTCGTAGCTGACGCGCAGTTGCACCGATTCCAGGCCGAGCGACGTATCGAGCCGCACTGGCACGCTGACCACCTGTCCGGCGCGGGCGATCAGGTCGCGCGGAATGTCGACCAGCGGGTCCGGCCCGCCGAACACGATGGGCCCGATGCCGCGCGGGATCGGCGGGATCTCCAACTGATCGACGCTGCCCGCCACACCGGCCGCGAAATTGATCTCGCGCAGCAGCTTGGACGAATCGAGCACGTTGATGTTGCCGTTGCCATCGAGGTCTGCCACCATCAGTGGATCGATGTTGCGCCACGCGGCAAAGCCCGGGTCGAGCTTGGTCGTGTAGCGCTGGATCAACTGCGTGTCCAGCGTGCTGTAGTCGGCGCTGCCGCTGGTGTCGCCGAGGTAGCCCACGACATGCAACGCATCGTCGTCGGCGATGCCGTTGGCGCCGGGGATCGGCGGGCTGCCGTTGATCTGCGTCACCGTCAGGTCGATGATTTCCTTGCGGCCGTAGACCGCCGTGGCGGGCACCGTGGCGACGAGGTCGACCAGCCGCAGCGTACCGGCCGCCAGCACCGTGTCACCCGGCAAGGTGATCGTGATGCGGGCCTGCTGGCCCCCGTTGGCCGACGCTTCACGAACGAAGCTCAGCACCGCACCGGCCGGCACACTTGCGCCGGCGCGCGCCGCCGTGATGTTCAGCAAGGCCGGGTCGAAGCCGACGGTGAACTCGATCGAACGCTGGCCGCCGGCGCTGGTGAAGCTCACCGGCAGGTACTGCCCGGTCGCCGGCACATCGACCGCCTGGCCGGGGCCGCGCATGAAGTCGGGCAGGCTCAAGACGCCCGCGCCACTGGAGCGGAAGTCGAAGGTGAACAGCGCGTTGTCGCCGCTCGCCGCCACCACGCCGTCGTTGTTGCCGTCGAGCGCGCTGAATGAATCGTGGAAGCCCAGCGGGCCGCTGGCCAGCGTCACGCTGTAGGTATCGAACTGCAAGATGCCGCCGGTCTTGACGAAGCGCAGGCCTTGCAGATCGGCATCGAACACCAGCGAGCCGGTCACGTTGCCGACCGTGCTGCCGCGAAGCACCACATCGATGGGGGCCGTGCTGCCATCGAAGAGGCTGATGGTGCTGGCATCGAACGGGTGGTCGAAGCGCACCGTGAAGCCGGTCGCGGTC
>JAMFRW010000440.1 GCA_026224975.1 Rhodoferax sp. | reverse complement strand
GTGTGGTGTCCTCGCTGGGCAAGGGCATCGCTTCTGCATCGTTGGGCGCGATTCTCGAGTCGCGCGGCCTCAAGGTCACCCTCATCAAGCTGGATGCCTACCTCAACGTCGATCCGGGGACGATGTCGCCGTTTCAGCACGGCGAGGTGTTCGTCACCGAAGACGGTGCCGAGACGGATCTGGACCTGGGCCACTACGAACGCTTCATCACCACGCGGATGAAGCGCGCCAACAACTTCACCTCGGGCCAGATCTACAAGTCGGTGCTCGAGAAGGAACGCCGCGGCGACTACCTCGGCAAGACGGTGCAGGTGATCCCCCATGTCACCAACGAGATCCAGGAGTTCGTCAAGCGCGGCGCGCAGGATGTGGACGTGGCCATCGTCGAGATCGGCGGCACGGTGGGCGACATCGAATCGCTGCCCTTCCTCGAAGCCGTTCGCCAGATGGCCTTGCGCGCCGGCCCCACCAACGCGGCCTTCGTGCACCTGACCTATGTGCCCTTCATCGCCGCCGCCGGCGAATTGAAGACCAAGCCCACGCAGCACACGGTGCAGAAGATGCGCGAGATCGGCATCCAGCCCGACGCGCTGCTGTGCCGTGCCGACCGCGAGATTCCCGACGACGAGCGCGACAAGATCTCGATGTTCACCAACGTCGGCCTGCAGGGCGTGATCTCGATGTGGGATGTGGACACCATCTACAAGGTGCCACGCATGCTGCACGAGCAGCGGCTCGACGAGCTGATCTGCATGAAACTGCAGTTGCTCACCAAATCGGCCAACCTGAAGCGCTGGGACCGGCTGGTCTACGAAGTCGAGCACCCCAAGCACGAGGTGACCATCGCCATGTGCGGCAAGTACACCGACCTGTCGGACTCGTACAAGTCGCTCAACGAAGCGCTGCGCCACGCCGGCATCCACAACCATGCGCGGGTGAAGATCGAATACGTCGACTCCGAAACGCTAGAGGCGGGCAATGTTTCACAGCTCGCGCGATTCGATGCGATCCTGGTGCCGGGCGGCTTCGGCAAGCGCGGCGTCGAAGGCAAGATCATCGCGGCCCAATATGCGCGTGAACACAAGGTGCCCTACCTCGGCATCTGCCTCGGCATGCAGGTGGCCACCATCGAAGTGGCGCGCCACCTGGCCGGGCTCGACGACGCCAACAGCACCGAGTTCGACCCACAAACACCGCACCCGGTGATCGCGCTGATCGACGAATGGCAGGAAGACGACGGCACGATCCAGAAGCGCGACGCCAACTCCGACATGGGCGGCACCATGCGCCTGGGCGCGCAAAGCTCCGATGTCACGCCCGGCTCGCTGGCGCACCAGATCTACGGCAAGGTCGTGACCGAGCGGCACCGCCACCGCTATGAAGCCAACGAGCATTACCTCGACCGGCTGCGCGGCGCTGGCCTGGTGATCTCGGCCATCACGCAGCGCGAGAAGCTGACCGAGATCGTCGAGCTGCCGCAGGATGTGCACCCGTGGTTCGTCGGCGTGCAGTTCCACCCCGAGTTCAAGAGTACGCCGTGGGACGGCCACCCGCTGTTCACGAGTTATGTGAAGGCGGCGCTCGACCACCAGGCCGAACGCCTGGCCGGGCCGGCGCTGATTGCTGCTGCGGCAGTCGCCTAAGGAAGCCTTTCGATGAAACTCTGCGGATTCGACGTCGGCATCACCCAGCCCTTTTTCCTGATCGCCGGCCCGTGTGTCGTCGAGTCCGAACAGTTGCAGATGGATGTGGCGGGCTACCTGAAGGAAATCACTTCGGCGCTCGGCATCCACTTCATCTTCAAGTCGAGCTACGACAAGGCCAACCGGTCGAGCGGCACCACCTTTCGCGGCCCGGGCATGGAGAAGGGTCTCGAGATCCTGGCCAAGGTCAAGCGCGAGCTGAAGGTGCCGTTGCTGACCGATGTGCACGGCATCGAGCAGATCGAGCATGTGGCCTCGGTGGTCGATGTGCTGCAAACGCCGGCCTTCCTGTGCCGCCAGACCGATTTCATCCGCGCCGTGGCGCAATCGGGCAAACCGGTGAACATCAAGAAGGGCCAGTTCCTCGCGCCGCACGACATGAAGAATGTCATCGACAAGGCCCGCGCCGCGGCCACCGAAAAAGGCCTGCCAGAAGACTCCTTCATGGCCTGTGAGCGTGGTGCGAGCTTCGGCTACAACAACCTCGTCTCGGACATGCGCAGCCTCGCGATCATGCGCGAAACCGGTGCGCCGGTCGTCTTCGACGCAACGCATTCGGTGCAGTTGCCAGGCGGCCAGGGCACGAGTTCCGGCGGCCAGCGCGAGTTCGTGCCGGTACTGGCGCGCGCGGCCATCGCAGTCGGCGTGGCGGGCGTCTTCATGGAGACGCATCCCGATCCCGCACACGCGCTGAGTGATGGCCCGAACGCGGTGCCGCTCAAGCACATGAAGGCACTGCTGGAACAATTGCTCGCGCTGGACCGCGTGATCAAGCAGCAGCCTTTGCTCGAAAACGATTTTTCCTGCTGAGGCCCGCACATGAGCAGCGCCTACATCATCGCCCACGTGCGAATCACCAACCCCGCGCAGTACGAGGACTACAAGAAGCTCTCGTTCCTGGCGATGCAAGTGCACGGCGCCGAGGTCTGCGTGCGCGGCGGCGCCGTCGAGGTGCTCGAAGGCGACTGGTCGCCCGAGCGCGTCGTCGTGCTCAAGTTTCCCAGCATCGAGAAGGCGCGCGCCTTCAACCAATCACCTGAATACAGTCGCGCGCGGCAGGCCCGCGAAGGTGCATCGGTCATGAACATGATCCTCGTCGAAGGCGTTTGAGCGCCACCGCGACCCACAGTCCCACCAGAATTCGAAGCAACCCGGAGAGAAGTCATGAGTGCCATTGTCGATATCGTCGGTAGAGAAATTCTCGATAGCCGCGGCAACCCCACCGTCGAATGCGATGTGCTGCTGGAAAGCGGCACCATGGGCCGCGCGGCCGTGCCCTCGGGCGCGTCCACCGGCTCGCGTGAAGCGATCGAACTGCGCGATGGCGACAAGTCACGCTACCTCGGCAAGGGCGTGTTGAAGGCCGTCGAACACGTCAACACCGAAATATCCGAAGCGGTGCTCGGGCTCGACGCGAGCGAACAGGCCTTCCTCGACCGCACGATGATCGACCTCGACGGCACCGAGAACAAGAGCCGCCTCGGCGCCAACGCCACGCTCGCCGTGAGCATGGCCGTGGCCCGCGCCGCAGCCGAAGAATCGGGCCTGCCGCTCTATCGCTACTTCGGTGGCTCGGGTGGCATGCAGATGCCGGTGCCGATGATGAACGTCATCAACGGCGGCGCGCACGCCAACAACAACCTCGACCTGCAGGAGTTCATGATCATCCCCGTGGGCGCACCGAGCTTCCGCGAAGCGGTGCGTTACGGCGCCGAGGTGTTCCATGCACTCAAGAAGATCCTGGCCGACAAGCACAGGTCGACCGCCGTCGGCGACGAAGGCGTCTTTGCGCCCAGCGGCCTGCACCATGAAGACGCGATCCAGATGATCCTGGATGCGATCGACAAGGCCGGCTACACCGCAGGCTCGCAGATCGCCATCGGCCTCGATTGCGCGGCCAGCGAGTTCTACAAGGACGGCAAGTACCACCTCGAGGGCGAGAACATGGTGCTGAGCGCACCGGAGTGGACCGACATGCTCGCGACCTGGGTCGACAAGTACCCCATCATCAGCATCGAAGACGGCATGCACGAGGGCGACTGGGATGGCTGGAAGCACCTGAACGACCGCCTCGGCTCCAAGGTGCAACTGGTCGGCGATGACCTCTTCGTCACCAACACCAAGATCCTCAAGGAAGGCATCGAGAAGCGCGTGGCCAACTCGATCCTGATCAAGATCAACCAGATCGGCACGCTGACCGAGACCTTCGCCGCCATCGAGATGGCCAAGCGCGCCGGCTGGACGGCCGTGATCTCGCATCGCTCGGGCGAAACAGAAGACTCGACCATCGCCGACATCGCTGTCGGCACCAACGCCGGCCAGATCAAGACCGGCTCGATGAGCCGCAGCGACCGCATCGCCAAGTACAACCAGTTGCTGCGCATCGAAGAAGACCTGGGCGATGTGGCGGTGTACCCCGGCCGCTCGGCGTTCTACAACCTGCGCTGAGCGGGTTGGTTCGCTCGTTCCGGTTGCTGCACCGTTCTTCGTAGATGCGTTTCGTCACGCTGGCCCTGCTTGCGCTGCTTGCGCTCGTGCATGCCGAACTCTGGTTCGGCAAGGGCGGCGTGCCGCGCATGATGGACATCCAGGGCAAGCTGGCCGCGCAACGCGCCGAGAACGACGCGGCGCGCCAGCGCAACGCACAGATGGACGCCGAAGTGCGTGACCTGAAAGAGGGCTTGGAGATGGTCGAGGAAAAAGCGCGCTTCGAACTCGGCATGATCAAGCCGGACGAGATCTACGTGCAGGTGTCCTCACCCAAACGCTGACCGTCGTCGATGGATGCCCTGCTGCAGTTCCTGCAGCCCTTGTTCGCGGCCGCCTTCACGCTCTGGGGCGCGCCCATCACCTGGCTGGAGATCGTCGCTTTCGTGCTGGCGGTGGCGATGGTGATCTTCAACATCCGCGTCGACCCGCTCGGCTGGCCGCTCGCCATCGTCTCCTCGCTGCTCTACTTCGCGCTCTTCTGGCGCAGCCGGCTGTACGGTGACGCCAGCCTGCAGATTCTCTTCGTCGTCGTCGCCGGCTGGGGCTGGTGGCAATGGCTGCGCGGCACCACGGCCGATGGCGGCGCGCTGAAGGTGCAGTCCCTCGGGACCCACGGCAAACGCGTCGTGCTGATCGCACTCGTCATCGCCTGGCCGGCGACAGGCCTCTTCCTCAAGACCTATACCGACACGGATGTGCCGTGGTGGGATGCCTTTCCCACCGCCGCGAGCGTCATCGGCCAGTGGCTGCTGGGCCGCAAGTACGTCGAGAACTGGGTCGCCTGGACCGTCGTCAACATCGTCAGCGCGGGCCTGTTCGCCTACAAGGGGCTGTGGCTCACGGTGCTGCTCTATGCGATCTTCGTCGTGATGTCGGTGGTCGGCTGGCGGACTTGGAAGCGGCAGATCGTGGCTGCATGACCCGCGCCCTCGTCATCGCCCTGCTCGGCGCCGAAAGCACCGGCAAGACGACGCTGGCTGCCGAGCTGGCAGTGGCACTGGCCGCGCGCGGCACGCCGACCGTCGTCGTGCCCGAATACCTGCGCGAGTTCTGCGACGCGCTGGCCCGCACCCCGCGGCGGGACGAGCAGCAAGGCATTGCCGCCGAACAAACCCGCCGCATCGAGGCCGCCGCGCGCGCGCACCCCGGCGGTATCGTCATCGCCGACACCACCGCGCTGATGATCGCCGTCTACAGCGAGCAGGTTTTCGGCGACACCAGCCTCTACGCGCAAGCCGAAGCCGACCACGCACGTTGCGACGCCACGCTGCTCACCGCGCTCGACCTGCCCTGGCTCGCCGACGGCCTGCAGCGCGACGGCCCGCATGTGCGCGACCCGGTCGACGCGCGCGTGCGCGCAGCCCTGGCGCGGGCCGGATGCGGTTATGCGGTGGTCTCCGGCACCGGTGGCGAACGGCTCGCTGCGGCGCTGGCCTGCATCGATCGCGCGATAAACCCGCCACCGACCGAGACTGACGGCAATGCGCCCACGCGCTGGCAGTGGCACTGCGAACGCTGCGGCGACGCCGCCTGCGAGCGCCACCACCTGCTGCCCGACACGGGCGATGCGCTATAACCGGTTTCGCCCGGCGGATCGGCAGTAGCTCTATCAGCCAGAGCAAGATGCACGACAGAAGCCGGTGACATCCCACACGGAATCCTACACAGCGCGGCGCCACGGCGACCGGCGCGATCCGACGATTCAGGAGAGAGAACCAGATGCCCAAGGTCTGTTCGAAGTGCGGCGCCGAGAACCGCGACGATTCCAGGTTCTGCCGCGGCTGCGGCTCGCCCCTCGCCGGCCAGGCGCCCGCCGTGCCCCCGGCCGCTGCTGTTCCCCCCGAGCCTGCGCTCACCTGCCCCGATTGCGGCCACCTCAACCGGCCCGGCATCCGCTACTGTGCCAAGTGCGGCGTCAACATGGCGGGCACGGTGATCGTGCCGCGCTCGAAGCTCGGGCTGCCGACCGGCGCCGCGCCGCTCGATGGGGTGCCGCCGGCCGATCCGTTTGCGGCACCGCCCCCCGCGAGGTCGTTCGCGCCTTCGGCCTTCGAGCCGATCGCGCCGCCGCCGGCTGCAGCGTTCGATTTTTCGGACCTGATCGCACCGGCGCCGCCTCCGCCTCCTCCCCAGCCGCCTGCGCCTTCACCTGTGTCGTTCCCACCCAGCGCGCCGCCGACGTTTCCCGATCCGTTGCCGCGCGCCACGGTGCCGCCTGCAGCCCGCACTGCTCCCCCGCCGCCGCCCACGCCGCCACGCGCATCGCAGTCATCGGCCGCAACCGCGGCGCAGCCGTCATCCGGTAGCCCCGTCCGCGCCCTCGTCTGGGCGGGTCTCGCCGCACTGCTGATCGCACTCGCGGTCGGCGGTTGGTGGTTCATGGGCAAGAGCCGGTCGCCCGAGCTGAATGTCGACCCGTCGTCGCTCCCCGGCGCCGCGTCGGCCGCACTGCCCGCGCCTTCGGCCTTGCCGCCACCGGCCAGCGCGCCCGAGGCGACCGCAAGTGCTGCTGAGCCTTCCGCGCCCATCGGCCAACCGGTGCCGGCCACGCCCGTGCCCGCCGCCGAGGCGCCCGCCGTGCCCAGCGCTGCCGAGACCGCCGCGTCATCGCCCGATGCCGACGCCGAACGCGCCGCGGCCGCCAAGCGCGCCAAGGACAAGGCGGCACGCGACAAGGCCGACCGCGAGGCCAAGGCCAAAGCGGCGGCCGATCTGCGTGATCAAGCGGCGGCCAAGGCACGCGCCGAGCAGGAGGCCGCACGCCAGCGGGCCGAAGAGCAGCAGCGCACCCGCCCGGCCCCTGCAGCAACGCCGGTCGCGCCCGCCGCGCCACAAGTGCGGACGGCGCAGGAAATGTGCAGCGGCCGCAACCCGATCAGCCAGGGCATTTGTGAACAGCGCGAATGCCAGAAGCCGGAGCACGCCAGCGAAGCGCGCTGCAAGCAGGTGCGCGAGGCTGAGGAGCGACGCCGCGAAGGTCCTCTGAACTGAGGGAGCGAGCCTCTGATTCGCCGAGTCGCCCGGAGCACGGGCGATAACAACCACAAGCCGAGGGAATCCATGAACACGACGCCACCCCGAACGTCCCCGATCTCCGGGCTCTCGCCAGACGCGTTTTCCAGCCTGTTCCAGGCGATCGGCGGGCTGCGCAACCGGCGGGCGCTGCTGGCAATGGTCGGCTGCCTGTTCGCCGGCGTGCTGGTGGCGGGCGTACTGACCGCGCTCGCCGGCCGCATGGGCGGCGCCTTCCTGGGCGCATTGCTGATGTTCGTGGCGGGTGCGACCGGCGTCAACGCGGCCGGCGTGCTGCTGATGGACCAGGCCAAAGGTGTACCGCTGCGCAGCGTGTCGGACGCCATCGTCTACGGGCTGATGTGCATCCCGAAGTTCATCGCGCTCGGCATCGTGCTGCTGCTGGTGGTGCTCGCCGTCTTCATCGTGCTGGCGCTGGTGTTCGTGGTCTGCAAGATCCCGTTCCTCGGGCCGCTGATGTTCGTCGTGGTGTTTCCGATCTCTGTCGTGATCGCCGGGCTCACGCTCTGGGGGCTGGCGCTGTGCCTGTTCCTCGCGCTGCCCGCTGTGTGGGAAGGCGCGGGCATCATGCATGCGCTGGCGCAGGCGCTCGCCATCGCGCGCAGCCGGCTGGTCGAAGCGCTGCTGCTGATGGCGGTGGTGGGCGTGCTCTCGATGATCGTCGGCTTCATCGTCTTCGGCGTGCTGGGCACGGGCCTCGCACCGACGATGGCGATGTCGGCCTCCATCGTCGGTGGCGGCATGGGCGGCTTGCAGTCGCTGATGGGCATGGCGCAGGGCTACGGCATGGAGGGCAGCGGCGGCGCCGGCTATGCGATCGCCGGGGCCATCGGCGGTGGCCTGCTCTGGGCGTTGGCGCTCTCGCTGGTCTCGCTGGTCTACCTGCTGGGCCTCAACCTCGTCTACCTGCGCGTGACCGAAGGTCTGGACACCGCCGCGGCCGAAGCAGCGATGAAGAGCGGCTTCGACGACGCCAAACGCCGCGCCACCGAGCTGAGCCAGAAGGCGAAGGAAGCGGCCGAGCGGGCTCGCGATCAGGCCTCCGCGGCAATAGCGCCGAAACCCCCAACGGAGGTGCCGCCCGAGTATTCACCGGCTGCGCCGCCGGCCTACTCGCCACCGCCCGTCGTGACGCCACCCGCTCCGCCGCCTGCCGCAACGTCTGTCGCGCCGGTCGCTGCGGCCTCATTGCCGACCATCATCGTGCCGCCATCACCGGCACCTGCACCACCGGCTCCGCCGAGCTTCTCACCCACGCTGCCACCGGTCATCGAGCCGCCGCCGGTACGCCTGGCCTGCCCGCAGTGCCTCTCGGCGGTCACCGCCGACGACCAGTTCTGCGGCGTTTGCGGCTACAAGCTCAAGTAACCCTCACCGCCTTCGAACGGCCTCAATTGAGCGTCGAGGAGCCCGGCGCCTGGTTGAGCTGTGGCACGAAGAGCCCGCCCACGTCGACCGGGTCGAAGTGGTACTTGAGGCCGCAGAACTCGCAGGCGATCTCGACGCGGCCTTGCTCGGCGATGATGCCGTCGACCTCTTCGCGGCCCAGGCCGATCAGCATGCTGCCCACGCGCTCGCGCGAGCAGGAGCAGACGAAGCGTGGGCCGTGGTCGCCCGCCTGCACCGGGAAGCGCCGCAATGGCTCCTCCCAGAACAGGCGGCGCAGGATGGTGTCGGCATCGAGCGTGAGCAGCTCTTCGCGCGTGAGCGTGGCCGCCAGGTGCGCGATGCGGTTGAAGGCTTCGTTGACGCCGATGTCGTCTTCGTTGCGCGGGCCGGTGCCTTGCAGGTTGCCCGCGCCTTCGACCGGCAGGCGCTGGATCAGCAGCCCGGCGGCCACGTTGTCGTCGGCCGCCAGGATCAGCCGCGTGTCGAGCTGTTCCGATTGCAGCATGTAGTGCTCCAGCACCTCGCTCAGCTCCTGCAGCGGCTCGCGCCTGTCGCCGTGCAGCGCCACCACGCCCTGGTAGGGCTGCTGGCCCGGCCGGCGGTCTTGCGGATCGAGCGTGATCGCGCAGCGGCCCTTGCCGTGCACGTTGAGCATGGCTTCGAGCCTGGCGCCTTCGGGCACCTCGCCGATCACGGTCGCCGTCACGCGGAAGGCCAGGTCGGGCTGCACCTCGGCCACGGCCAGCTTGACGGGGCCGTCACCGTGCGTCTGCAGGATCAGCGCGCCGGCGAAGTTGATGTTGGACTGCATCAGCACGCCGGCTGCCGCCATCTCGCCCATCAGCGCGCGCACCGGCGGCGGAAACGGGTTGCTGGCGGCGGCACGGCGGCGCAGCACCTCTTGCCAATCGCTTGTCAGCCGCACCAGCATGCCTCGGACGGGCAAGCCTTCGAACAGAAACTTATGCAGTTCACTCAATGGTGTTATCCGATCTTCTTCAAGCCAGCCTTGAAGCGCCGGCTGTTCTCGACGTAATGCGCGGCCGTGCGCTTGAGCCCTTCGATCTGCTCGGGCGTGAGCTGCTTGACGGCCTTCGCGGGTGAGCCGAGGATCATCGAGCCGTCGGGGAATTCCTTGCCTTCGGTGACCAGTGAGCCGGCGCCGACGAGGCAGTGCTTGCCGATCTTGGCGCCGTTCAGGATCACCGACTGAATGCCGATCAGCGAACCTTCACCGATGGTGCAGCCATGCAGCATCACCTGGTGGCCGATGCTGACGTCGTCGGCCAGCGTCACCGGAAAGCCCGGGTCGGCGTGGATGATGGTGCCGTCCTGCACGTTGACACGCTTGCCCAGCGTCAGCGGCTCGCCGTCGCCGCGCAGGATGGCGCCGAACCAGACACTGGCGTCTTCGCCTATCTCCACATTGCCGATGACTTGCGCGCTGTCGGCGATCCACGCGGAATCTGCGATGCGGGGTGTCTGGTCGTCGAGTTGGTAGAGGGCCATGCGTGTCAACGGGTTTTGTTGTGTGAACGAGT
>JAMFRW010000439.1 GCA_026224975.1 Rhodoferax sp. | reverse complement strand
GCAGACGAAACCGGCTTGCCCGAATAGATCGGACCGCCCTGCCCCACAATGAACGGCGCGGCCGAATCCACCACGTATCGCATGATGCCCTTTGCGATGCGGCGCATCGTCGCGTCGGCAAGCGGGCGCTTGCGCTCGAAGATCGACGGGCAAGGGATGGACCAGTCGATGCACTCGGCGGCCGTGCGGTACGGCTTCACGCCGCTGCCTTTAACCGGGTTTGCAGCGTGTGTCTCGGCCGGCCATGTGATCGGCTGCCCGTCGCAGCGGAACACGCCGAATAGGCGCTTTCGAATCGTCGGCGTGCCGTAGTTGGAGGCCTTGAGCACGCGGAACTCGCTCACGTAGCCGCAGGCCGTGAAGCGCGCACGCCATGCGTCGAACAGCTTGCCCTTCTCGGCCGCGATCGGATAGCCGTCGTCGTCGAGTTCGCCCCAGGTCACGAACTCTTCGACGTTCTCCATGCAGATCACGCGCGGCTGGCCTTCCGGCCAGTCGGCTTCGGCCCACTCGGCGATCACGTCTGCCAGGGCGCGCACCTTCTTGCTGACTGGCTTGCCGCCCTTCGCCTTGCTGAAGTGCTTGCAATCGGGCGATGCCCACAGCAGGCCAACGCGCCGCCCTCCGGTCACTTCGAGCGGGTCGACCTCGAATACATCGGCCACGTAGTGCCGAGTCTGCGGGTGGTTCGCCTGGTGCAGCGACACCGCCTGCGGGTCGTGGTTGACCGCAATGTCGACATGCCGGCCGGTGGCCTGCTCGATGCCCGTCGATGCGCCGCCACCGCCCGCGAACAGGTCGATGATGAGTTCGTGGGCGAGCGGGAGGATGTACTGCGCTGCGATCATGCTGCTGCCCTTTGAGCATCGCGGTTCTTGGAGAACCGGATGTTTCGTTCACGGATCTTGTTCAGCACGGCGCGAGTGATCTCGACGTTGCTCGTGCGCTCGAAGCTGTAGGCGTTGGGCCAGTCGCCCGCCATCTCGCGGAACAGGTGCGCCGCACGCTGCTTCGCGGTGTCGGGGTTGCCGCGGCTGCGGGTGTAGGTGACGACCTGCTCGTAGAGGTGGCGGCCGTCGTCGGCGAGCTTCTTCTTGCCCGCGAAGATGGCCATCTCCTGCATCTGCCCAGGCTCGTGCTCGATGAGCGAGGCGAGTTGCACTTCGAAGCCGCAGGACATGCAGCGCTTGGCCATCGGCTTGAAGCCGCACGACGGGCACGGCTTCGGTTCCTTCTGCTCGTCGTCGCGGCGAATGGCCTTGTCGAGCTTCTCGCCGTTGTCGAGCGACTGCAGCCCGTTGAAGTAGATGTCCTCGAAGTCCTTGGCGAAGCGGATGATGTTGCCGCTGTGGTCAAGCAGAAGGCAATCGGTCTTGCCGGTGGCCGGGCTCGATCGGAGCCCACGGCCCCACATCTGGATGGCGGTCGAGAGCGACTTGCGCAGCGGGCGGCAGTCGACGACGCAGCCCACGTCCGGAACATCGAAGCCCTTCGCGAGCGCTTCGACGCTGATCAGCACGCGCAGCTTCGAGTCGGGCTTGCGGTACTCGGCGAGCAGTGCGTCG